>JAYSVF010000395.1:0-5826 GCA_043718695.1 Acidimicrobiia bacterium | reverse complement strand
CGCTGGTGGACGCCTGAGGAATTCGATGATCTGCGCGCCTTCGGTCAATCGCTAGGCTTCGCTCACGTTGAAGCCTCGCCGTTGACCCGTTCAAGCTTTCACGCCAAAGCCGGTGCCGATGCCGCTGCGGTCCCCGTCGGCCCGGTACAGGTAACGCTCAGCTCCCGGCGATAACGCGCAATAGCTACCTGCGTTTGCCGAAGATTTTGCGGGCTAGATCGGCCCGGCCCGTGTAGACCGCGTCAACCCCTGCGGCGAGGGCGACGCGAAGATCCTTTTCGGAATCGATGGTCCAGGTATAGACCGCCAAGCCATGGGCGTGGTTCCAATCGACCGATGCTTTTGAAACGAAGCTGCCGTTACCCCGAAAAAATGGTGGTTGGCCTATGGAAACCGGTGCACACCACGCCTTACCGCTTGCTTGAGCTGCCCTGAGAATTGGGACCATGGCATCGGTAACCGTGGTTGCCACTTCGGGGCAGATAGGTTTGAAAGCATCGACTGCCGCATCCCCGGCAGAACCTACGTACACATCGTTTGTTCTGCCCAACCGCCGAACCAACCGACACAGCGTCTCCTCACCTCCCGTTACTTTGAACTCCAAAGAAACCCGTCGGTTCGGAAAGGCTTTGAGAATTTCTTCGATTGTGGGGATTCGCACGCCCTTGCTCCGAAGCGAGTATCTACTGCGAGAGTCCTTCCACGTCCAGGCGAAATCCAGCTTGCGAAGTGCCGAGAAGGTCTGTGTACGTAGCGAACCTTTGCCGTTACTCACACCGGCTAGGTCATCATCATGAGCAGCTACAAGTATGCCGTCGGCCGTAACCCGAACATCGGCATCGACCACATCGGCCCCAGCCCGCACCGCTGCGCGAAGCATCTCAACGGTGTTCGGTGGCCCAAAGTAATCGCTACTCGCATGGGCAATAACTAGCGGCGGAGAGCTACGAAACCGGCTTGGTGGGCACAGGGCGGCACCGTTCGCTTGTTGTCCGGGCAGTCCAATTGTGGCAAGGACCACCAGTGCAATTGGTAGTGCTTGGCTTGTGGGACCACGCGGCACCTTCACGGTTCCCATTCTGGCCACTGTTCCTCGGTGCTTCGGCTTGACGCTCAAGTTGTCCTTTTCATCCCAATTCATCCCAAACCAGCTTGGTTGTGCTCGGCGAGAGGAAGCCCCAAGCGATCTCAGTTTCTACTCAGATCGCTTAGGTCTTTGCGGAATGGGGTTCGAGCAGGTTCGAAACGGGCCGAGCAGTTCCAAGCACGTCTGAGTGTGCTTGACCGCGCAGCTTTGGTGAGCGGTGCGACCATTCATCAACCAGAGCTTCAATCGGGCCTCGGCGATAGCGGGTCATGATGAAACGAGCGACGTACACCTGAACAGTCACAACACCCATAAGGTAGAAGACCTGAACCGTTGGGCTGAACCATCGAAACAACCCAAATCCGAACCCGTACAGCGTGAGGGAAAACACGACTGATTGGGCCAGATAGCAACTGAGGGACATGCGTCCAAACGCGTCGATTGCCAAGGTTCTTGATGATCGATTGCACCAGATCATCACCGCGCCGATCACGCCGAGCGACATCAACGGTTGTAGAGCGGTGTTGAGTATCGCCAGCCAGTGCGCAGAAGACGCTGAAGGGGAGCCAACATCGATGAGCACCGTGAGCACTGCAGCACTCGCTCCAACACCAATCAATGCGCAGCGCGCACGGTTTGTGGATTGTCGTGCGAAATCAAACCGTTCGGCAAACACGCCGAGCAGAAGCATTCCTAAAACAAAGGGCCATTGGGCCACAACTTCACGAGAAAAGTTTGCACTGAAGTTACGAATGTGGAGATCGATGAGTTGTGGAAGCGAACCGTAGCGGTAGCGGTTGATGGCGAGCGATGGGCCGATACGAACCAATCCATTTGGATCAATACCCGAACCGTTTAACAGCCAGGCTCCGCTGACGAGGAGCGCGCTGCAGAGACCAACAAGGGAACGCCAATGAATATGGCGAAGCCAGTAGGTGCACATACCAAGTAGCGAATAGGCCAGAAGGATGTCGAATCGATAGAGAAGAAGCCCGTGTGCGAGTCCAAGAATTCCCAGTGCGAACAGTCGACGTTTGAAGACCCGTCGGTGTCCATGAACATTCCCGGGGCGTTGCAGTTGTAAGCCCAGCGAGTAGCCAAAAACCGCGGCGAGGATCGGGAAACATTTGCCGTTGAGAAAGGTGAAGTTCAGCCAGTACAAGGCCCGGTCGAGCGCGGAGTGCGAGGTTCCGGAGCCAGCATCACTCACGAAGACCGAGAGGTTCACCGCCGCAACGCCTATGAGGGCAATGCCGCGAAATCGATCGATGACTACCAGACGTTCGGCCACGGGAGCTCCATCGGCGAACGGGGTTCGACGGTAGGTTTGCTGGTGTTGTGGAGGGTTAGCAACCACTCGGTGCGGTGCGGTACCGGTTTCGTGCTCGGCATTGGGGTGGAGTTCGCCGGCGGACCCGGAATCCGCCTCGGGTTGGTGACGCGAAACGATTTGCAAGCTAGGAGGCCCAGGCAAGAACGTGTTCGCACTCACCCTTCTATCTTGACGTATCGACGTCGGCAATGTGCAGTTTGGCCAGAAGCTGCCGTTATGCAGGTGAAACGTAAATATGAACGGGTCGAGTCTGGAGTGAGTCTGGTTGAAGTCTGGAATGGAAAAGAACAAAAAACTAGGTGTTCGCCTAGGTACAATTTTCAACCGAATTCGTTACGCTTTACCCGGTTCAATCTCCTGAGCGGCGTGCGTTCAGTTACGACGGAAGCGCATGCGGCTCAGCGGTTGTTGGCAAGGGAGCCCCGGCTGCTGTTTCGCCCATTTTGAGGGCACCATGGGTAGTGGAGCCCGTGGTGCCTCGGGATCTGGCCGGTGGCTCCCGTGGTCTGAGTCGCTGGCCCCGGTTCGGATTATCTGGCGGACCAGCGATCTTGTCCGACCAAACGAGCTAGATCTGCACTTGGGTGGGGTGAGGTTGGGAGCGGTGGTTGTGGACAACGACCTACCCAAAGGTGGATCCGGAATACCCTGCTTGGTCGCTGCTAGGGCTGTGGCCGTGCAAGGCTTGGGCTATGTCATACGGCTCGGCTTCTCGCTCAACTGGTTCCATCAACGACGACTCCCGGTTCGCCCGCAAACTTCGCCTAGCCCGGGTGCGGACGGCCATGCTCGAAGCCGGTGTTGACACACTGTTGCTCTCGCTGGGGGCGGATCTCCCGTGGATGACTGGTTATGAGGCCATGCCGCTCGAGCGACTCACCATGCTGGTGTTGCCGGTCGATGATCACCCCACATTGGTTGTCCCGGCGCTTGAGGCTCCTCGGGTAGATCAAGACCCGGATCTGTTTGCGCTGCGCCCATGGACCGAGCTCGAATCACCAACAAAAATTGTGGCGGAGTTAATTGGCAAGCGAAAGAACCTGGCAATCAGCGATCGTTGCTGGGCCACATTCATGATTGACCTGCAATTGCTGCTTCCCGGCGCTGCGTGGCGTCAGGCTTCACAGGTGACTTCGCCTATTCGCGCTGTGAAAGATGTGGCGGAGATTGCGGCATTGGCTGCTGCGGGTTTGGCTGCTGATCGGGTGGCGGCTCAGTTGCACGGTGGAGAAATTCCGTTGATTGGGCGCACCGAAGCAGCAGTTTCTGCAGATATATCTGCGCGCTTACTAGCCGAAGGCCATGACAAGGTGAACTTCGCGATCGTGGCCGGCGGTGAAAATGCGGCCAGCCCCCATCACCATCCTGGGCCTAGGGTGATCAAGGCCGGAGAAGTAGTGCTCACCGATTTCGGTGGCACCATGAACGGCTATTGCTCCGATATCACCCGTTGCGTGTATACCGGCGAACCAACCGCAGAGTTCGCCGAACTGTATGACGTGCTGATGGCCTCCCAAGCCGCTGGAGTGGCCGCTGGAACCGTGGGCACGCCGTGCGAAGGAGTGGATCAGGCTTCACGACGGATCATTGACGATGCGGGATTTGGCCAATACTTCATCCACCGAACCGGGCACGGCATTGGGATGGAGGAGCACGAAGACCCCTACATGGTCTCAGGAAATCGTACCGAGCTTGCTGCTGGCCACGCCTACTCGGTTGAGCCCGGCATCTACATCCCCAACCGTTTTGGTGCCCGTCTCGAAGACATCGTTGTCGCCACGGTCGATGGTCCTCGCTCCCTCAACTTTGCCGACCATCGGTTGATGACGGTCGAGGCGTAGCCCGCGTTGTCTTGTTGCTCGAACCCTTTGTCTTTCAACCTCTCATCCTCTAGCTACGTGTACCTATGATTCGCCTTGATGGTGCCACCGTGCTTTTGCAATGGGCGACGGGTGGGCTGGCATTTTTGTGGATAACTACCCGGCATCGCTTGGTAGGTCTTGGGTATGGGTGGCTGCTGCGTTTGACCTTTGCCATCGTGGCTATCGGTGCCGTGGCTGCTTCGCGTTTTACTGAGGTGGTACCGGTTCGCGATGCTGCTTCGGTTGGTGTTGCCCTTGCTGCCACGTTTGCGTTCGTCGTTTCTTTCCTTCGTCGCAAAGCCGGTGTTCGCGAGCAACGCTTAGCCTCAGAGAAAAAGAAGGCACGCATACAATCCATGATGGCCAAAACTGCTGCAGCGAAAGCTGTTGCGGATTCCGCGAGTTCTGGGTCGGTGGGTTCTGGTTTGGTGGTCGAGAAAACCAACATCGATTCTGCTAGCACCCAACGAGTTGATACACCGGGAACTTCGCCACGAAATACGGCTACCGATCATTTTGGTGCGACCGTGAACCAATTGTCCGCCATCGAAAAGACTGGGGTAATCGCTAATGGAGGTGCGTCACGAACCTTCAGTGCGGCGGCGGAAGGTGCGGGCAGGGTCAGCATTCCTGCGGGTCTTCAGGGTGGCGATGCGATTGCCGCGGCCCTTGCTCGGGCAGCATCGGCAAAAAATGCTGCGAAGAACTCCCGTGTTTTGGATCCGCTTGAGGCCCTCGAAAACCTCGAAGCGCTCGGCGGGGAAATAGCAACGGCAACGATGGAAATGCGTGACCAGTTCGGCCGCCTTTCCGCCGAAGTTGAGAACGAGATGGTCGATGGCCCCGAGTTCCCTCCGGTGCTAGACCTCATCGCACCGGCCATTGGGTTCATTGGACTCGTCGCTGCTGGATGGGCAGGCGGCGGGAACCATTGGTTGGCCCTTGCTCGCACCCTGGTTGGCGCACTGTTCCTTGGTGCCGTCACCGACGCCATGTTGCTTGGCCATTGGTACCTCGTACAGCCCGGTCTTTCCCGCAAGCCCATTGGCGAACTGAACACCTGGCTGCTCCGAATCTGGCCACTCGAAGTCGCATTGTTGCTGGTGCCTACGGGCATGATCTCGGTCCTCAACGGCACTATTTCCGATAGCTACGGCGGCATGCTCGGATGGTTCTGGGTAGCCTGCGCACTTACTACTGGCATTCTCGGTTTCGTGACCCACCTGGCCCTCAAGGAACGGTTCTACTCAGCCGTGATGGCGGCGACTGGCTTTCTCTACCTAGCCATCCTCACCGCCTTCGGCACCGACCTCGTAGCCCGAGCCATCCTCGCCTCCTAGTTATAGGAGAGTGGTGAACAATGCGACTTAGACAAGTCACGAACTGCGAAAACAGAGCGGAATTAGCAATCCAGTCGCATTTGTGCACCAGTCTCCTAGTCACTCGATCTGACTGGTCACTCGGTCTGCCAGCTTGATCTGTATGGTGCCAGCTCGCCTCCTGGTCACTCCGGTCTGCCAGATTGATCTGACCTGTCGATCTTT
>JAYSVF010000394.1:0-34649 GCA_043718695.1 Acidimicrobiia bacterium | reverse complement strand
TGCCGTGGCCGCGCAGGTCCAGGTGCAACTCCCCATTGGTACAAGTAACACTCCCGGCCCCAGCGGCACACAAGGTGAATGGGTTCGAGCAACAGGAGTATTCGCCAACTCCAACAGCGACGATCTACCGAAGCTCACCGCCACCACCCTCGCCGCAATCAGCCCCCCGTCGAACACCTACGAGGGCTAACAAAACCCGCCTAGCGGAATCTTTGTTTTGACGAGGGCTACCTTGTCATCCTTGTCGTCGCAGGAAGCGCAATCAATTCGGCCACAAACCGCCTCGACGACCCCACCTGCTTACACGGTCCACGAGGTCCTAAGCGGAAACGAGTTCTTTTCCGGTGGAGGCAGCAAGCGCAGCACGAATGTCGGCTTGGCGCTGTTTGGCCTCTTCGAAGGCTGCGGCGGCTGAGTCAACGATCTCGTCGATCTCTTCGTTGTTGAAGCCAGCAAGACGACGGAAGTTCTTTGCTAGGTGCACAGGGTTTTCCTCTTGCTCACCACGGAAGCCACCGTAGGAGAACAACTTGTCGACGGCCTTCTGGAATTCCAGTGCCTTCTTTTGGCGTTCAGGATCCTTCGCCGTGATTTTGCGCAACCAATCTGAGCCCATTTTTACGTGGGTTACTTCGTCGGCCAACATCCAGTCTTCACAGAAGAACAGCACGGGATCGCCGGTTCCCGCACCGAAATCGCGCATGGTGTTGAATACATCAATGGCGAGTCCTTCAAGGGCACGGTTCACCCCAGCGAGTCGCAAAATTGGATCGGCGTTGCAGGCGGCTTCAAACAGGGTGGTCTGCTCGGCGAATTCGCCAACTTCAGATCCCATGTGTTCGCCAAGCTTGATGGAAATCTCACAATGGCGGGCTTCGTCCCAGCATTGGCGGGCCATATCGAGCTTCAGTTCAAAAGGAACTTCATCGGGGCCGTTGCCAACTTCGTAGTCATAACAAGTTCGCCCGGCACCTTCGAGGGCCTGAATTTCACCGGTGAAAATGCCATGCATGAGCCGACGGGCCGCATCAGGCGCCTCGGGATCATCGACCTTGAAACCTCCACGCTTACGGGCTTCGGGGGAGATCATGCCATTGCGAGGATCAAACATTCGGTCTTCGATACGCGTGCGGACGAAACGATCGTCTCGGGCCAGATCATCGGTCGACAGCATGCGCTTCATTTGGTTCTCCCTTTTGGCCGCTTAGGCCAGGCAGTGACGTTCTTCATAGCGTACCGAACTTGAGCCGTTGTGCCTAGTCTGAACCCAAATACGAATAGATGAGCCAGCTATCGGCCGAAACTCCGCATCTCTGAAGCCTTCACTTGAGCATCCGAGGATCAAACACGCGTGAGCCAAAGACCACCGCCTTAGGGTTGAGCGACCCCAAAACCGAGGAACCAGCTAGCACCTGCCCCCAACCACGTTCGCATAGCACCAACAACCCGACGATCCCAGATTCCGAACAATCTGGGTAGCTGTAGGTTCTTATTCGTGACCAGTCCTAGTCCATCGAGAGGGTTAGCCCTTGGCGTCGCACTCTGTCTGGTTGGTTCGTTGGCTGCGGCAGCGTGTGGTGGGACCACGCGGACATCGGAATCTTCGCTGCCCGTTCAAACACAGAAACCTACAAACATCGAGCCTCGACCAGCCGATTCTCAACCATCTGGGCCAAAGCCGACGGTTTTGATCGAAGGGCTGGCCGGGCCTACACAAATCGCGTTTGGGCCGAGTGGCACGTGGTTGGTGGCGGAACTTGGCGGCGAGGAACCCTCGGGCAATGAGAACGGTTCAACGGGCCGGGTGTTGCTCATCGATCCGGCGACTAAGGCGCAGCGGGTGTTGGCCAAGGGTCTCGATAAGCCGACGGGCGTGGCTTGGATCAACGGCGTGGTTTGGGTCATGGTTCGTAGAGGAATCGTGAAGCTGGCCTTACCTTCGGCACCGTTGCCTTCCTTGATGACACCTCCCGCAGCGACGGCCGCGCCCGAGGTTTCTGTTGTTCTCGCCGATCTACCCTTTAATGGACGCAGTGAAGGAACCATTACATCCCTCGCCAACGGAACGTTTCTGTACGAGACGACGGGAAACATCGTCGGCAATCCTGCATCTGGTGAGTCTGAACCTCAGCCCGGCAGCGGAACCCTTTGGTCGTTTGACCCGCAGACCAACCAGTCCACAGCCATCGCCGTTGGATTAAAGAACTCCTATGCGCACGTTGTACTTTCCGATGGTCGCATTGCCACAACCGAGATTGGCGACAATATTGCGCTGGAGCCACTCGATGAAGTCAACATTCTCAAATCAGTCGCCGACAAAGCTTCCAAACAACCCCAATCATTTGGGTGGCCGGTTTGCGATGCTTCGGGCAAGCCGCTCGCCAAACAGGACACCGCCACTTGCTCCGCAGCAACACCCGCCTTGCGTCCCTTTCCTGCACACGTAACGCCGACGGGCATCGCGCAGTACAACGATGATTTGTATGTCTCACTCTTCGTAAGTGGACAGATCATGCGACTGCCAAGCGATGCTCTCCCTACGTCGAAAGAGCCGGTCGAAAAGCGACCGGCCGAGCAGATTTTTGCTTCGGGCTTAGAAGGTCCGCACACCCTCCTCCTCGATGGGACACGCCTTTTGGTTACCGAAACCACATCCGGTCGAATCGTCGCGTTTGATCTGCCTAGCTAGACCGGTGACCGGAAGAACCAGTTTGGGTGGGATTCTCTACGTTGTTTACCAGGAGAATCCCACCCAATATGTTCACAGAGGAGTTTGGCCGGGATCAAGGGCGCATGAAGGCAAGCGCGGTGAACCGTTGGCGAAAGGCTGATGTTCGCGAAGCAACGAGGCTTGGATCGCCCTGCAGACCATCGGCGATCAGTCCCGCGAGTTCTTCCATATGCTCCGGGCCCATGCCCCAGCGGACGATTTCTGGAGTACCTAACCGCAACCCCGGCATCCCGTCGGCACCAGGACCACTCAGACCGGGGAGGCCGATTCCCGAAGCCAACACATTGGCCAACCGCAGTCGACGTGCAGCTGCGTCACCGTCTCCCCAGCCGCGTGCATCAACGGCAAATTGGTGCGATTGCGTTGGTCCGTGCGCGGTGTTGAACAGTGGAATACCTTGGGCCAGCAGTCCCGCAGCGAGGGCTTGTGCAGTTGCCACCATGGCGATCGCGTAAGCATGACCATCTTGGAGCCAATCGAGCAGGGAAATCGCCAGGGCTGCAGTTTTCCCGGTATCAAAATTGGCGGTCAATCCCGGATAAGCGATGGCATCCACACGCTCAGCCAGATCAGCACGGTTCGTGAGTAACAGTCCCCCTGGTGGACCGCCAAGGCTTTTGTACGTACTCATGGTAAGCAGATCGGCACCTTCGGTGAGCGGGTTCGCCCACACTCGCCCGGCGAACATCCCACAGGCGTGCGCCGCATCAAATAGCAACTCCGCGCCCACCTCGCGTGCCACCAAGCTCATCGCGGCAACCGGATGCGGATTGAGATTCAAACTTCCACCCATAGTGATAAGCCGTGGACGAAGCCGAAGGGCCATTTCGCGAACGCCCTCGACATCTGCTGTGTACGTCGAAGGGTCAACGGGATACTCGACGATGTTCAAGCCAAATAGGCCGGCGGCACCGTCTTGATTGTGGGTGACGTGACCACCAATGGTTCCCGGTGGAACCAGGATCGTGTCGCCCGCTTTGCACGTTGCCATGAACGCATACAGGTTCGCCAACGCACCAGAACCAACACGAATCTCTGCATACTTAGCGTCGAACACCTGCCTTGCCAGCGAAGCTGCGATCACCTCGATTTCTTCGACCGCTTCGAGACCCATCTCGTACTTGGCGCCGGCATAGCCCAGTGATGGCCGGGTGCCAATTCCACTGGATAACATGGCTTCGGCCCGCGGATGCATCACGTTGGTAGCCGGGTTGAGCTGCACGCACTCCCGATCATGAATCTCCACCGTGCGGGCTACGAGTGCATGCACACGCGCATCGATCCCATCCAGCGACGCCCCGTGGAGCGTTCCAACGATCGCCGCCTCACGGGTTTTCGCTATCTTCGGCAACCATTCACGGGCATGCATGCCGAGACCGTTCGCGTCGCTTTTGTAGAAGGGTCCTACGCCAAGAGAATCGATTACGCCAACGATCGCTCGTCCTCCCGAGCAGGGTCAAGTCGCTCATCCCAAGACTTCTTGGACACAACGATTCCGCATTGCTCCAATCCCGCCAATCGCGGTCTCCATTTCATCGCCGTCGGCAAGGAATCGTGGCGGAGTGCGGCCTGCGCCCACGCCTCCTGGTGTTCCCGTGGCGATCACATCACCAGGAAGCAGCGTGATTACGGTTGAGAGGTAACTCACGATGGTGGCAACATCGAAAACCAGATCCGAGGTGAATGAATCCTGGAGGACTTCGCCATTGACAGAGCAACTGATTTTGGTTCGCGCATCGGGCTGGGCCCCGTCGGCACCCGAAACAGCAAACCCGGCGACGCTTGGATCATCGGCAGTGACGAGCCACGGACCAAGCGGGGTGGAGGATTCAAAGGTCTTGCCCTGCAAAAACTGTGTAGTTCTGCGTTGCCAATCGCGAACAGAAACGTCGTTCATGATGGTGTAGCCAGCAATGTAGTTCGGCGCATCAGCAACACTGACATGGCGAGCCGCACGACCAATGATCACGGTCAGTTCAGCTTCCCAGTCGACGCTTTTGGAAACTGCGGGCAGCACCACATTGTCATGCGCGCCTACTAATGATCCTCGGAATTTTGCGAACACCGTTGGATACTTGGGCAACTCGTTCCCCATCTCCAAAACGTGCGAGCGGTAGTTCAATCCAACGCACAGGATCTTGTCGGGATTGGGGATGACCGGCGCAAAATCGCAATCCGCCAACGCAACCCGCTCACCCTCTGCCGACCTCAACTCAAGATATCGAGCATCACCCAACAACGCACCAACATCTGGAGAATCAAGCAAGACCGCCGAGTCATCCTCGATTCGTGCAGCCCGGGATCCACCATTGATTCGCAACGTCGCTATTTTCACGCCCAGCATTGTTACCCATCTACAACCACACTGCTAACCCACTCCGAACTGGTGTGGCCCCACTCCCGGCTTGCGGTTGGAAAAGAGCACCGACCGTTCGGGTGACGAAGTCGGCCCGACGGCGTTTGATGCAGGTGCATCCGTGTTGTTGACACACGAATGCACCGCCAGCAACCCAACCGATTGTTACTTCGGGTGAATCAACACGCCGCGAAGGTTTTTACCGGCGTGCATATCGGCATAGCCGTCGTTGATGGTTTCGAGCGTGTAGGTGCGGGTAACTAGTTCGTCGAGCTTGAGCTTGCCGGTTTGGTACATGGCCAGGTAGCGCAGAATATCTTTCGATGGGCTGGATTCACCGAATAGCGAACCTTGAATGCGCTTCTGGAAGAGGGTCAACATGCTGATCGGCACCGGAATACCAACTTCCATCAAGTCACCCAAACCGGTCACCACAACGGTGCCTGCTTTGCGAATGGCATTGAACGCCTCGGCCACATGTTCGCCCTTTGTGATGCCGACGGTAACAATGGCCGAATCTGCACCTTGGCCGTTGGTGACGCTCTGGGCGAAGGCCGTTGCTTCTTCCATGTTGGCAAATGCATGGGTTGCGCCGAGTTCCATAGCCTTTTCTCGCTTGAACGCCACGGGATCAACCGCAATCACGTGTGAGGCACCTTTGTAGGAAGCACCTTGGATGGCGTTGATGCCGATCCCGCCGATGCCCATAACAATCACGGTGTCGCCCGCTTGCACATTCGCCGAGTTTTCCGCTGAACCAAAACCGGTGCCCACGCCACAGCCAACTAAGCAGGCCTTCTCCAAGGGGATGTCCTTGGGCACCTTCACGCACGAGGCAACGGGCGCGACGGTGTGCTCCGAGAACGTAGCAATTCCACACATTTGGCCGACCGGCGTGCCATCAGCCAAGTGCATGCGAAAGGATCCGTCTGCGCGTGCACCGGTGAGTAGATCCGAGCCCAAATCGCAAAGGTTTTGTTGGCCTGAGGCGCACCATCGGCAGCGTCCGCAACCGGGCAGGAATGACATGACGACATGGTCACCAACTTCCCAATCAGGCGTGTGCGGGCCAACCTCTTGCACAATGCCCGCCCCTTCATGGCCGCCAGCAAAGGGATAGGTAGCCACCGGAATGTCTCCGGTGGTGATGTGATCATCGCTGTGGCAGAGCCCCGAGGCCACCATTTTGATCAGCAACTCGCCGGAGCGAGGCGCTTCAAGATCGACTTCCACAATCTCCCAACGTTGCACATCGGGTTTTACCGGGGAGTTTCGAACGACTGCTGTCCTTGTTTTCATGTGCTGCCCCTATCGGTTCTTCAATCGCGCTGACCACCTCGGTAGCGCCTATGACTTCCGACACTAGTGCAGGGACGCGCACAGACCCGAAGCCGGTATCAATCACGCAGTCCGCCGCTCGACAGGCGCGTCAATTGCCTCATGATCCGAACCTACAGATGCCAGCCGCCCGCAACTTCAAGCGTTTGGCCCGTCACGTAGTTCGCTTCGTCACTCACGAAGTACCGCACGGCCGCACAAACATCGTCATAGGTTCCAACTCGCCCGGCCGGAACCGATGGAAGGTCACCGACGCTATTTTCGATAATCCCTGGCGCGATCACATTGGCGGTGATGCCGTGAGAGATTTCTGAAAGAGCGATCGCTTTGGTGAGCAGAGTCACGCCAGTCTTAGCAATCGTGTAGGCCACGCTCTGCGGACGAGCGGCCAATTGGCTGGTTCCGGCATAGCCGAAATTCACGATGCGTCCGTAGTGTTGTGCGCGCATATGAACAAGAGCCGACTGACAGACGGCGAAGGTCGAATCAAGATTTGAGGCAAACATATCCCGCCACGACGCAAGGGGGTAGGTAGCGAAGGGCCCAATCGCGAAGTTGCCGACATTGTTGATGACCACGTGCACTCCGCCCAGCACATCAACCACTGATTGCACCAGTTGTCGCGCTGCGGTGTCGTCGGTCAGGTCTGCTTGAAACGAATGCGCCGAGCCACCCACCGAGCGAATCTGGCCCACAACTTCGTCGGCCTCCTCGCTCGAGGATCGATAGTGCGCAGCAACGGTAAACCCAGACTCGGCTAGTGAACGCGCAATTGCACGCCCGATGCCCTTAGCCGCCCCGGTAACCAAAGCAACACGCAGCGGCGAAGCAGCACCCGCCACAGGCTGTTGATCAGGGTGCTGGGCTGGAGGGGTCATATTCCTACACTAGGCGCCGCCACAAATCGATAGTCCAATGGCACTTCGGTTTGGAACTTCCGGTTGGCGCTTCCGGTTGGCACTTTTGATTTGGATTGTGCCGGCAAAGGCTGATTGCCGTAAAACCCTTGGCATCCGCCCTAACCTTTCCCTCCATCGAAAGCGCTGCCGATCCCCAAGCTAAATCCAATGCAAATTCCACAGTGAACCCAACCCCTCCGCAGAGTTCCCGAAAGCCTTCGGCGGGGGGAATTCGGCGAGTTGTTGGTCCGGTGCTCGCGCTTGTCGTGATCGTGGTCATTTTTGCGTTTGTGATCCCGCGCTTCGCCAACTACTCCGACGTGTGGAGTACCGTGCGCCAAATCTCTGCACCATGGTTGGGCGTGCTGGCAATCGGCGCTGCACTAAACGTTGCGACCTATGCACCAAATTGGATGGTGGCACTTCCGGGTTTGAGTTACGCACAATCGCTTCGCCTCACGCTCTCGGGGACCGCGATTGCCAATGTGGCGCCCTTTGGTGGAGCCGTGAGTATGGGTATGCAATATCGGATGCTTCGCGTTTGGGGTTTTTCAACCCCGGATTCTTCACGGGCCATGGTGATTACCGGTGTGTGGAACAACCTGGTGAACTTGGCATTGCCACTCGTGGGTCTCACGCTGCTCACGCTCAAGGGCGGCCGCAATGCCGCACTGGAAATATCTGCGCGCATAGGGGCCGTGGTGTTTGTGATCCTGTTGGTGGCTCTGTGGCAGGTGCTTCGAACTGAAGCAGGGGCTCGCAAGATGGGCCGGTGGGCCGACGGGGTACGCAACGTTTGGTTCAAGCTGCGTAAACGGCCGACCAAGAGTAATGCTCCTGATGCGTTTGCTGCATTTCGCGCCGATAGCGTGGCTTTGCTGCGGGCCCGGTGGCTTGCACTTACCGTCACAACCGTGGTGGGCGTTCTGAGTGTTTTTCTTGTACTCACCTTCGCCGTGCGCGCCGTTGGTATTGCTGGCATCAACGTCACGTTCACTGAAGCTTTTGCGGCGTGGGCGAGTACCCGTTTGCTTTCCACAGCGTTTCCGGTGACACCTGGCGGGCTAGGCGTGGTCGATGTTGGACTCACCACAGCGCTGCGAGGATTCGGCGCAAAAGCAGAACCGGCGGTTGCCGCGGTGCTTCTCTATCGAGTGCTCACCTGGCTCCCGCCGATTCTTTTAGGTTCGGTTGCGGCTTTCACCTGGCGTAAGGCGAATCCGGAGAACATCGCTGCCAGTAAGTAGTGGGCGCGTCTTTAGCGGAAGTCACCGTGACCCGCGGACCCAACATGAACTCCCAAAGACTGTTCACCGATCCCTCCAGTGTGAAGCGATGTTTCAACTCGTGTGGCTTCCATCGAGGGAAAAGATCACCCCTTGTTGGCACCTAAGGTAAGTCCACCTATGAACTGCTTTTGGAGCAAGAAGTAAATAGTGATCGTTGGAATGGCGATGATTACTGAAGCTGCCGCTACCAAGCTGTCTTGTGTGGAGAAGGTACCCGAAAGCTGCGCGATCGACGAGGTGATGGGCTTCTCAGCGCCTTTTTGTAACATCACACTTCCCCAGAAAAAGTCGTTATAGAGCCAGGTGAACTCAAGGGTTCCAAGCGCCGCAAGGGCGGGGCGACAAAGCGGCAACACGATCTTCCAAAATTGTGTGTTTACCGAAGCCCCGTCAACAAGTGCGGCCTCGGTAAGTTCTTTCGGCAAGGTTCTCATGTAGTTACTAATCACGAACGTACAGAACCCAGTTTGGAAGGCCACATGAATAATGATCACCCCAAGCTTGGTACCGAGCAGGTTTCCCGTGTTGGTGTCGCTCAGGATATCGGGCCAAGGAATGCGTTTGAAGATTTGAAACACCGGTTGAAAGATGACCTGTTGAGGCATCAAGTTTCCGGCCGTGAAAATCACCAAAAACAACACGTTGAATCGACCACTGAACCGAGTGCAGGCAAATCCCACCAAGCTTGAAAACAACAGGATCAGCGCTAGTGACGGGATGAGAATGAAGAACGTATTGAAGAATTTTCGCCCCATCTCTCCCCGCTCAAAAGCATCGCGAAAGTTCTGAAGGGTGAGCGAACGGGGCAGCGAAATGACTCCGTTCTTGCGTAGTTCCTGTTCGTTACGGAACGCCGAAAGCACCGCACCAACCAGAGGAACGAGCCAAGCTACGGCCATGGTGATGAGAAACGCTTGAAGTACGGCGCGAGGTACTTTCGACTTTACTTTGGGTGCGTAAGTCGCTGGGGTGACAGCGGTGGTTGCAAGCGAACTCATTAGTTCTCCTCACGAAAGTTGTTGATCACGTAGTAGATGATGAAGCCAATGCAGAGAACAAACAGAACCATGCCATAGGCAGAGCCGATTCCCACTCGCCCTCCACCTTCTCCGGTCAAGCTGCCGGTAACTAGCGTTCCCATTACTTCGGTACCTCGTTGCGTGCCTAGAGCGGCGATGATGTCATAGGCACGCAGAGCTTCGATAACAGTAATTACGGCGACCACAGCATTGATCGGTCGAAGCGTGGGGAACACGACGTGGCGGAATGAACTCACTTCGTTTGCTCCGTCAATCGCCGCAGCTTCTCGCAACGAGGGGTCAACACCTTTCAGCCCGGCTAAGTACAGCACCATCACGTAGCCGATATGGCGCCAAGCCATTGCTACGAGAAGGGCGAAGAAGTTTTTGGTCAAGCCCAACTTGTTGTCATAGAAGTTCGGGAGCGCATTGCCAATCAGCAATCCAGCGGCAATGCCTGCCACCAAAGCGGTCGCTACGCCACCAATGCCCATGCGCTTGCCCAGGATGATCCCACCGACCAAAAAGACGGCTACGGCAAGAAAGAACGCCAGGATTTGGTTGTCAAAAAACGAGAACACGTAATCGCTGTTTCCGAGAAAATCGATTCCTTTCCCGGGTATCAGCTTGTTGAGGAGCCCACGATCGGTTTGGAACATCACGGCTTTCCAAATGAAACCCACCACGGCAATCGACAAAACCACCGGCATGTAGAAGACACTTTGGTAGAACCGACCGCCTCGCACGTTTTTGTCGAGAAGGTAGGCGAACAACATCCCAATTGCTGAGCACAAGGTGAGCCACACAATGAGAACCAAATTGTTGAAGAGCGACGGGAAGAGCTTGTTGTCAAAAATCGTAAAAATCTGCCAATAGTTTCTTGCCCCGACCGCCTTTGCGTCACCAACGGGTTTTAAGTTGTCCCACTCCATAAAAGACAAAACGGCGGTGATGATTGCGGGAATCCACACCAGGATGAGGTGCAGCGCCAAAGGGATGCCAATAGCGAACTTCAACCAAATGCGATCGATGGCGCTGAGCTGCTGAAGGCGACCCCGGCGCACCTGCGGTGGCGCGGGGGGCTTTACGGACACATTGGTCATAGGGGCTCCAACTCGAGAAACAAGAATGAAAACAAGAATGAAAACAAGGCTGAAAACAAATGAAACAAGGCTGAAAAACGGAAAGTCAGTGGACTATTTTCCGGGCGAGTGTGCAGGTACTTTGATGGCTGCCTCCGTCTCCGACAATCACAGAAGTCATTGGGAAAAACAACTTGAAACAGGGGAATTTGGCGCGCATGGTAAAAACGGAACAGCTCCGACGCCAAGCATCGGAGCTGTTCCGTTTCGATACATCTACGGTTCACGTCGTTTTAAAACGAAATCCCGTTGACAATTTTCACGCAGCTGGCTCGAGGCACAACTAGACGTGGTTACTTTGATCAACCGAAGGTGTAGGTCGCCTTCTGCTCTTCGACAACCTTTAAGATGCCAGCGACATCCTTGCCTGCCAAGAAGTCCTTGATGGCCGGTCCAACAACCTTCGACGCGAAGTCTGGGTCAGTGTCACGGTCAAGGAACTGGGCGATGTATTTGGCCGAGCCAACAAGCTCTGCGGACTTCTTCTGCAACGCGTTGTACGTAGCGGTGTTGGCCTTGGAGTTGGCAGCAACTACTGAAGGGTCAACGCCGAGGTAAGCGTCAATTGTTGCAGCCCCACCGATAGCGGTAAGAAGGGCCTTGGCGCCTGCTTCGTTCTTTGGCGTCTTTGCCATCATGAAGCCGTCGATTGGAGCTTCAACGGCATCTTGGCCATGAGCTGGGTCGATGGCTGGGAATGCAAAGAAGTCCATATCGTCAAGGATGGCCTGGGCGCCTGGATCTTTTGCTGGATCGAACTGCGAAGCAAGGAAGGTACCAATGAGGTACATACCGGTTTCCTTCTTGCCCCATGCCGCAGCGCCGTCTTCCCACTTACGGGAGTTGGCATCTGGCTGGTAGTAAGGAAGGATCGTCTTCCAGTTTTCAAAGACCTTGGCAACCTTTGGATCGGTCCATGACTCTTTGCCGCCCATGAGGGAAACGTGGAAGTCATAACCGTTGGTGCGCAGGTTGATCATGTCGAACATGCCCATTTGCGGCCAGCCACCATCATTGGCGGCGGAGAATGGGGTGATGCCGTCGGCCTTCATCTTCTCGCACAGGGCAAGGAGCTGGGTCCAGTCGGTAGGGATTTCGTAACCCTTTTCAGCGAAGAAGCTCTTGCGGTAGTGAACAGCCCATGGGTAGAAGTACAACGGTACGAAGTACTGCTTGCCATCAAGGCCGCTCGATGCGCTCTTGAAACCAGCGCTGAGGTCAGGCAGGTTTGCCCACACATCGGAGATGTCTCCCACAACGCCCTTGGAGGCGAAGGCACGCATGCGGTATCCGGCGAACCAGGACACAACATCATCTGGCTGTTGGATATAGGTGTTGAAGTTGTCTTGGTAACCGTTGTGGTCAACCGTATTGATCTTTACGTTGATGCCAGTTGAAGCCATGGCGGCGGCAATTGCGCGCTTGACCTTGTCTTCGGAGTAGTTCGACCCGAAGGTCACTTCCCCAACGTCTGCAGCAGGCGCTGCAGCGGCTGCGGCAGTTGTTTCGGCGGCTGCGGCGGCGGTGGTTTCGGCGGCAACGGTTTCTGCAGCAGCTTCGGTTTCGACGGCAGCTTCAGTTTCTGCGGCAGCAGCAGTGGTGTCTGCAGCATCGTCCTTGCTGCAAGCAGCAAGGAGTCCGCCACCGGCGACGACAGCAGCGCCACCGATGATCAGGTTGCGGCGGCTAATGGCGAAGCCGACTTCACTCGGGTTCGGTGAGCGATCGTTGTTGGACATGTTCTCCCCTTATATGGAACGAATTTGCATTGCCAGAGCACAGTCAGGCGACAATGCAACAAACAGTGGACCACATCCAAACGTCGGTGTCAAGCGTCACAGGTTCGTATTTGTGAGGTTTCTGGGTTCTCATCGGCAATTCAAACAATTTCCTTGGTTTCTAATGTTGAAATTTGTTGACTTTCTCACTCGGCCAGACCAGAATCGGATTCCGATCAATTTTGGAAGTTCTGGAGGTCCTGGTGAACGTTTCCTCTGACTTTCTCGCCGGCGCCGAGACGCTTTCTCCACGCGTTTTGGCACGTCAACGCCACGAAGTAATTTTGGGTGAGCTTCGGGCTAAGCGGGCCGTGCGGGTTACCGAACTAGCAATTGCCCTAGGCGTAAGCGATATGACGGTGCGCCGAGATCTCGACGTGCTCGAAGAGGCGGGACTGCTCGACAAGGTTCACGGCGGGGCTACTGCTCGAAGTGAGCGAAGCGCTGAGGAACCGGGCTTTGTCGTAAAGTCGCTCCGAAATACCCAGGAAAAGCGGGCAATCGCCGCCGCTGCTGCGCAGCTGGTTCAACCTGGCACCGCAATAGGTATCGCGGCGGGAACTACCACCTGGCAATTGGCTTACCACCTCGTTGATGTCGTCAACCTTATTGTGGTCACCAATTCAATGCGAGTGGCCGACGTTTTTCACCAGAGTGAGCGAGCTGACCGAACCGTAATACTCACGGGAGGAATCCGAACGCCTTCCGATGCCTTGGTGGGCTCGGTTACGGCGGTTGCGTTGCGAACGCTTCATCTTGATCATGTGTTTATGGGAGCGCACGGAATGAGCTCACGCGGAGGATTTACGAGCCCAAACATGAGCGAGGCAGAAACGAACCGATCCTTCATCGAGGCTTCTGATCAACTCGTCATGATGGCTGATCACACCAAATGGGACATAACGGTGCTGAGCTCGTTTGCCACGCTTGAAGATGCCGATGTTGTTGTCACCGACACGAGACTGTTGCCTGCAGCAGTCGAAGCGTTACAACAGCGGTGTGGCCGATTGATTCTGGCTGATTCAGATGCAGATTCTGCTTAGCCAAGGACAGCTGAAGACCTTCGCAGCCTGACAAGGAATGGACCCTGCGTTAGACGAACACGGCGAACCGCTCGGCGTTGGGAACGCCTTCATTTGCGGTAACCAGACGCACCGAGTTCACTAAGGGGCTAGTTCTCACTGCGGCGTTCACTTGAGCTTGAGCGGACGGCGTTAATGAGCCACCTAAACCTTCGTTCTTCCTGGGAGTCGTCATGACCGATTTGTTCACAAACCATTTGCGTTTCGGAGATTCATTCGCTGGGCGCATTGCGTTGGTAACTGGTGGAGGCCGAGGAATCGGAAGAGGTATCTCACTTACCCTCGCCGCTGAAGGCGCAATCGTGGCGGTGAACTACGCAAAGGGCGGAGAGGCTGCCGAAGAAACGGTCGGGCAGATTGTTGCGAACGGAGGTGCAGCCAAGGCTTACGCTGCAGACATTGGTGACCCCGAGGCCGATGCAGCCATGCTTGAAGCTATTACGAATGATTTCGGGGCCGTTGACCTCCTCGTGAACAATGCGGGTATCGCTTCAAAAGGTCGAAGCGTTGCCGATACCTCATTCGACGAAACCGAGCGATTACTACGCACACATGCAATTGGACCGCACCATCTGTGTCGGTTAGCACTGCCCGCAATGCGTGAGCGCGCCAAAATTCTTGGACGGGCAGATATCATCATGATTTCCAGCGTGGCCACCGATAATCATGGCGCCAATGGAGCGCCATACAGCATGGGCAAGGCCGCCATGGAATCGCTCGCCTTCACACTCGCCAAAGAAGAAGTGGCCAACAATATTCATGTAAACGTCGTTGCTCCCGGCCTCGTGGTGAGCGACATGGGTCGCCGCCTGGCCAAGGCAGTGGCGGGAGTGGCCGATATCCATGAACTGGATTCCCGTTTCCCCTTTGGTCGCGTTTGTGAGCCGCAAGATATTGCCCGCGTGGTCAGCTTTCTGTGTTCCGACCAGGCAGGCTATGTGACCGGTGAACGCATACGCGTGCACGGCGGCGGCCAAAACCTGCGCAGCTAACTCACCGCCGTCACAAGCTCACGCGGTTAAAAAATCCACGATCGCAGGCCACGCGGTGGTGTCCTGCAACAGGAACAGATGACCTCCGTTAAAGAACTCCACCTTTGATCCGCCAATAGCGTTGGCCAAAGCTTTTACGTTGTCGACGGGGGCTTGCACATCGAAGGTTCCTCCCACAACAAAGGTATGTGCACTTATTTGATCGAGCTGCTCGTACAGGTTGTGCCCTAAGCGCGCTTCCAGTTGTCTACGCGCACCCATCGCCGCATTTGGATCGTCTCCGTTGAGTGGCTTGTTGGTTTTCCAAATCGGCAACAGCACATCGAACCACGGCGCCAGAATCGGTGGCTGAACACTCATATCGTTTCGCGAGTCCATGATTGGCATGGTGATAGCCAGGCGTGCATCGATGTCTAAATCGTGCACACTAAGAAGATCGAACGAGGAACCACCGTCTCCGCCCGATGAGGTGCAGGCCAACACAAGCTTGTTTACCCGTTCGGGATAGCGCAGCACAACATGCTGTGCGACCATTCCACCGAAGCTGATTCCCATCACGTGCGCACGGTTCCAGCCAACCGCGTCCATTAGCGCTGCAGCATCGTCGGCATACTGAGTCATGGTGTAGGGCACATCGGGTTTTCCGGATTGACCCAGGCCTCGCTGGTCATAGAGCAACACTTCGAAGTTTTGCGCCAGCAAACTCTTCGCTCGGTTTGGATCAGCGCGCAGATCACCACCGGTGCCCGAAATAAGCACGACCCTCTCACCGGCGCCGTGAATCTCGTAATACACATCAATACCATTCACGTGAGCGATTGCCATGGTGTCTCCCCTTTTGTTGACTAGTGCAGTGAAGCGTAAGTCATTGCGTAGTGTTTTCCACTCGGTTCCCAGCACCACCGCGGCTTTCACACCGAAATCACTACGTCATGATTTACGCACACACGCACTACTAGTGCTTATCACTACGGCCCCCGTCGGCCAAGCAGTTGAGAGTCCAATGTCGCCCGTTCACGCTGTTTTTCGTGTTCCCCACACGAAAGGCTTGCCCAGGGGCGAACACTCGTACTCGACCGCATTGGTTCGGCCGCATTGGTTCAGCCGCTTCTGGCGGGCTTGGTGTCGGGGCTAGCACCCCGTTACGATTGCTCGGTCCCAGCGCAGTCTTGCTGGGGCTCGTTCACCAAAAGGCCGAGTGGAGTTTGTTATGAGTGCAGTTACAAAAGGTTTGTCCGTTGAAGAAGCCGAAGCGTTCCGGGCAAAGTGCCGGGCATTCCTTGTTGCCAATGCCACCGGCATCAAACTGACGGAACCCGATCCACGAGACAACCTCACCGTTGCGGCTAGCAGGGTTTACCAGCGCAAACTTGTCGATGCTGGCCTCGCCGGGTTGATGTATCCCACCGAGTTTGGTGGCGCCGGGCTTACCCGTGACCATGAGCGCATTTACCGTGAGGAGTACGGCAACTTCCCGGAGATGACCGGAACGCTCGTGATCTCCCACGGCATGTGTCTGCCCATGATCAGTGAGTACGGCACGCCAGAGCAGAAGGCCAAGTTCATGCCACGAATGATCTCTGCTGAGGACCTCTGGTGCCAGATGTTCTCCGAGCCGGGCGCTGGGTCTGATGTGGCTTCGCTGCAATCGAAGGCCGAGCGCGACGGTGATGAATGGGTTCTCAATGGTCAAAAGGTGTGGACCACATTCGCCCATAAGTGCGAGTACGGCATTGTTATCGCCCGAAGCGATCCCGAGCAACCCAAGCATGCGGGCATCTCGATGTTCATCCTGGATATGAACGCACCTGGCGTAGAGATCCGCGCGATCCACCAGATTGATGGTGGCCAGCATTTCAATGAGGTGTTCTTCACCGACGTCCGTATTCCTGCAGCCAATCAGGTGGGCGCGCTGAACGAGGGCTGGAAACTGGCCACGGCAATGCTTATGTATGAGCGCGTAGCAATTGGCACGGGTTCATCAAGCGGGATCTCGCGGCCTATGAGTGAGCGGCTGATCGAAGAGGCCAAACGCAGGGGCACGGTTGGCGATGCGGCGTTGCGTCAAGATCTTATGAAGCTGTATTCGGAAGAGACCACGAAAAGTTTGGTTTCTCTGCAAACTCGAGAGGCGTTAAAAGCCGGAAAAACTCCTGGACCTGGCGGCTCATTGGGCAAGCTGCACGGTGCCAAGATCGCCACAATGGTGAGGGCAATGACGGGTCGATTAATTGGGCCTTCGCTCATCGCCGGCGAAACTGCGCATCCCGATGAGAAGGCCGATCTGTGGGCACACCACATGCTTTCCAGCTTTGCCTCGCACATCGCTGGTGGCACCGACGAGATTCAGAAGAACATCATTGGCGATCGCGTGCTGGGCCTTCCCAGGGAACCAATGGTTGACAAAGACGTGCCCTTCCGCGACCTTAAAGTCGGCACCCTTCGGTAGCAGATTCGTCGTTTTGTTGCGGCGGTAGCATGAAGGAACAAATCTCTCCTCAAGGAAGGTGGTTCCAAATGGCCAGTGTCCAAAGGCTCAACCATGCTGTTCTCTACGTGGGCGACGTTGACCGGTCGGTGGCGTTCTACACGGGCAGCCTGGGCTTCGAGGTGGTTTACGCGTTCCAGGGAGCTGCGTTCCTTCGAGCCAAGGATTCAGCCAATGACCACGACCTTGGGTTGTTTGCGATCGGCGCGCAGACACCCGGTCCCCAGACCGGACGAAGGGGCCTTTACCATTTGGCGTGGCAGGTAGACACAATCGATGATTTGGCAGCCATACGCGAGCAGCTCCAGGGGAACAATTCGCTGGTTGGTGAATCCGATCATGGTGCGTCCAAATCGTTGTATGCCCACGATCCTGATGGCATCGAGTTCGAGGTGATGTGGGCGACCCCGCAGTCGGCTGGGCCCCAAACCATGGGGACCCGTCACCTGAATTTGTTGGCGGAGCAATCGCAGTGGTCGGGTGTCGCCACCGGGCATGAGGCCAACGTATAGGCGGCGGCGAGCCACGTTTCACGCCGTTCACCCAAACTTTTAGTTGCCTTTCTGGCAATTGTTGACTAATTTGATCAACAATGTCAGCTTTCGCCATTTCTCCTTCGTTTGTGCTCACCGGGCTCGCCGGTGAATTTGCTATTGAAACCGGCGCCAAGCCCGTCGCTGGTTAACGGCTGCGAACTTCACGTTCCAGATCTTTCGTACACCCACATCTTTTCCTGAGGACTTTTATGACCACCGCTACTGATCTCAACCTGGCCGAACTCAATGCCCGCTTTGAAACTGCGCCCGCCGAAGACGTCATTGCTTGGGCCCATGAGACCTTTGGCGACAAGCTGGTCACGCTGTGCGCCATGACCTCAGATACCGCACTGGTTGACCTGCTCGCTCGACGTGCCGAGGGTGCCAACGTAGTGTTTCTTGAAACCGGACATCATTTTGCCGAGACCCACGAACAGGTCAACGCCGTGCACACCCGGTACGAAGCCAAGGTGAATTTCTCAACGGCAACCTCTGGACTTGCGCCGGGAACACTGTGGCAGACCGATCCCAACGCTTGCTGCAACGCCCGCAAAGTTGAGCCAATGGAGGCAGCGTTGGCCGGAAACACGGCGTGGATTACTGGCGTTCGTAGGGCCGATTCGGAGGTCCGGGCCGGCACACCAATTGTTGAGATTGATCGCCGCGGAATGGTCAAGATTAATCCGATTGCTACGTGGACTGATGATGATCTGGAAACCTATCTTGCGCTCCACGAAGTACCTCGCCACCCTTTGCTTGATAACGGCTATCCCTCCATTGGCTGCGAACCGTGTACACGAAAAGTAGAACTTGGCGAAGACATCCGTGCAGGGCGATGGGCCGGCAAAGGGAAGACCGAATGTGGGCTCCACCTATGAACGCGGTACTGGCTCCCGGCTCAGCGGCTCCCGGTGTTGAACGGCAGCTCTCTGCACTTGAGGAGCACGCAATTTTTGTGATGCGCGAGGTCGCTGCGGAGTGTGAAAACCCTGCACTGTTGTTCTCGGGCGGAAAAGACTCTGTGGTGATGGTGCATCTTGCCGCCAAAGCCTTCGCCCCGGGAACTATTCCGTTCCCGGCCTTACAAATCACCACGGGTCATGAGTTTCCCGAAGTGCTGGAGTTCCGCGATCGGTTTCTCACGCACCATGGAATGCGGTTGGTGATTGGGTCGGTTGAAGAAGCAATCCGCAAAGGTCTCATCGCCGATCCTGGTGAGTTTGCTTCACGCAATCGGCTGCAATCTGTTGCCTTGCTCGAAGCCATTGCCCATAACAAGTTCGATGCCGCTTTCGGCGGTGCGCGACGCGATGAGGACAAGGCTCGCGCCAAGGAACGAGTGCTGTCGTTTCGTGACGCGTTTGGGCAATGGGATCCTCGCAATCAGCGTCCAGAGCTGTGGAATCTCTTCAATGCGCGCATACAAAAGGGAGAGCATCTTCGGGCGTTCCCTCTTTCTGACTGGACCGAGCTTGATATTTGGCGCTACATCGATAGCGAAAACATCGAACTTCCTGCTATGTACTATGCGCACAAACGAGAAGTGTTTGGGCGCGACAACATGCTCTACGCCGTCGGCCCCTGGACTCCCGCTAGACCCGGGGAAACCGTAAGCACACAGCAGGTTCGCTACCGCACGGTTGGTGACATGACGTGCACCGGGGCAATTTCCTCCACCGCAACCAATGCCTCTGAGGTACTTACCGAGCTTTACGGCTCACGTCTTACCGAGCGTGGGGCAACCCGGGCCGATGACAAATTCTCCGAAGCAGCAATGGAAGATCGCAAGAAAGAGGGTTACTTCTAATGGGAACCGCCACGACTTCACCACCCACCCAGGCTCGCGGCCACGACCTACTTCGCTTCGCCACCGCTGGGTCAGTTGATGATGGCAAAAGCACGCTGATCGGTCGCTTGCTGCACGACACCAAATCCCTTCAAGACGACACGATTGAGGCGGTTGAAATCTCCACGCGCCGTCGTGGTGGCGAAGGTTTGGATTTGGCCCTAATCACCGATGGTCTTCGGGCCGAACGCGAACAGGGCATCACGATCGATGTGGCCCATCGCTACTTCTCCACGGCCAAACGATCCTTTGTTATCGCCGACACCCCGGGGCACGTTCAGTACACCCGTAACATGGTCACGGGCGCATCAACTAGTGATTTGGCCATCATCTTGGTGGATGCGCGCCACGGCTTGAAAGAACAGTCGTATCGGCACGCGTCGATCGCCGCAATGTTGGGTATCGGTCACTTGGTGTTTGCCATCAATAAAATGGACTTGGTTGATTGGTCATCGGATCGTTTTCACGAGATCGAAATCGCCGTCAAGGAATTGGCCACACGCTTAGGACTTAGCGATTGGGTCACTATCCCACTAAGTGCACTGAGCGGTGACAATGTGGTTGATCGTAGCGAGCAGACTGCGTGGTACGCAGGCCCTACCTTGCTTGATCATCTCGAAACCGTTCCTCTTCACGACGCGTCAGTACGAGTTGGCGGAAGACTCGGCGTGCAATGGATTGTCCGTCCAACCGCTTTAGGAGACACCGAAGCAGTCGGCGATCCGATCGGTCGACGTTGGTATTGCGGGCCCTCATCCGGTCGGCCATTTCGTGTGGGCGATACGGTGGTTGTTTTGCCTAACGGAGCAGCGTCAACCATTGCCGCGGTTTCGGGGAGCGGTGCGGCAACCCGGATTCAGCTGGCCGATGAACGAGACGTGAGCCGTGGCGACACAATTGCTCTGGCCCCGTCGGCTCCTGGGGACCGTCCCCTTTCCAACCCGACGGTAAGCAAGGACATCACAGCAATCGTTTGCGCGATGAGCGATGAACCAATCACCGCGGGGTCACGCTTGTTGATCAAGCACGGTTCCCGCACAACCCAAGCAATGGTTAGCGCAGTTGTGTCTCGCCTCGATATCGTCACCGGCGAGCAAGATGTTGCGCCCGAAGTGTTACTGCTCAACGAGATTGGCCGAGTGCGTTTCACTACGGCGCAGCCTCTCGTGACCGATAGCTACCTCGACAACCCACCAACGGGCTGTTTCATCGCCATTAGCCCCGCAACGAACGCAACCGTCCTCGCTGCCATGATCGATTAGTTCAGATACCCGACAGCGGTTGCGCGAGCAAAACCCTTCATCGACCCGCTCTAGTACATTGAGCCTGAAGCGGCTGTAGGGACCGCACCTTTGGCAATGGCAAGTTCCGCAGCAACTTGGGCGCGCAGGGCCGCCATGTCGCTGCTGACGGTGACCATACGAAATCCTTGTTCCAATCGTTTGGCGACAAACTGGGCCGTGGTGTGGATGCCCGGAACGATTCCGTTTTTGGTGCATGCGCTGACAATCGTGGCCAGTGCATCATCGAACAGGGCTTCGCCATCGTTGTTTTGTGGTCTTAGTCCAAGCGATACCGAGAGATCTGCGGGGCCTACATACACCGCATCAATTCCTCGGACACCCAAGATCTCATCGAGATTAGTAAGCGCCTCAACGGTTTCGATCATAGGAATCACCGCGATTCCCGTTGCTGCCCACTCGAAGTATTTCGGGCGGCGCAGACCAGCCATCACTGGACCAAATGACCGAGCACCATCGGGCAGGTAGCGGGCAAAGCGCACGACCGATCGGGCCTCGTCGGCTGAGTTCACCATGGGCACAATGACTCCTTCGATTCCAGCGTCTAGCACCTTGCCAATAATCCCAGGCTCATTCCACGGAACACGCGCAATCGGGTGTCCCCCACTCAGCACGATTGCCTGCGTCATCGCCACGGCCGCCTGGTAGTCAACCGCGCCGTGCTGCAGGTCAATGCAGGTGTAATGAAATCCCGCCGCTGTAACGGTTTCGGCACTTACCGAGGAGGGAATCGATAGCCAGGATCCAATTGTTGTGGTCCCGGCGGCCCAGTGTTCGCGAAGGGTTGGTGCGTGCGTGATCGTCATGGGATTCGTTCTACTACGTTGTAAGCGGTTTCTTCCAAGAGTCAAGGCAAAACGGGTGCTCATTCTGGGTTGCGAATTGCACGAGAAACTAGAAACTTCGACAGTAAAGAAGGAAGCATGCGACCGATCAATGTCACCATTTGGAACGAGTACCTGCACGAGTTGGAGGAGCCAGCCATCGCCAAGGTGTATCCCACCGGCATTCACGGTGCCTTGGCCGAAGGGCTTCAACCAAACCCTGGGTTCGCCATCCGCACCGCTACGCTCGCTGAGCCTTCGCACGGCCTCACTGATGACGTGCTGGCCACTACCGATGTGATGATTTGGTGGGGCCATAAGGGTCACCATCGCGTCGACGATGCCATCGTTGAAAAAGTGCACCAGCAGGTCTTGAGCGGTATGGGCCTGATCGTGTTGCACTCGGGCCACTATTCAAAGATTTTTCGCAAACTCATGGGCACGAATTGTTCCCTTACGTGGCGTGAAGCCGATGAGAAGGAACGGCTTTGGAACGTAGAGCCCTCCCATCCGGTGATGGCTGGCATCCCTCCTTACTTCGAGTTGGAGGCCGAAGAAATGTACGGCGAACGTTTCGACATTCCCACACCCGACAAACTCCTTATGATCAGTTGGTTCCAAGGTGGTGAAGTGTTCCGCAGCTGCGCTACATGGCAACGGGGCCACGGCAAGATTGTGTATTTCCGCCCGGGGCACGAGGAGTACCCCACCTATCGCAATGAACATATTCTCCGGGTAATCGCCAACTCATGCCGTTGGACGGCGCGTGAAATCAATCTGCCCACCAACGATGCCCCCAATGTTGAGCCGCTTGAGTGGGTGCCAGGTGCATCGGAACGCGCCGTTGCCGCATCCAAAGCTGGATCGAGCAGCGTCGGATGAGTTCTGGTGCGCTCCGCATCGGTGTTATTGGCACCGGTGGAATCGCCAAGAACCATGTTGCGGGTTACCAGTTGGCTGGTGCCGAAGTGGTGGCGCTATGTGATGTAAACCCCACAACGTTGGAAGAACGCCAAATCGAGTGGAAGGTCCCAAGCGGTTTCACGAGCTACCAAGAACTGCTCAAAGATCCAACTATTGACGCAGTATCGATATGTACACCGAATAGTTCGCATCACCCGATCACCATCGCCGCAGCCGAGGCGGGTAAGCACGTGTTGTGCGAGAAACCAGTTTCGATGGATCTTGCTCAAGCAGAGGAAATGATTGCTGTCTGCGAAAAGGCTGGTGTGGTCTTTCAGGTTGGTCACCACATGCGCTCATGGGCGGCTGCGGCACAAGCCAAGGACATGATCGATCACGGACATATTGGTGACATAACCTATGCGCGCTTTCGACAGGCCCACGATTGGAGCGGAGCAAAACAAGTTCGAGGAGTCTTTGGGTCTAAAGAAGCTTCGGGTGGCGGCACCCTGTTAGATAACGGGTGTCACCTGTTTGATTTGGCCCGCTACTTTGGCGGCAACGTCAGCGATGTTTTTGCTCGAATCTCAACGCGTAAGTTCGATATCGAAGTCGAAGACACGGCCATTTCGTCGTTGGGTTTCGCCTCAGGCGCTATGGGCCAAGTTGAAGTGGCTTGGACCGGCACTGGATGGCACGAAGCCTTCTGGATCTTTGGCACAGAAGGCTCCATAGAGTGCGACAATCGGGTGGGTCCTAATATCCTCACCTACCGTTACCGTCGATCGGCTGGAACCAACTGGGCCGATACCGATGTGGCCACATACGATCTCAAAGGGTTAGTTTCGCACTCCCAACACGTAGCAAATTTTCTTGCTGCAATCGATGGCTCTGGGCCTATCGTCTGCACGGGAACCGATGGTCTTGAAGCCGTCCGTCTCGTACTCGCTTCCTACGAAAGTGCCGCAACCGGTTCGGTCATTCGGCTTTAGCGACCGACCTAGAAGATCATGCGAACACAGGTTGCAATTGTTGGAGCGGGGCCAGCGGGGACGCTGTTATCGCAGCTCCTGCATCGGGCTAGTATCGAATCAGTCATTGTCGAACGACAGAGCCGCCAGTACGTGCTCGACCGAATTCGTGCGGGCATCCTTGAATGGGGAACCGTGGAGATTCTGCGAGAAGCCGGCCTGAGTACCAACATGGATGCAAACGGTGCGGTGCACGATGGTGCTCGCATCGCCTGGGGTGGCACATCGATGTATTTCGATATCGCCGCACGAACCGGTAAACACTTCATGGCCTACGGGCAAGCAGCATTGCAACGCGATCTCTATCTGGCGTGCGACGAAACCGGTCAACTACTAATCGACAACGTGGAAGAAGCAACCCCGCATGATGTGACCACCTCTTCGCCGTGGCTGACGTATCGCAAAGATGGTCGCGAACATCGCATCGACGCGGATTTTGTTGTTGGCTGCGACGGATACCACGGCGTATGTCGATCAATCATTCCTAGTGATCGTATTCGTACGTATGAAAAACAGTACCCGTTTGGCTGGCTGGGAATTTTGTCGGAGACGCCCCCGCTTCACGATTTGGTTTACTGCAATCATCCGCGCGGATTTGCTCTTGCTTCGCAGCGAAACTCTACGCTCAGCCGTTACTACGTGCAGTGCCCGTTGGAAGATTCGATCGAGGATTGGCCTGATGAGCGATTCTGGCCCGAGTTGCTCGCCCGGTTTCCTGATGATCTTCGTGACCAAATCGTCACCGGGCCATCCATCGAAAAATCAATCGCACCGTTGCGTAGTTTTGTCGCTGAGCCACTGCGCTACGGCAACATGTTTCTTGCGGGCGACGCGGCCCACATTGTTCCGCCCACTGGCGCAAAGGGCCTCAACCTCGCCGTGAGTGATGTGCATTACTTGTCACGCGGATTGATCGATCACTATCTCCATCGCGATGACCGCGAGCTCGACCGCTACTCAGAGGTAGCGCTTCAACGCATCTGGGGTGCCGTACGCTTTTCTTGGTGGATGACCACGCTCCTGCACCGCTTCCCCGAGCAAACCGAGTTCGATCAACAGATGCAAGAAGCTGAACTTAACTACGTAGCCAGCTCAGAACACGCACAAGCCGCACTCAGCGAACAGTATGCAGGATTACCATTTGCACCTGCGCTTCGATCCACGTAAACCTAGGCGCCACGCTGACAAGAACCCGTCGTGACGTTTTGAGTGTCAGAGGCCGCTCGAAAAGTATGTGCTGCAGGCCACCGCCTCTGGAGTTTGCGTTACGACTTGTACTGGCAGCGCGGTGCTTGTCGCACCCTTGGCTATCGGGTCGGGCTTTTAGCTGAAGTGCACCGGATCTACGCGTTCACGGATCTCACCCAACGTCCGACACCCCAGTTGGTGCATTACTTCAACCAGTCCGGTTTGCAGAATCGTGGTGACGTGATCTGCGCCTCGATCGCCTACAGCTGAGAGGCCAAACATGAACGCTCGTCCGGCCAGAACAAAATCGGCACCAAGGGCAAGCGCTCTGGCGATATCAAGACCACTGCGAATGCCACCATCAAACAGCACAGGAACCCGTCCGCCAATTTGGGTGACCATGGCCGGTAGCGCCGCTAGTGAGCCCGCCGCACCATCGAGTTGGCGACCGCCGTGGTTCGAAACAACAATGCCATCGACACCAGTTTCGATCGCACGCTCTGCGTCGGCGGGGTCAAGCAGGCCCTTCACCACCAACTTGCCCTTCCAGATTTTGCGAACTTCAGCCAAGTAATCCCACGACAGTGTGCCACCAAGCGCAGAACCAACTACCCCCGCTGTGCGTGCCATCGTCGCCCGATCGGTGTAAGCATCGAGCGTGCGGAATCGTGGCGCGCCATGCTTCAAAATTGCCAATGACCATGCGGGGCGGATCGCGGATCGGGCAACCAACAACGGCGTGATTTTAGGTGGGACGGTTAACTGGGCTCGCTTCTGACGTTCACGGGCGCTGGCCGCTGGGATGTCTGCGGTCACAACCAACACGTTGTACCCCGAGGCAGCGACGCGGGCCAACAGATCTTCTCTGATTGACAAATCGCGTGGCGGATAGAGCTGGAACCAGCCCATGCCTTTCGACATGGGTCCGTGCACTTCGGGTTTCTCGGTAGCGACGGTACTAAGTACATGGGGTATTTTTCGGTTCGCTGCCATGGTTGCCAATGCTTTATCGGCCCCGGGCCAAATACCTCCTGTGAGTCCAACAGGGGCAACACCAAACGGCGCCGAATACTCAACCCCAAACAAGGTGGTGGTTATGTTGGGTTCAAACTCGCCTTGAAAGAACTTGGGCGTAAACGTAACGGCCCGCATCGCTTCAAGGTTGCGATCCCTCGATTGGTCCAGTCCGGTTCCCGAATCAAGGTACTCCCACGAAAACTTCGGAATGCGCTTCGCCGCCTTGGCCTGCAGATACGAAACGCTGGGATAGCGATTCATCAGCGCAACATCAGTTTTCCGAAACAGACTCATGCCTCCAGTGTTTCATGTTGGCACGCTCTCGGCACGGCGGCTCACCCCGCAAAGAGACACAAGCCTTGTAGCGCCACGAACACTTGCGTAAAACTACGGGGAACGTGCACGATCCTCCACAAGCCTCACTAGACCTGCACACGGCCAGTTTGACGAGGTGGCAGCACGATGAGCTGGACATTGGAATTTTGGGGTGATCCGGGTAACGTCGAGCGGGCATGGAGCTGCATCCAACCAGCAAGCGCCAAAGGGACACATGAACGAGCTCGAAGAACAAGCCTTCCGCTAGCGCATGAAAACGTTCATTGCCGAGAACTCACCGGATCTTCCTCACCGCGTCGGCACACGGTCGCCCGAAGATCTCCACGAATCAGCGATTCTGCGCGAATGGAGCCGACAGATTTACGGGGCCGGGTTTTCCGGAGCTGATTGGCCGGTCGAGTTTGGCGGAAATGCTTCCTACGATGCCGTCGAAGAAATGCTGGTGACGGAGGAATTCGCTCGGGCCAAAGCCTCGATTCCGATTGGTTCAGGTTCACTCGCCGCCCATGCCTTGCTGCATTTTGGAACGAAAGCGCAGCAGGCTCAGTACCTCCCCAAGATTCGAAGCTATGAACACGTATGGTGCCAGCTGTTCAGTGAACCCGACGCCGGGAGCGACCTGGCATCGATGCGCACCACGGCAACTCGTGACGGTGATCGCTTCATCGTGAATGGCCAGAAAGTATGGAGTACCAACGCTGCGTTTTCCGACATGGGCTACCTCCTAGCCCGCACCGATTCCACCGTTGCTAAGCACGCAGGTATTAGTGCGTTTGCCCTCGACATGACGACACCGGGGATCACGGTTCGTCCGCTCAAGGAAATGACCGGCACCTCGGATTTCAACGAAGTGTTTTTTGATGACGTAATCGTTCCTGCCGACGCGCTGATCGGCGAAGTCAACAACGGCTGGCATATCGCCACCGATAGTTTGGCTTCAGAACGAGCGGGTGTGGGCGCCTTGGTGATCCGCCTTCGGCAAAACCTTGAAGCGCTAGTGGCTTATGCCCGAGCAACACCTGGCTCAAACGGGGGTACCTTGGCCGATGACCCAATAATTCGCCAACGACTCGCCGGGTTCACCATCCGAGTCAAGATCGCGACCTGGATCTCGGAGGGGGCCATTGCTCGGCGGTTGCGGGGCGAGTTCAAAGAGGCCGACGTTCCCATGATCAAACTAGGTTTCGCCAACCTCAACCAAGATCTTTCCTACTTGGGAATTGAACTGCAAGGCATACGCGGTCTGCTCTCCAGCGACAGCCCAGATGCGCTCGACAACGGCCATTGGCAAGACGAGTTCCTCTACGCCAAGGCCTACACAATCTCGGGCGGCAGCAACGAAATCATGCGCAACCTCCTCGGCGAACGCGCCCTCGGCCTACCCAGAGAACCCAAACCCAAGTAGGCGTGTTGCGGCGCTCAGGCGTTCCGCCCGTTGGCTCAGGCCTCGACCAGCCGAAGGGAATGTCGCCCACTAAGCCACTTTTTCTCATAAGCAGTGAGAAAAACAGGGATAGTGGGCGACATTCGTGATGTGTACCTGGGTCAAACAACATGAGGCAGGACCACCTGAGGCGGCGCAAATACAAAAACTAGTGCGTGTGCGCGTAAATCCTTACGTAGTGATTTCGGTGTGAATTCCGCAGTGGTGCTGGGAAGCGGGAGGAAAACACTACGCAAGGATTTACGCTTCCCTGCACTAGTAGCAACCGGGTTGGAGCGGCGTTTCCAAGGCGTGGACGAAGGGCAGCACCTTTTCGGGAACAGGCGCAAGCTGGCTTCGGCCTTGTCGGGAGGCATACCGCCGTAGAAAAAGTGGATCACCAACGTTTGGAGGCTGATGGCTTCTTAAATCCATTTGATGCGGCCAATCAATTCTTCAGGTGTGCCCACCAACGATGAGTTGGGGCCTTTGTTTTTCTTCATGGTGCCAACATCGGCGGCCTTCTTTGTGGCGTAATGCTCATAGCCGGGCACTTTGGTGATGTTGGCGTTGTTCCAATCAAAGTAGTGATTCTGCGCCGCCTGCACCTGATTGCGCACCCACTGCTTTCCTTCACGGGCTTCCTCAACCGTTTCGGCACAGTACATATAGAGCAACGTCGTCGGCTGATCGGGGGCGAGGCCAATCTCGGCGCGAATCGTGTTGAACTCCTTCACCCCGGTCTGCATTTTCTCAACATCATCATTGGAGACGAACATCTGACCAAGGCCGTGCTCCGCAGCTAGCCGGGCAGACGTTGGAGTGCTAAAGGCCACTTTGATGTTCGTCGTGAGCTCACCTTTGTGACGGGCTTGGGGGCGAATCGTGGTCGGCGGGATCTTGTGCACTTCGCCATCGAAAGAGAATCGCTCCGCACCATCAGCAGCACGGATGGCGTTCACTACATCGTAAAAATACGTGTGTGATTCTTGGATCGGAATTCCTAACGCGCCGTATTCGTGTTGCGTCGTTCCCCGGCCAATTCCGAGATGCAGCCTGCGGCCTTTCAGCAGAATGTCGAGCATGGAAAGTTCACTCGCTAAGCGGATTGGGTTCCACCACGGGGCCACAACCACTGCCGTGCCGACGTCTACTCGCGAGGTGCGTCCGGCCCAGTAGGCGAGCCATTGGAGGGGATTGGGTTGCATTGAATAGGCGGAACCGTAATGCTCGGTCGCCCAAATCGAATCAAAGCCCAAAGGCTCGACCAGCTCACCGAGCCGAAGCGTGTTGTCCATATGCACATGATCGGGAACCTCGGGTGGCGGTCGTATTCGCCCGCGAGCAGCCGTGGCCAGTCATCCTGGTTGTACCCCGTAACCATGACTCCACAATGCATTTAGCACTCCTCGTTCAGACAAATGTTAATTCCGTGACAGCTGCTTGTTCCTTCAACAGCAGAGCCGATTTCGCACCCTTCTCAGACGACCAGTCCGGCAAGCGAAGAAGAGCTGATGTCTACGTCGAGCCAAAGAAAGAGAGCAATAGTTACCCTAGATCACCACCCTTTCGAAATCACCATTGGCTACCCTCCGACGAGGCAGAGGACCATGGAAAACGTGATGGGTTTGAGGCACGAGAAGTACCGTTGGCGCAGGGAATGCGCGGTCATTACCTGCCGCAACCGTACAGAAGCTGCCCCAACCCTTCCTCGGTGGACAAGGCCCAGCGGCTCTGACTCGATTCTGAGCGAAGAAGCTGAAAGACTTGCTCTCCAACGCAAAATCGAAGTTCGCGAGAGGCAATGATGCATGACTACGTGATCAGTGGAGCAACCGTTGTTGATGGAACCGGAGCTGCGCTGCGAATGGCCGACGTGGCAGTTTCCGGCGAGCGAATCACCGAGGTTGGCCGAAACCTTGGGGCCGCGCAACAAGTGATCGATGGCGAAGGCCTGCTCCTCACGCCAGGCTGGGTAGACATCCATACTCACTACGACGGCCAAATCACCTGGGACGACCAACTGGCTCCTTCATCGACCAACGGGGTTACCTCGATCGTCGTCGGGAACTGCGGTGTTGGATTTGCCCCCGCACGCCCCGATCGCCACGATTGGCTCATTTCGCTGCTTGAAGGCGTCGAAGACATTCCCGGCACGGCGCTGGCCGAAGGCATGAGTTGGGGATGGGAATCGTTTAGCGAATACCTCGATGTGCTTGACCAAAAACGTTGGACGCTCGATGTTGGAACCCAAGTACCCCACGCCGCCCTCCGCACCTATGTGATGGGTGATCGGGGTTCGGATCACACCGTGCGTGCCGATGCCGACGAGATCGATGCAATGCGCCGTCATTGTGCTGATTCGCTCCGAGCCGGGGCTTTGGGATTCACCACGTCGCGTACCTGGGCTCACCGAACCAGTATTGGCGCACAGATCGGAACCCTCACTGCGTCAACCGATGAGGTGCTCGGAATCATGGGTGCACTTACTGAAACGAATCGCGGGGTTATCCAAATGATTTCCGATGCGTACCAATCGACTGATCCAGATCTTGTCGCCGCGGAAATGAAGTTGCTCAGCAAGATTGCGCTGGAGGCCAATCGTCCGTTGAGCTTTACCGTGCAGCAAAACGATGATTGCCCCGATCGATACCGAGAAATTCTTACCTCGATTGGTGAATGGAATTCCCTTGGAGCCAATGTAAAGGCCCAAGTCGCAGTTCGCCCCATTGGCGTACTGATTGGCATGAACGCCACGGCGAATCCGCTGAACTTCTGCCCCACGTTTCGCGCAATGAAGGATCTGCCACGCCCGGAGCGTTTGGCCCTCGTCCGCCAACCGGAGATCCGCGAGAAACTAATGGCCGAGCACGGGGCCGCTCAGTTGAAGGGCTTTCCGGCGCTGATCCATTCGGGCTATTCACGGATGTACCCATTGGTTGAGCCGCTTGATTACGAGCCCACGCCCGAGCGCAGTGTGGCTGGCCTTGCCGCGGCTGCTGGTGTTGAGCCCGCCGAGATGTTGTTCGATCTGCTACTCGGCGGCGACGGATCAACGCTGCTCTACATCCCGCTGATGAACTATGCGCGCGGATCACTTGATGACGTGCGGGAAATGATCTCCTCGCCCTATTCGCTGTTCGGATTGTCCGATGCCGGTGCGCACTGCAACGCCATTTCCGACGGATCGTTTCCCACGACGGCGCTCACTCATTGGACCCGAGATCGCACCCGCGGCGAACAGCTACCCCTTGAGCTCATGGTGCATCACCAAACCCAACGCACGGCCACCCATGTCGGTTGGACCGATCGCGGTGTTATTGCGCCGGGCTACCTCGCCGACCTCAACCTGATCGATATGGCCACACTCTCCGCCCGGGCCCCTCGCATTGTCGCCGATTTACCCGCAGGTGGCACCCGCCTCCTCCAAGACGCCGACGGCTACCGCCTCACCATGAAGCGCGGCAAGATCACCATCGACAACGGCACCATCACCCAAGCCCGCCCCGGCCACCTGCAGCGCGGCCCTCAGACGATCTAAGTCTGGACGGGCTGCAAAATCTGAGAACAAATTTCGCTCTGGCCATTCCGAGGTCAACTTTTTCGTTGTCGCAGCCTCTGTATAGGGCCTCGTATAGCGTCAACCACAAGGACAAGGGCGAGCAATAGAATCAAGGGCCACACGTACCAAACGAGAACGGTCGGCGAGCCGAGACTCACAACAAGACCCGAGGCAATCAGGAAATACCGCCGGAAGACAAGGCCAGTTATTACCGCGATCATTGCAATAACCGCGAAACTCAAGGGCAGAACAGTCCGGGCGAAATGGTCCGGTCGAACCAACCGATACCCCACGGTGACGCCGAGAATAGCCGTCCAACCAAGGATTGGGATTTGAACGAGAGGGCTGAGCTTGTGATTAGGGACGTAGTTCAGCCCTCGTTCTCGGTCATTCAGCTTCTTATGAACCATAACCGACCAGCTTCTTATGAACCATAACCGACGTAGCAGCGGTTATCCCAAGACGGAGGAATAGAACCTGAGTCTAACCAACAGTCACCCCAGATATTGCTGGGTTGGTTCACATTGTATGCACGCATTGTATAGTCAATTTGAGTCCAATGAGTAAAGTGAGCACCCATGTTAGACGTCCCACCCTGATCCCAACTATAGTTATCGATCCAACAACTCGCCATCGTCCAAGACGGGAACCCAGAGTGATAGCAGTCACCGGTTGCATTAAAGTATGTTCCGGACGTTCCATTCGTCCATATATTCGATGAAATCCGTATTTGCGTAGACGTTACGCCGAATTGTTCTTGAATAGTGTACTGAGTGTGTCCATACTGATAGTAGAAGCTCTGTGCTGACGCTGGTCGAACCGAGGCCAACGGCGCCAGGATCAGGATGGAAACCAGCACCAAAAGTCGAAGGGGGCGCGTTTTCATCGTCCCCTCACCTGCGCCTTTTCGGAATGTCCGCCAATGGGGCTGGTGAGCCCAAACAGATCGCCGACTGGATGAACAATCAATTCCTTTATGATCGCCTTGCAGGTTGGAGTAATTGTCCACACAACTTCTGCGCCCTGAAGTCCCTTCGGAACTTCGATTCTGACCCGTGTACCTGATTGTTTGAAATCGCAAACGGATCTCCCGTTGATCTGTTTCATTTGGCCAGCAGCGATCTCCTGGCCAACGTGCAGGTTCGGACGAACTGGGGCTGAGTTGTCTGAACTGGTTCCGTCGATGGGTTCGGATGTGAAGCGAGGCATCGGCTTTGGAAGTGGATCTGTCGTGTCGGCAAGGCTCACTGAAGCCGTTGCGCCTACAAGAGCCGCCGCTATCGTAAATAATCCAACACGATGAGAAACTTTCTTTGGTTTGAACGTCACGGTATTTGTTCTCCTTACTCCTCATGTTACTTTTGGTCCATTAATTAAGGCTCTCTAACTCTCAATTCGACCCGACTCCTAAAGTTTGATTAGGTCGAGTTAATTAACATTTTCTGCAATTCAATTGTGCGCTTCCAACTGCAAGCTGTCAAGTTTTGCGTTTATTGCAATTTCAGTCTCGTTCATTTCCGGAGGCGCTGGACATGTTCTCGGAGGTAAGGCTGAGAATTTCGAAGGCGTGTTGGACCGGGCCGACCAGTAGCATTTCGACGCGTTCGGCGACGAAGGTCAGACTGGGTTCGCCGCAGTCAACCCAGTCTTCAAGCGCAGCGCGAAACCCATCGGTAAATAGGCCGACAATCGCGAGCGTGTTGCGCTCACGTTTCCCCGTGATCGCATTGCGCAGTGCATTCGCAAAATGGCCGTCCGTTTCGGCGAGGGAGGGATGGGCTCGGTGAAGCTGCACCAGCCCGGACAGTAATCCTCGGCCTTGCAAGTTCGTGTCCATCGCCAAAAAGACCGGCCTTACGGTCTTGGCGACGTCAGTCCATTCAGTCGCGTTCGCTGATGCACCGCTCATACTGAGCGCCAGTTCCGGTGGAGGGAATGCGTATAAGCCACTCTGCGCGGGAAACTGGTATGAAAGGTACCTTTCAGACATTTCGAGGCGCTTCGCCAACGCCTGGTGCGATATTCGGTGACCGGTCGAGACCCAGGCGTCGACCGCTGCCATGCGAGCACGAAGACGAGCCACAGTAATTTTTCGCTCACCGTGAGGCATCTCAACGTCCGGGTTGACGAACCCTGCAAGCAGAGTCCGTTCAAGCGAATCGACCGAGGCCGGTTCGGTAACAAGACCGAGGGTCTTTGTCAGGATCTTCATGAGACTTACCTCCCTGGCACAGCTCACCTTTCCGAGCTACCCCCGCTGGGCGGCGTCCTTAGAAAAGTGTTGCCTTTGCCTTACGACCCCTAATACCCACGTTGGACATTCCCAAACACGACCGATTCGGCTGGAGAAATACGGTGTCCGGCGAGCGATAGTTCAGCCGGCTCAAAACGTCCGCCAACCCAGCGTTGGGGAACTCACTATTGCTTGTTGGGATCGATGAAGTTCCTTATCTCCATGAAGTCGACAACGCCTTTGGATCAGTGGTTCAATCTGCGTGGGAGAAGATCTTGCATTCCCGCGAAGCCAGCAAACTTTGCCTGCTGCTCACCGGCAGCTCGAGACGCGTCATGAATCGCCTCACCGAAGGCGGAGGGCCTCTCTACGGTCGAGCCGAGTTGCATCTCCCTTTGGAGCCGTTCGCGTTTGAGCAGTGTCGACCTTTCCTTCCCAATCTCAAAGCCGTGGATCGTCTGCTCGCTTACAGCATTACAGGTGGTTACCCAAGACAACTACTGGCTTGGGATGACCAATTGGGATTGGAAGACAACATGCGAAATCTGGTTCGCCCGGGAACCCTTTTGTACGACGACGCACCACTGATCGTGAACGAAGAGTTTCCAACAGGTACGGGGTTCGAACGAATTCTGTTAGCAATCGGCCGTGGTCGGCACAGCTTCGGCGAGATAAAGACCGAGGCCGATTTGCGGATTGAGACACCATTGGCAACGCTCGAGCAGGTTGGTCTGGTGCGGGGTGAGCAGCCGCTTTCTGGTCCTCGCCGTGCGGCTGCCCACTATGTGATTACCGATCCTTACCCTAGGTTTTGCTTTGGTCCACTAACTCGCATTCGTCAAGGCCCCGAACTGGGCGGCGACGCGCTCTTGTGTTGAAAATGGGCGTTTGGGATACCCATGTCGGCTCAGTGTTTGAAGACCAATCACGCCGTCATTGCGCTCGCATGGTTGCCACGAACCAACTGCCAAACTCGCTTATTGGTCGAAGGTGGAGGTCCGGTCGTCAAGCCATCGAGATCGATGTCGCTGGACGATCTGATGATCGTTTTGTCCTTGCTGGTGAAGCAAAATGGTCTTCAACTATCACCGGCGAGCGACAGTTCAGCCTTCTAAAGCATCCGCCAACGCTGCGTGGGGGGAGGACCCGGATAGGATTCACGTGATCCGGTCACGCAAACGCGTCTGCACCAAAGACTCCAACGATCGGTCGTTCAGCATCGATGATACGGCCAAAGGGCTAACCGGGCCCGGGACACTCAAGGACCGCTGCACCTGGCCACCAGAGGGTTAGTACTTCGTCGTTGTTCAGGTCTCGGTTTGCGAGGACTTCGGC
>JAYSVF010000393.1:0-14632 GCA_043718695.1 Acidimicrobiia bacterium | reverse complement strand
CCTCGAGCCACTGTTCGTAGCTGTTGGAATCTGATGTGGTCGAACGGTAAAACGCTGTCTCAAAGTTTGCGAGCGTGTGCGCCGTTCCCAGGAAATGTTGACCCGGACCGTTTTCGACAATGGCATCAACGGCCTGACCGTTCTCCGACATATCGAGACCGTTAACAAACACTGCGTGCATACCAAGTTGATCGGCATCGAGCATGAACTTTTCGTAGCCAATGGCCAATCCACCCTCCAACCATCCAGCGGAGTGCAACACAAAGTTCACGCCCGACATCACCGTTGGCAACATCGTGTTTGCACTCTCATAAGCCGCTTGTGCATCCGGCAGTTTTGAAGCGCACAGGTTGCCACCAGAACGAAACGGAACACCAAGGCGACGCGACAACGCAGCCAATGCGTACATAGCAAGTGCTGGTTCAGGAGTACCAAAGGTAGGAGCACCGGTTTGCATCGACATTGATGAAGCAAACGATCCAAAGATCACGGGCGCGCCCGGGCGAACAAGCTGCGTGAATGCCATACCAGCTAAGGCTTCAGCCAAGGTTTGTGCAGCAACACCAGCGGTAGTGGTGGGCGCCATTGCCCCGGCCAGAATGAATGGTGTGATGATGCACGCTTGGTTATTTTCGGCATAGACCTGGGCTGCTCCCAGCATTGTTCCGTCCCAGACCAGCGGCGATGATGCGTTGATGAGCGAGGTCATAACCGTACGATCAGCGAGGTCTCCACCGAAACCAATGCGTGCCAAGTTGACCGAATCCTGCGCTCTTTCGGCTGCCGTGACCGAACCCATAAACGGCTTGTCGCTATAGCGAAGGTGCGCAAAAATCATGTCGAGGTGGCGCTTGTTGACGGGGATATCGACCGGCTCACAAACCGTTCCACCTGAATGGTGAAGGTGCGGCGACATGTACGAAAGCTTTACGAAATTTTGGAAGTCGGTAATCGTGGCATACCGACGACCTTCATCAAGATTGTGCACAAACGGTGATCCGTAGTTTGGGGCGAAGACCATGTTCTTGCCACCAATTTGCACATTATTCGCAGGATTGAGTGCATGTTGGGTGTACTCGCGAGGAGCGGTGGCTTGCACGATTTGACGACACATACCCCTTGGAAAACGCACTCTCGTGCCATCGACACTTGCACCTGCGGCCGCGAAAATGACGAGCCCTTCCGGGAAATCTCGAACCTCAATTCCCGCTTCTTGCAGAATCGTGTCCGCGTTGTATTCGAGTTGTTCAAGACCTTCTTGTGACACCACTTCGAATGGCGTGAGCTTTGAGGTAAGAAACGGCAGACGCTCTACAACGTGACTCGCACGCATGGCCTGACGGCCACCACGACCACCGCTACGACGACCTTCAGATGACATGGGATCTCCTTGAAAACAACTCTATGCGGGTGGTCAGTACTATGCGTGCGTATGGTTTTGTTCGAGCGTGCAGCACGGTGTTCACGCTTCGGCCACCGGTCGAATGCGGCGACGTTTCCCGGCATTGGCATCATGAGTGCCACGCACGGGGAGGGTGATCGCTGCGCCCAAATGGGGAGAAGGCGCCGTTGTATGCGGGAATCCCATCGCCCCAACGAAGAGTTCTTGGAAAGCTGGTTCCAAGGCCGTTTCAATTTTGGTGACACCCGCAACGACGGTTTCCATCTCAGCGCGGGCAGCCGCCGAAAGCAACGCTCGCACCGCACCCGAACCCGCAGCGTTCCCACAAGCGCGAACCAGTTCAACTCGACAATCAGGAACAAGACCAAGAACCAGGGCGTAGACAGGGTCAATATGGGAACCAAAGGCACCGGCCAGGCGTACGTCATCAACCTCAGTAAAACCCGAATGAATCATCAGCAAATCAATACCGGCGCGCAACGCCGCCTTGGCTAACTGAATTGCTCGAATGTCACCTTGGGTGATGCGCAACGGGGTGTCACTGGAACCTCCCTTGCCGTCACGTCCAATGCTCCCAAGCCCATCAGCGGACGGATCGTACAGGACGTATGCATACGTACGACCATCCACGACCAATCGGGGTGTGCGCTCCACCATGGCTGGATCGAAGGTGCCGTCAACACGAAGAATTCCAGAAAGGTACAACTCACCAATGACTTCAATAATCCCCGACCCACAAACACCAGAGATCGGCGTGGATCCAAGTTCGCTGGCAAAGCCCGGCTCATTTGACCACGAGGTTGCACCGATCGCTCGGAAACGCGGTTCGAGGGTTTCACGATCGATACGTACACGTTCAATCGCACCGGCCGTGGCTCGCACACCGCAAGAAATTTGTGCGCCTTCAAATGCCGGGCCGGTAGGACTAGAAGCCGCAAAGAGTCGCTCGTTGTTCCCAAGAACGATCTCCGCATTGGTTCCAACGTCAACGAGAAGTTGCACCGATGATGAACGATGCGGGCCTTCCGACAAAATCGCAGCGGCCGTGTCTGCCCCCACATGGCCAGCGATGCACGGGCCAACATAAAGCTCGGAGAACGGCGCATTGATTCCAAGATCCCGAGCGGAACCATGAACCGCCGCGCTCACTGCCAGTTCAAACGGTGCGCCACCAAGAGGAGTTGGATCAATTCCCAAAACGATGTGATGCATGATTGGGTTGCCAACCAACACAAGATCGAGCAGGGCCTCGGGTTGCAGCCCTGCTTCAGCCAGCAGCGTGGACACTAAGGCAGCCAGAGCTTCACGGATGACCGTCGTCAGGGCAAGGTCTCCGCCGGGATTCATCATCACGTAAGACACTCGGCTCATCAGGTCTTCACCGAAACGAATCTGGGGATTCATCAAACCACTCGATGAGAGCACCTCACCGGTTCGCAAATCGCAGAGGTGGCCCGCAACGGTGGTTGAGCCAATATCAATGGCAATACCAACCACGCGCTCGGTGTAGCCGCGCCAAGCCGCAACAATCCGGGCAGGGCCTGCAAACGCAGCAGCGGAACTGCCAGCCGCCATCGGACCGGCAAACCGAATCGCAACCGTCGTTCCCTCATCCCCTGAAACCGCCTTGTGTAGGCGCGTCGCTACGGCAATGTCGATGGTTGGATCAACGGCTCCACTAAACAAACCGTGCTGCTCGCGAAGCGCATCAATAAGGCGTTCCGCGGCACTTCGATCATCGCTTAGCGAAGCCGGATCGATCTGCACATAGAGAAGAGTGACCAGCGGATCAATTACCAAATCACCCAGTTCTACGGATTTGCGAACCACGGCCCGGTGCACTTGCGAGGATGGAGGAATGTCGATGACGGCATCACCAACCGCGAAGAGCTGGCAGGCCAATCGCTCCCCTACGGCTAGACCTTTGCGTTCGGCGTACCGCGATTCCAAGGAAGTAAGCGGCCCGAACTGATCAGCGCTCGAAGTAATTGCCCACTTAGAAAAAGCACCCACACTTGGCACCACCATGCAACGACCACAAATGCCTCGTCCACCGCAAACCGAGTCAAGATCGGCACCCAAAGCCCGAGCCGCATCAAGCAAAGTTGTCTCGGGGCCAAACTCTCCATCAAGTCCTGAGGGGGTGAAAACCAGACGCGCTCGTTCGGTTTCGGAGAGCGGAGCAGGTGGATCGTTGGACGTTGTTGGAGCGAGGGAGATTTCAGACATTCACAGAACCGGATTGTTGGGAAGACCTTACGTTATTGCAAAAAACTAACTATTTACACATATGAATTAGAGTGGATCAACAACGCAGCAACCGTCGAGATCCACCGCCAGCTAAGCGGTAGCGCCCGCTTCACCTTCGGAACTACGACGGGCTCGACGACGACCGCCACCCTCGCCTCCACCAGAGTTGGGATCGCGATTGGCCTTAATCCAAGCAGCGCAGTTCAAATCGTTTCCGGCCAACACGTCCGCAGCCATGATCGCCGCCTTCACTTCAGGATGCATGGGGTTCATAATCGCCGATGTCATACCCGAGCCAATAGCCATAGCCAAGAACGTTCCGGTAATGGTGTGGCGATTCGGCAAACCAAAGCTCACATTTGAAGCACCGCAGGTGGTGTTCACACCCAGCTCTTCACGAAGCCTTCGAACGAGGGCGAATACCTGCTGCCCCGCCGTTCCCATTGCACCGATTGGCATCACGAGCGGGTCAACCACGATGTCGTGCGGCGGGATTCCATAATCGGCAGCACGATTCACAATCCGACGAGCCACTTCAAAACGCACGTTGGGATCTTCGGAAATTCCGGTTTCATCGTTGGAGATGGCCACAACCGCTGCGCCATACTTGGCTACGAGAGGAAGCACCCGATCCATGTTTTCGGGTTCGCCCGTAACCGAGTTGACGAGCGCCTTCCCCTTGTATACAGCCAATCCAGCTTCAAGCGCCTCGATAATCGACGAGTCAATAGATAGCGGCACATCGACAACGGATTGCACCAATTGGATTGCCCTGGCCAGCAACGCAGGCTCATCAGCTAGTGGAATTCCGGCATTGACATCAAGCATGTGCGCACCGGCAGCCACTTGCGCAATTGCGTCGGCCTCGACACGACTGAAATCACCGGCCTTCATTTCTTCGGCCAACAACTTGCGGCCGGTGGGGTTGATACGTTCACCGATCATCACGAAGGGGCGGCCAAAACCAAGGACCACTTCTTTGGTAGCTGAGCTAAGAATCGTCTGGGTCATGATGCCTCGGTGTTCTGTACGTTCGGTGAAGGTGGTCGTGGGCGTTGGTCGCGAGTGTGTGGTGTGGTGTGGCGTGGCGTGCGGGATCGAGCGTGACGGTGATTACTACGCGGCGCCAGCGTGGGCGACCAGGTCACGCACCGCCACAGCAAACGGGTCTAACCCCGTTGGGTGATGTTCAAAGCTCAAGGAAAGTCGGTTGGCAGCGGCTTGGGCTGCAACCAACAACTCAGGATTACCCATTTGGTCGAGAAACACTACGCGTGCATAGTTTCCAAAGTACAGGTCACGGAGTTCCGGGTGCTTATCAATACCCAAAGCGCCCATGATCAGCGGCTCAAAATGACGAGCAAGGTAATCCGTGAGATAAAACGTGCCGGGTTCTGCATCGGCGAGATCGGCAAACACCTGCGCGCCAGCAAAGAACTCGTAGCAGTGCGAGCCGGGCAACCGAGTAAACCCAAGTTCGGCAGCCAACGCGTCAAGATGTCCACCGGTTCCACAGTCGGCATAGCCCACGATGACTCGATCGCCTTCGTGAACATGCTCGGCAATTGCTACCCGAAGCGCATCACAGATTCGATCGGGACGGTTATGCAGCGCGGCGGGAAGATAGTGGACCACAACCTCGGGCCCATCCCCACCCGTGGCAAATTGCCCCAAAACCGCACGCACCTCGCGCACCAGTGCACCGCAACCGATCAGCACGATGCGCATAGTACGAATCTTCGCCAGGATGAGAACGCAGTTAGGCCGCAGCGCGGCGTTCGGCGATGAGTCGCTTGGCGGTTTCAGCAGCAACCGCAGCGTCTCGGCAGTAGGCATCCGCACCAACAGCCATACCGAACTCCTCGTTCAGCGGCGCGCCACCCACCAACACGATGTAATCGTTCCGAAGACCCTTTTCCTTCAAGGTGTCGATGACAACTTTCATGTACGGCATCGTGGTGGTGAGAAGGGCCGACATGCCCAAAATGTCGGGCTTGTGTTCGGCAATGGCAGCAAGGAACTTGTCGGCATCGGTGTTGATGCCAAGATCAAACACTTCAAAACCAGCACCCTCAAGCATCATCGCTACGAGGTTCTTTCCAATGTCGTGGATGTCACCCTTCACGGTGCCGATGACCACGGTGCCGATAGGTTCTGCGCCCGTTTCGGCGAGAAGCGGACGTAAAATCGCCATTCCGCGCTTCATTGAATTGGCGGAAAGAAGCACTTCGGGGACAAACAGAATTCCGTCGCGGAAGTCGATACCTACGATCCGCATGCCTTCCACTAGGGCCTCATCAAGCACCTTCTGGGGGGTCCAACCACGGCCCAGCAACTCATTGGTACCCTCGTGAATTTCATCACCAAGGCCGTCATAGAGGTCATCGTGCATCTGCGCAACGAGGTCGTCGTCGTTCAGTGCCGATAGAACAATTTCGTCTTCACTCATGTTTTGCGGACAACCTTTGCAGTCAAGCTGCGTAGTTCAGAAATGGAATCGTACCAAGATGCGGAACAGAAGTCGATATTGCCAGCGCAATAGGGCTCCAGGAAACCAAGTTTCTCTCCCTCGCATGAGGGAAACAGCCGCCAACAGGCGAAAAGCTGTCCGAGTCGAAGTTTAGTCAACGAAACGGCAGCTGGCTACCTTTCGCCCGATAAACGGGGCTTAACGATCACGACGACGGATTCGGCCGCCTTCCACGTTCGCCTTAGGAGCTTGGTTGGCCAAAGGGCCAATGTCGGCCACTATCGTGTCAATACTTGGGCGCTCACCCATGGAGCCGGTTTCAGCCGCAGCCACGCAAGCATCGAGCGCAACACGCATTCCCGCCAAATGTTCAGGAGAGGTCCCACAACAGCCCCCAATAATGCGCGCACCCGCGTTGAACGCCAGCTCGGTATAGCGACCCATCAGCTCAGGCGTCCCCGAGTAGTGGATCTCCGTGCCGCGGAATTGGGGAACGCCGCAGTTCCCCTTGGAGATGTAGCTCACGCTCGGAACCGCATCGGTCATAGCCAGCAGCGACACCAAAATGTCTGAGGCACCCACGCCACAGTTGGCCCCCATGGCGATTGGCTGCACTTCGAGGCCCTCAAAAATTCCGGCCAGGTCACCAGGCATGAGACCCATCATCGTGCGGCCGGCCGTGTCAAAGGAGCAGGTGACCGTGTAAGGCATGCCCACGCGAATCGCCGCATTGGCCGCAGCACGTACTTCTTCGATGGCTGACATCGTTTCGATCCACGCCACATCCGCACCCCCAGCCTTTAGACCTTCCATTTGCTCAGCGAAGGTATCAATCGCCTCAGATTCGGTAAGCGCGCCTAGTGGCTCGAACAGCTCACCGGTTGGACCAACCGAGCCAGCAACGATCACCGTGCGGCCAGCCTTATCGGCCACTTCACGAGCCAACTCCGCTGCGCGCTTCGCCAGTTCAAACGTGCGATCCTGAGCCTTGTGGAGCTTGAGCCGGTGACGGTTACAGCCAAAGGTATTGGTAAGAATGATGTCGGCGCCCGCATCGACAAAACGCTGGTGCAAATCCTGGATGCGATCCGGATGATCGGTCATCCAAAACTCTGGGGGCTCCCCCGCTTCGAGGCCCATCTGGAAATAATTCGTCCCCGTCGCTCCATCGGCAAGCAACACGCGCCGTTCGTTCAACAGTTTTTCAAGTGGCGAAGACATCCGCCCAGGCTACCGGCCCAACCCACAAGAACACGTGCGCTTTTGGTCACTCCGCAGAACAGGCGCCGTTTCCCTCGAGATTGCTGGTCAATCGTTGTCCCGCTCCAGCTACGGCTGACGGAGTGCCTGAGTGAGACGGTTTGCGGTTTCCGCAACCCGCTTCCCGATGAGCTCAAGAGTCTCACTGCCAGGAAAGCGGAAGGTTGGCCCATGCACGTGGACCGCAGCAATCACGCGATCATCGCGATCTCGCACGGGGGCGGCAACCGAATTCAATTCTTCAGAAAACTCGCCGAAAACCCATTCCCACCCGACTGTTCGACAAGTCTGAACCCTTGTCGCCAACGCAATCGGGTCAACCACGGTTTTCGAAGTGAACGCCACCAACTCGCCAGCGATATAAGAAGCAATCACTGATTCCGGAGCGTGGGCAAGCAGGATTACTCCTGCCGCACCAACGTGAAGCGGCGATGCGTAACCCGTCCAATCGCGCACCTGCACCTCACCTGTTTGGGCGGTTTGCAGGATGTAGCGGACCTGGCCCTCCTCACGAACCGATAGCCCACAGGCTTCGCCGGTGGCCTTACTCAGTTCAGCCAATAGCGGATGCGCCGACTCAATCAACGACCTTGTGGGAGCCATCGACCCAGCAATTTCAGCCATAAGCGGGCCAAGTCGATACCGTCCTCCCGTTTCGAGCTGAGCGACAGCACCAATATCTTCAAGAGTGCTGAGCATTCGTGAAACCGTGCTCTTGGCCAAGTCCACGCGCTCTGCCAGTTCGGTAACTCCGGCCGGGCCAGCGCTCAGCGCACGCAATATCGACAACGCTCGCTCAACCGATTGCACACCACTCATGTCTGAGTTCCTATCACTTTGGAGCACCCTGAACACGGCCAATGGCCCCCAGTCCGGGTTGAGGTCTCGTTTCAGCGGTAGTCCACGGAGATTCGTAAAACGTGCGAGCCCACAATCCGACGCTAGATGGACCTCAGGAATCCGTTCCGAGTCAGCCGCAAATCGGCACGGACCGGTCCACGCAACCCGCCCAGGTAGTAGAGATCAAGCCGCAGTCAAACGACTTGTTGCTATTACCGCTAGCTGCGTGCGAGAGCGAACTCCCAACTTTCGGAACATGCTTGCCACGTGAGAATCAACCGTGCGAGGCGAAAGAAACAGTTGAGCGGCGATCTCCTTGTTTGTTAGACCTTCGGCGAGACGTTCCATAATCCTCAATTCGGCAGACGAAACTGACTTTGAACCTGCAATCGATTCCAAAAGCTCGACGATAATCATCTGTGGGGTATTTCCACCCTGCTGTGTGCGCTCGATAATGCTCGACCTGCAGCTTTCGCAGCGCTTTCCAAAACCTTGGCTTGTTGGATTAGAGGCACTGACAACCTTGGCCGATGAATTCATAGTTGAATACTGCGCCGAACGAAGGAGAGCAACATCGTCCAAGTGGTTGATCCTCGATGTTAGGCAAACGATCTACAACCCGCCGGTAAAATTAGTTGCATGGGTTGTATGGGCTGGTAGGCCAGGACGAGAACGCTAATCGGGTGGCCTATACGGTGTACGAATTCCGCCGTATTGATTGAGCGGCCAATTCAACTCGTGATGTAACCCCGAGTTTTTCATACACATGTACCAGATGGGTTTTCACCGTTGCCCGAGAAATAAACAGCCGCCCAGCAATCTGGGGGTTTGTGAGCCCGTACACAACAAGTTCGACCACCTGGAGTTCCATTGGTGTAAGGCTCCCCCAACCAATAGAAGGCCGCGCCCGTTCGCCGCGCATACGCTGGGCAAAGCCAATCGCTTCAAGAAAGGTCATGGTTTCGCCTTCAAGAAACGATGTATCGCCAGTCAGCTGTTCGTGCGCACTAGCGACGTAGGCCTCCCGGTGGGAAAAGCGATGCCGGTAGTTCATGCGGTCACGCTCAGCTTTCGCTGCACCCAAAAGCCGGGCAGCCTCACGTTCGCGATTGACACGCAGAAACAGCACACCAATCGCTTCAACCGCATCGACAGCATTCACCCAAACTTCCGCGGCGACCGCAACAACTAAGGCATTTTGGGCTTGGTCAAGCGCACGCTCTGGACTGCCCTCAAAGTCACACTCGGAAAGAACAAGCAAAGCACACGTATCAAACATCGGTGTGTCAAGATGCGCCCATTCGGCTAGCTGCGTAGTAGCGGTTTGTCTCGCCTCGTCAACTTCACCAAGCGCAAGCTGAACCTGAGCACGCCAGCGTTTCGTCCTTCCCAAAAACAATGGCACCGGACCATCGAGTAAGTGGTTCGCTAACGCTTCCTCAGTTTGGCCATCGACTAAGCAAAGCAGTGCCTTTGCCGTCGCAAAGCTAACGGCCATCAACGGGTTAGGAACTCCTAAAAATATTTCACGAAAACGAAAACCTTCCAACCAACTCGCATCGACCGTTTTCAAACCCATTTCTGCGGCAACTAGGGCAACGATTCCACGCTCAAACGAAGCGACAGGCAAATCGAGAACGAGGTCAGAAGCTCGTTCAATAGACGCTGTGGCCTCAGAGAATTCACCTCTAGAGATTTGGCACAGTGCCCGCACAAGGCAGGTTCGATGATTTTCAAATCCTCCGAGGTTAAGTAGTTCTTCCGCCTCGCGATTGCGCCCAGTCACCGCTAAGACCATCGCCGGGATGTAGACCGCATTGGTAAAGGTGTACCAATCGCCAATTCGAAGTGCGGTAGCACGAGCTTCGTTGAAGGCAGACAACAGACTTGGCGTAGGGCCATCGCCGGTGGCAAAGCCGTGAAGCGTTCCAAGCCGCAACATGCCAAGTTCGTTGGCAGCGGCCACAACTAGAGGTAACGCTCCATCCATCAGTTCGACATGAACGCGATCAAACCCATAGCCCACCCGAACGGCGACCATCTCGCACATGGCCGTGATCCATTCGGAGCTCGACCTATCCCCCGCCATTAGGGACGATATTCCATAGCGGCCAGATTCCATGAACGCCTGGCTGAGGGTCCAAAAGTATCCCATCCCCGCTACCATGCGCAACGAGATAGCCGAGCCCACTTTCACCCATTCGAACACGGCGTAACAATTAGCGAGCTCTGCTTCTATTCTTCTACTTAACGGACCGTTCCAGTCGATGTACTGCTGCGCGTCAGCGGCATACATTGACGATCGCGAACGCTCGAGCCAACTAGCGAACCATTCGCCATGGGCATCTCGGGTTGCCCCAAGTTCACCCGTTGCCAGGAGTTGTTGCACGGCATAAGAACGGATGGTCTCCAACATGGAATACCGGTCGCCGTGATCATCAAAAACAACGAGGCTTTTATCCACTAAACGAGCCACGATGTCCACAACATCATAAGGATCTACATCATCAAACGAACCGACGACCGCCTCTGCTGCCTCAAGCGTGAATCCACCCATAAACACACCTAATCGCCTGAATGCCGCACGTTCGGAAGTGCTTAAGAGTCCCTCGCTCCAAGCCACTGAGGCCTGCAGTGTTTGTTGACGGGGAAGCAGTGTGCGTGGGCCCCCAGAAAGGAGTCGAAATCGGTCATCGAGCTGAGCAGAAATCCGTTCGGGCGGCATCGTTTTCACGCAAGCGGCCGCCAGTTCTATCGCAAGCGGGACGCCATCGAGCCGACTACAAATCTGAGCGATCGAGGGAGCATTCTGAGCCGTAATTACAAACCCCCTCCTCGCCCTATTGGCTCGATCGAGGAACAACCGCACCGACTCGAACTGATCCAATGACACAAAAGGATGAACCGATGAATGGTCAGGAGCTGGGGTAGAAAGTGAGGGAACTCTCCAAACCACTTCCCCGTCTACTCGCAATGACTCCCGGCTGGTGCTCAATACGTGCACGTTGCCAAGCTTCGAAACCAACGTTGAGACCAATTTCGTCGTGGCCTCGAGCACATGTTCGGCGTTGTCAAGAATCACCAGCGTTGGGCCGCGGTTGCCGAGCACAGCCACAACACGCTCCATCGTGGTCTGCTCAATAACTTGGTGCGCATCAAGCGCCGCAGCAACAGCACCGAGGACAGATTCCGCATCAGTGCGAGAGGCAAGTTCTACCCAGACCAGACCTCCGGGGAAACGGTCTCCCAAACGTGCGGCTAGTTCAAGCGCCAAACGGGTTTTGCCACAACCCCCGGATCCCGTCAATGTCACGATTCGCTCTTCGGCCACCAGCGCCTTGAGTTCTAAAAGTTCCCGTTCGCGGCCAATCAACGGCGAACTTGAAAACGGAAGATTGTGGCGAAACGAATCCAACGAACGGAGCGGCGGAAAATCCCGGAACAGACCTTCCACACACAGCTGAAAAACCTGCTCGCTCCGAGCCATATCGCGAAGACGGTGCAATCCCAGATCGCGCAGGTACAACCCCTCGTCAAGCCGTTCACTAACAAGATCGGCAGCTGCTTTGCTTAACAAAATCTGACCACCGTGCCCACACGAGTGCAAACGTTCGGCTCGGGCAACCGTGGAGGCGAAATGGTTCCACTCATCACGCTTCTGGGCGTCTCCCACATGGATTGCCATGCGAATGCGCGACTCTTGTCCTCGCAACAAGCCCTGATCGATTGTTGCCGCCAGTGCCCTTTGCCCTTGAACTGCGGCGCTAACTCCATCGATCACTCGGGAGAAGGCGCCTACCAGGTAATCGCCCATGCCACGAACATCCGGGCAGACGCCACCCGAAGAGGCAATAGCTTCTGCAATGACCTCGGACGGCCAGCCGTGTTCATCAACTTCCGGGCGAATCGAGTGACCTGCCCCTGCGCCTGGTTGACCAACATCGCAAACTAGAAACGTTATGGTGCCAGCGGGAAGGCCGAAAGGTCGCGGCAACTCGTTACTCAAGCCCACATCATTGCTCAAAAGCAACGGCGGTAACGGAACGAAATCACTAGCGATACACCGATCATCACGAAGTTCGGCTCTGCGAACATCGACCAAGTGGTTGAGAAAGGATCAACGCTCTGCCACGGCGGGCTGACGACCAAAGAACGATTGTGCCGTCTCGCGCATTGCTCGAATCAGTTCGTAACGCTCGTTGCCGTAAGAAACGAATCCGGTGATACCCAAAGCTTCCCGAGCCGACACCAAAGATTCAGACACGGAGGCAGCATGCAATGCAGAGCGCAGAATCGCTAAAAGCTCGTCGTCAACGGGAAGGGCGGTAATTAGCGGAAGGCAGGGGACCACCGGACCTGAAGCAAGAATCCGAATATGGGCTACGGCCTCGGGACGATGGCGCTGCAGCAGTGCAAGGGTGTGTCCATCCATGCACGCCAAATCAATCGCCCGATCAGCCAACGCGGCAGCGCTATTCACATGGCCTCCCGTTTGCTCAACATGGGCAAAGCCTGCGCTGCTGGGGATCGAACCGTGCTCTACCGCCTCGGCGCAGGCCGCCCCAAAGCTGACATACCCCGACAAAGAATCCCAACCGTTTATGACCGCACGAACTCCGCCGGTCCAGTTCAGATCGCTCAGTGTCTGCGCCTTATGGTCGCGATGCACAACCAATTTCGAGCAGTAGGTGCCATCGGAAGATCCGTCAACAACCGAGAATCCCCCTAGGACCGCGACGAGGCCATCGAGTTGGTCGACGATTGGTAGGCCACAACTTTGGCCCAGGAGAAGGCTCGCGGTACTCCACGTTTGGTTATAGGGAATCGTGCGATCCAAGACTCGCGGAACATCGCCAACGCCAGCACTCCTAAGGTGCTCGGCAACAAAACTCCACAGCGCATCGTGAGCATCCGTGAGTTCCGCGAAGTCGTACATTGGCAGGGATGCGAGCCGGGGCATTGGATCAGCCTCGCTCGAAGACGCCTTCGAAGTTCCCGGTTTCTCAGAAATCATCACGGGAAAACGAGATCTCTTCCGCAGTTGCAGTTAGGTGCAGCTGTGCAACAGGGCACGGCGGAGGGGTACTCGGGATGGATCATTGGGATTACCGGCTTCAAAAGGAACCGTTTAAAAACCTCGCCGTAACCTGAGTAAAACCCAGCACCATCGGCCGAAACGCTAGCGGCCTGCACTCGTGCCGAGAGTTCGGGGACCTTGAACCAAGAAAGACTCGGGCGTAGATGATGAGCGTAGTGATAGTTGTTGTTAAGAAACAACACTCGCCAAAACATCGATGCGTGCACGGTGGCCGAACGAGCTTTTGTACCGCCAACCCATTGATGCTCAGCGTAAGCCCGAACAGCCGCCAGGGAAGCCCCGCCATAAACGAAACCAAGGAAGTACTGCCAAAGTGGTAAGTGTGCGTACCAGCGGAGCGCAACCACCAGCGCCAACGAACCAAGGGCGTGCGCAGCCCAGATTTTCCGCCACCGACCGGAGCGGAGTTCCCCCGGAATAGCCATGGCAGTTCGCCACATACCTTGCGCCGGGCGAAAGGCCATACGACCCAGCAGGGTCTGATTTCCCCGGAACACCATTCGTTGGAACGGCAGCAGTGCTATCCAAGCCGACCCTTTGAAGTAGTTACTTTCAGGGTCAATCCCGGGCTCGGTGAGCATGGCGTTGCGATGGTGTGTTAGGTGGCTATCGCGGTACACCGCAAACGGCAACCAAAACGAAAGGGGCGGCCAAGCCAACAGATGGTTCAACCGGCGACTCCGAAACGGATGCCCGTGGAGACATTCGTGTTGCAGCGACAGAAACCAACAACCCAGAAGCGCCAGCAACGCAACCGTCGCCACCGGGCCGAGCGCGTTATGAAAAACGGTCACCGCCACGGTCCCACCATAGACACCGAGGGCCACGGCAACCGTTGGCCACTCGATCCCAACTGGCCGTAAATCCGAAACATCGACCGTTGCAGCCAATGGTCCAGCCAGAGAGCCGTCTTCAGGCGTAACCCAGACATCTGTTGACAGTGCTCCCGATCCGGACTGCGCATCGGTGAGCCCCGCAAATTCCGATGGAGAAGTTAATTCGGATGGAGAAGTTGGCCCGACACCAGTGAACGCAGTTGTGAGGTTGGCTGAAGACGGGGTGCTCATCGGGGCAACACTGACGATTTCTCTTGGGTGGGATGGGAAATTTACGGCCTACAACTAAGTAAAGACGAACTTAGTGTAAGTCCGCGAGTCACTTCGTAGTGTTTGGTTGTAACTTTCACGATGGTGCTCGTAACTGAGGTCAAAACACTACGCGATGACTTACGCTTTACTGCACTAAACGTCAATTGCTAACCATCAACGGCAGATTTCGTCTTTTCCTAAAGCACATCCGCACACTTAGCTAG
>JAYSVF010000392.1:0-2535 GCA_043718695.1 Acidimicrobiia bacterium | reverse complement strand
TGGTTTCCCGCTCCGAACGTTCCAAACTGTCGCAGCGATTTGATGGCGAACTTCTGGCCTAGATCGGTTACGGGAACGTTGTTGTTCAGCGATGTGCGGGCACGGCTTGACGGGTTTTCGTGGCCACGGCCTACTCCGGCCGGAACCGCGCGTTCAATTTGGGCAGCAACGCATCGAGCGATCCAGGTAGATCATCGGCCGAGATATCGAGTTCGGCTGCGATCATTCCACAGCCGAGATCCACACCAACCGCTGCAGGGATGACCGCGTGCTTGGTGGGGATTACCGAACCAACAGTGGCGCCAATTCCGATATGAGCATCGGGCATCAGCGCAACGTGCCCAGCGACGATAGGCAGCCGGGCCGTACGCTCGGCCTGGAGAACGGTCTGAGGATCAATATCTGAAGCCCATGAGATCAGCTTGGGATTAAGGATGGTTGCCACGATGGCCTTTCTGCTTCCCGACGCTCGTCGCCGGTTTTTGCGGTGCACGCACGCACGCACGATTTCTTTGGTGGGAGCAGTGTTGTAGATCTTTGGTCCAGATGCGCAGTAATTATGAAGTTGTGAGCCAGAGTTTGGTTTCGGGCAACCATGCCGCACGTCGATTTGGTCAGATCCGGACCGAGAAGTGAAACTCCTTCGCTACTCAACAGCTTGCGAGGTGCGACCCGAACTGGTGCGTGGCGCCGAATCGAGAACTGGCGGGGATCGGCGCCGAGTCCACAGTGACACGGACAGAAGGAAACCCAGGCGACATGGTGTGAAGTGGATCACAGCGGGTCAAATTCCCGGTAAGGTTGAGCCTTATGCAAGCGCTTACAGGGGTCGACTCGCTGGTCGAACGCGTTTTGAACTCCTCGGTTGTTGGGGACAACCTGATCGTTCAGCTCGGTGCCGCGGGATACGACGAAACTGCAGAGCAGCTCTTTTTTCTGCGGCTGCGAACGGCCCTCAAAGAGATTGTGCCGGTTCTGCGATCGTTGTACCCAACCAGCCCCATCGAAACGCTCCTCGGTAACTTTGCCGGCGTTGCCTGCGAGGCGGCTGTCGCGCGAAAAGCATCATTACGCCGACGCGACCTAGAACGACTCGTTGATCCACTCTGGTTCCAATCTCCCGATGCCGTGGGCTACGTGGCCTATGCCGAGCAATTCGGACCAACCCTCGGTGATGTAGCTAAGCGCGCGGATTACTTAAGTGAATTGGGTGTCAAGTACTTCCACCTGATGAATGTGATCAAGGCCCGGCCTGAACCCAACGATGGCGGGTTTGCGGTGCAGGATTACCGTGCAATTTCAGAAGAACGCGGCACTATCGACGATCTTGAATCACTCGCCGATACCTTGCGTGACCGCAACGTAAGCCTCTGTATCGACCTGGTCATGAACCACACCGCAGCGGAGCACGAATGGGCTGTCGCTGCTCGAGCGGGCGACGCAAAATACCGGAACTACTACCTGGTTTACCCCGATCGCACTGAACCCGATGCCTTCGAAGCCCATCTACCCGAAGTATTCCCCGAAATGGCACCAGGGAACTTCACGTGGGATGTTGCGCTCAACGGGTGGGTCTGGACAACGTTCAACACCTACCAGTGGGATCTCAACTACGCGAATCCCGACGTGCTGCTCGAAATGTTCGACATCATGTGTTTTCTAGGGAACCGGGGCGTGGAATCACTCCGCCTTGACGCGGTGGCCTTTACCTGGAAACGACTCGGAACAAACTGCCAAAACCAACCCGAAGCCCACCTCATCGTGCAGGTGCTTCGTGCACTTATGAGTGCTGTCGCGCCGTCGGTTTTGTTAAAGGCGGAGGCGATCGTTGGCCCGCGGGAGCTCACCACGTACCTAGGGGCGCAGAGCAATGGCGTTCATCAGAGCGAGTTCGCGGAATGTCAGTTGGCGTACCACAACCAATTGATGGTCAACATATGGAGTTCACTGGCGTCGCGTGACGCTGTGTTGATGTCCCAAGCCATGCGTGCCCTGCCCCAAACCCCGCCCAACACTGGCTGGGGAACCTATGTGCGTTGCCATGATGACATTGGTTGGGCAATCGACGACGAGGATGCCGCAGCAGTAGGGGTTAGCGGGGCAGACCACCGCAGGTTCCTGGCAGCATTTTTTCGCGGAGAGTTTCCCGGTTCTTTCGCCCATGGCGTGCCGTTTAGTTCGAACCCCGAAACGGGCGACGAGCGCACCTGCGGTATGGCGGCCGCTCTTACCGGTATCAGCCATGCACGCTCGACCGCAGACCCCGCTGGATTGGCATTCGGGATCAAGAGACTGTTACTGGCTTATGGAATTGCTGCCAGTTTTGGTATGCCGTTGATTTACATGGGTGACGAACTTGCCCTCGGCGACGATGTTTCGTACCTGGCAGATCCTACGCGCGCTGAGGATTCGCGCTGGCGTCAACGTCCGCTGATGGATTGGACAGCCGCTGAGAAACGGTTAGTTGTTGGCACCGTCGAAGAATCGGTGTTTGGCGGCCTGCAGACCATGCTGAAAGTACGCGCGGCCACGCCG
>JAYSVF010000391.1:0-5878 GCA_043718695.1 Acidimicrobiia bacterium | reverse complement strand
CCTTTTGCCACCACTGTGGCTCAGCCAAAGTGATCATGACTACAAACGACACAATTAACCCGGCTGCTACGCCAAGAATGCCGGCCTGCCACGTGCCTTTGTTAAGGCCCAGGGCCAAGCCAAACGTGGTACTCACGATGACCGAGAGTGGACCAGCGAACGGCGTCCACGAGCCGTTGGCCTTGGCTCGGTTGATCATTGCTCGGGCTAGGGATCCAAATGCGGCGATGGCAGCGATTGCCGCGAAAATCATGACGACGGCAATGATCTGGGAGTCCGATGGCGGTTTGTTCCCTTTTCCTTGCCAAAACGGAAAGAGGAACTTTATGTAGCGGGTTGATTTTTCCCAGCCCATATCGTTGGTGTATGGAATGTTTCTGTAGAACGGCACGATCCAAAACCCAGCCAACGCACCGCCGCATCCAAGGGTGAGAAGCGAGTCGCGAAGCTGAGGCAGATTGAACGTCCAAGCACTGAGGCCCCGGCGTGCAGCAAACTGATCAATTACGGCAAGCGCAAACATCGCGGCACCAACAACCACAACGGCGTTTTGCAAATCACCAATCGCTGCTACAACGACGGCAAGGGCAGCGGCCCCGCCAAGGATGCCAAAGAACTTGGTGGCATTACGCAGTTTGAGTTTGGTTCCGTCGAGAAACGCAAGGGTAAGCAGGAGTGCGGTTGCTCCAGCCCACATCGTTGGGAGGAGGTGGCACAGGCCGGTACAGGCAAGCACCACGGCGGTTCGCCCTCGGTATTCGCCTGTGCGTAGTACGTGTACGTACATTCCTAGAAAAAGTACGGCCAGCGAAAGTGAAATGGAGAACGAAAACTCGCCAGCCATGGTCGACAAAATGTTGCCGCCATAAATGAACAGGTCATAGTTTCGACCGAACAAGAAAATGAACGCCGCGAGGCCCATAAGTGTGGGAATTGGGCGGGGAAGCTTCGCGAATCGTCCTGAAGCCCATGCAGCGGCAGGAAGGGTGAGAATGCCAAGTGCGGTGATGAACTTGAAAGCCACTCCAGCGCCGATGATTTTGCCAAGGGCGGCAATCACCAGGGTGGGGAGGGGGAAGTAAAAGTTCAAGACGGGGATGCCAAACATCCAATCGTCGGACCAGCCAGTGAGCCGGCCTTTGGGGAACAGTCCGCGGGAGACATAATCGGCTGACCAAACGTGGGCACCCATGTCGCCACCGGTTGCCGTAGATGGCTTGAGCATGTCGCCGCGACCCCAAAGCCATGGTCGAACCCAATCGAGGATTGAGGTCATGAGGTCAGGGCCTTTGACCGCTTTCCCAAGCGCCTGTGCTTTTTCTCGGCTGATCTCACTTGGGAGTTTCATCCCGTGCATTTTCCAGAACACGATGAGGGTGCCAAGAAACAGAACGGCGAAGCTCAGCACGCCGACGGGATCACGCAACCAGCGTCGAACGCGCGAATCCGCGGAACCGTGTTCGGGGAAATCCGTTGACTGCCCTGCGGTGGTGGCTGGGAATTGATCGTGCCCGAGGCTGATCTGTGCGTGAGCAGGCGCGGGCGTAAGAAGGTCTTCCGACATGGATGAAGCCTAAACGGCACGTGCTGCGCTTAAGCGGAAATGGGAAAATCTGGTCAGGGGAAGCTGCCTGCAGCTGTGGAACCCCTGTGAATCGTTGTGGACACTGGTGCTTGCTCCATAACTGAGTCGCATGACTCAGATCACCTTCAGTGATGCTGCAGAACACCCAAGCGGCCAGTATGGTGACCTTCGAATTTGGCCACGCAGCTCCGTGACTCGGTAGCAGCAAAAGCCCGGGAGATCCATGAGTGCAAATCCGAAAAAAGCCACTTCGAACGCTGATCTTGCGCCGATCGAGCGGCTCTCGGCCATCTTCAAGGCCTACGACGTGCGTGGCCTTTCGCCCGAACACTTCGATGTGCCAATGGCCAAAGCTGTGGGTGCTGCATTCGCCCGATTCACCAAAGCAGCGAAAATTGTTGTGGCTCGGGACATGCGGGGGACCGGTTTGGCTCTTAGCGAAGCGTTTGCTGAAGGTGCTTGCGGTGAAGGTTGCTCGGTGATTCAAATCGGGTTGGCCTCCACCGACATGATGTATTTCGCCAGCGGCACGCTCGGAATCCCCGGGGCTATGTTCACGGCCTCGCATAATCCTGCGGCTTACAACGGGATCAAGATGTGTTTGGCGGGAGCCGCTCCCATTGCTGAAGATTCCGGGTTAATGGATGTGCGAGATATCGCGGCCGGGCTTCTCGATGGTTCGGTTGCCTGGGGTGGCAAAACTGGTGCGGAGGCAGGCGAAGTTGCCGAGCAATCACTCCTTGACGATTTTTCCACGCATGCGTTGTCGTTTGTCGATTTGGGGTTGATTGCCTCGGCGGCCGAGAAAAAGCGACTCAAAGTGGTCGCCGATACGGCCAACGGTATGGGCGGGCTCGTTGTTCCTGCGGTGCTCGGGCGGGTTCCGTTGGATCTTGAGATGCTGTACCCCGAGCTCGATGGCACGTTTCCGAATCATCCCGCTGATCCAATCCAGCCTGAAAATCTTCGTGATCTGCAAGCTTTGGTGAAGTCGTCGCATGCCGATATTGGTTTGGCGTTTGATGGTGACGCTGATCGGGTGTTCCTGGTCGATGAAGCTGGTCAGCCAGTCTCGGGATCCACAACCACGGCCATGGTTGCCGCCGCGGTCTTGGCGAAGCATCCCGGTTCGAAAATTCTTTACAACTGCATTTGCTCCAAAAGTGTGCCCGAGGTGATTGCTGAACATGGCGGAACCCCAATTCGTACCCGTGTTGGACACAGCTTTATCAAGGCGGTGATGGCCGAGACCGATGCCGTTTTTGGTGGCGAGCATTCAGCGCATTACTACTTCCGCGGAAATTTTCGGGCGGATTCGGGCATTATTGCGGCGTTGCATGTGCTGGAGCTGTTGGCCGAAGCAGGGCCCGATGCCAAATTGAGTGAACTTCGCAAGCCGTTTGAACGCTACGTGGGTTCGGGGGAAATTAACACGAAAGTAGCGTCGACAGCGCTGGTTATTGAACGGATCCAGGCTGCCTATGCGCCAAAGGCCACGAGTGTTGACCATCTTGACGGCCTCACGATTGATATGGGCTCGTGGTGGTTTAACTTGCGTGCGTCGAACACGGAACCGCTCTTACGCCTAAACGTGGAGGCCGCAGACTCTGATGCCTGCTCAACCCACACCGCCGAAGTCGTGACCCTGATCTCCGGCCTAGCTACCTTAAAGGCATAGCTGGTCAAAGAGACCTGGCCGCACCTTCTGGGGACGGGGCCCGCACTATTTCGGTCTTGCAAGCAAGTTTCGTCTCGTCATTGGCGAAGTCCAAGTGCTTGGCCTTACTTGGTGGCGAGGGCGAAAGTTGGGCGTGACGGGAGGCTCGCCCCACGTCTGGGGTAACGCCAGTACACTGAGCGGATTCGTCGGGCCCCTGGTGGCTGTCATCCCGTGGTCGGGACCGACCCCATCGCAACCGTTGCTCATCTCTTACTTTGCGCTTTTTGTTTTGCGCTTGGTTGAGTTCGAAGCACATGACCCTGGAGACCCTAATGACCACGCTGACCCCCGCCACCTTGACCGACCGCGACTACAAAGTTGCCGATCTTTCCCTCGCCCCGTTCGGCCGGAAAGAAATCCACCTTGCCGAGCACGAAATGCCAGGCCTCCGTGCCCTGCGCAAAGAATTCGGTACCACCAAGCCCCTCGCCGGCGCCCGTATCTCGGGATCGCTGCACATGACGATCCAAACCGCTGTGCTGATCGAAACGCTTACCGAGTTGGGCGCCGAAGTTCGTTGGGCGAGCTGCAACATTTTCTCCACCCAGGATCACGCCGCAGCAGCAGTTGCGGTTGGACCACAGGGAACCGTTGAGGCCCCGTCAGGCGTGCCCGTGTTTGCCTGGAAGGGCGAATCGCTGGAGGAATTCTGGTGGTGCACCGAGCAGATGATGACGTGGCCAGCCGATGCCAATGGTTCCACCGGCCCGAACATGATTCTTGACGACGGCGGCGACGCAACCCTGATTCTTCACAAGGGCGTCGAGTTTGAAAAGGTCGGCAAAGTTCCTGATCCAGGCGAAGCCTCAAGTGCCGAGTTTGCCATTGTGTTGAGCCTGCTCACCAAGACCCTCAAAGAAGACCCCACCAAGTGGACCCGTATGGCCGCTGGTATCAAGGGTGTTTCCGAAGAGACCACCACGGGTGTGCACCGTTTGCACCAGATGCACGAGCGTGGCGAACTGATTTTCCCTGCCATCAACGTGAATGACTCGGTTACCAAGTCAAAGTTTGACAACCTCTACGGTTGCCGCCACTCACTTGTAGACGCCATCAACCGTGCAACCGACTTCATGATTGGTGGCAAAACCGCCGTTGTTTGTGGTTTCGGTGACGTTGGCAAGGGTTCAGCCCAGTCACTCAAGGGCCAAGGCGCTCGAGTAATCATCACCGAAATTGACCCAATCAACGCGCTGCAGGCCGTGATGGAGGGTTACCAGGTCCTCACGCTTGAAGATGTGCTTCCCTATGCCGACATTTACGTAACGGCCACCGGCAACACCAGCGTGATCACCGCCGATCACATGAGCCGCATGAAGCACAACGCAATTGTTTGCAACATTGGCCACTTCGACAACGAAATCGATATGGCTGGTTTGTCACGCTGGCCCGGCATCGAGCGGTTGGAACTTAAGCCGCAAACCGATCTTTGGGTGTTCGAAGATGGCCACGCGGTGATCCTCTTGGCTGAAGGTCGTCTTGTGAACCTTGGTTGCGCCACCGGCCACCCAAGTTTCGTGATGAGCTGCTCGTTCTCGAACCAGGTTCTGGCCCAAATGGAGTTGTTCAACAACCTCGCCGCCTACTCCCTTGGCGTGCACGTGTTGCCGAAGAAACTCGATGAGAAGGTTGCCCGGATGCACCTTGAAGCCCTCGGTGTGCGTTTGACACCGGTCACCGATGAGCAAGCCGAATACCTCGGTATCGCCCCGGCCGGCCCATTCAAAGCGGAAACCTACCGTTACTAAGAGTGACGCGGCATGGATAAGGTCGTGTTCGTGATGTGAAACAGGGGCTTGGCCGTGTGGTCAGCCCCTGTGGCATTTCAGATCAAACCACTTCGGGCGAGGAACACTAAGGTGGGTGGCATGGCGCTCAACCCAAAACTGCTCGAAATCCTCGCTTGCCCCGAAGACAAGGGCCCCTTGTTCTATGTTGAGGCTGAAGACACCCTCTACAACCCCCGGCTAACCCGCCGATACGTCGTTCGTGATGGCATTCCAGTGATGCTGATCGATGAAGCCGAAACCGTCACAGCCGATGAGCATTCCCGCATCACCGCCAAGATCGCCGCAGAAGGCATCAAAGCTACCTTCGCCGCTTGACGATCATCGCTTTTTGAGGGCTACCTTCCAGAGGGTCTGTCCACTTGGAGTTGGGAGCGTTCGAGTTTGGAGCGGCGGACGATCCTAAAAAGCTGTCACACCGTTCAGTGATGCTGTCAACATGGGAATTGGCGCTTCGTTTGACTTGTTGTTGAGCCGATTACTCCCGGCGCGTTGCGCGGCCTGTGGAGCGGTTGGCGTTGGGCTGTGTGGAGCTTGTCAAGACCAGGTTCAGCCTGCTGGGGAGATTCGTCCTGCCGTGGGGTGGATCCGTGGTTTTTCGCTAATCGCAGCGGTTTCCTATGAGGGCCCAGCGCGTCGATTAGTTCTTGCGGCCAAGAGATCCCATGCCCATGCAGGCATTGAGCACATGGCGGCCTGTATTGAGCCGCTGATACCCGTCGACGCAATTATCACCTGGGCTCCAACCTCTGCCCGGAGGGTTCGACAACGAGGATACGATCAGGC
>JAYSVF010000040.1:0-32068 GCA_043718695.1 Acidimicrobiia bacterium | reverse complement strand
ATCAGTGTTGTTGTTGAGTTGGGTAAGACGATTGCTATGGAAGAGGGCTTGAAGTTTGCTATCCGTGAGGGTGGGCGTACTGTTGGCGCTGGCCGCGTAGTCAAGATCCTCAAGTAATCTTCCGATTACTTGAACACACACATTCTTTACATCGACACATTTTCCACGAACGTAACTAGGTAACGAGAGATCATCATGGCCGACGCCAAGCAAAAAATCCGTATCCGTCTCAAGGCGTACGATCACGAAATCATCGACCAATCGACACGCAAAATCGTCGAAACGGTTGTCCGTACTAATGCAAAGGTTGTCGGCCCCGTGCCGTTGCCAACCGAAAAGCATGTCTACACCGTTATCCGGAGCCCTCACAAGCATAAGGACAGCCGCGAGCACTTCCAGATGAAGATCCACAAGCGCCTCCTCGACATCCTCGAGCCTTCGCCAAAGACCGTCGACTCACTGCAGCGCCTTGAGCTCCCAGCTGGCGTGGACATAGAAATCAAAATCCAAGCTGCATAGTCTTCAAATCGATCGCCCCGGCGGTCAGCAGTTCGGTAGCAAAGCGTAAGAAGCCCCGCCCTGACCGGCGGGGCTTCTGCTTTTGAGCAACTATTGCCGGTCTTCGAGGAACCGGCCAAAATATGCGGTGGAACGTCCCGCCGTATTCGTCGAGCAGGGCCAGGGTTGTATCGCGATCGCGTGCAGGAACCGGAACCGTGCCGAAGGCGAACTGATACGAACGGCTATTCCAAATCACCCTCGACAAGATGAGCGAATCAATGGGATAGGCCCAGCTTGTATCGGGTGCATCCACCACGTAACGATTCCCATTCCGCAGGTCCCGTAACGTCAGTTGAACGCCTACGGCCCGATCGACAACTTCGAACATCGAAAACGTTGTTTCGGTCCACCGTTCGATAAGTGCACGTATTTCATTGCTCCAAGTGGCTCCTGCGTTGGTGGCCGAAGTGATGAATGCTGCGGTGGATTCAGGGGTCCTGGCGATCGTGTCAAGAATGACGGTGACCGTTACGTTGAGCTGGTCGCCGCTCTGGGCTCGCGCCAACCGGCGGAGGTAAATGCGATATCGGGGGACGAAGTCGACGGGGGAGCATCGGATGAAAAGGAGGAGGAGGCGGGCAAAGCTGCGGCAGGCAAAGCGGCTCTGGCATGGTGTCATCGGGCTTGAACATTCGCCACGCCAACGTCGCCGCTGCGTCGGGTTCGATAAGAAAAGGGTGCAGTTCAAGGCGATGCTTCGTGTTGCGCCTCGGTGAAGGTATCGCCAAGACCGCACCACGCGATCATGCCCGCAGTTACGCGCGCCACAGCCTTTGCGGCGGGAGCGGAAATTCCAAGGACATGGACGAGATCCTGTGTGCGCCTAGCATCTTCGAACTCGTCCCAATCGGTGTCGCTCGGGCCGATGATGCCGTCGTGGTAGCTGATGTTTGCTTCGAGTAGCAGTTCCGTAAGTGGACGTGCGATTCCCCTGGGGGGCAGAGAGGGTTCCGACGCAAGAGGCATGGCGGCAACGTTTCTTGCGCGAGTGGCGGTGGGCATCGCTGCCTTCGCCAATTTCGAGGGCGAGGGCGAGCATGACAGAGTTGAAGCGGTGAGCGCATGAACAAGGCTGGATGGTAGCGGGGCACCGAGGCGCGTTTCGGCCAGCGTGAGCAGAACTTCGATGCCTTGTTGACGACCTTGTTCTAGACCTTGAGATCGGCCAATTTAAACGAATTCCGCTTGGAAGCGTTCCTTAACCCCGTTGAGACGTGCTGCAGATTCCACGAGCCTTGGCTCAAACTCGGCGGCATTTGCGCGTGTTTGTACCTCGATGTGGAGTCGCCGTGTTGGGGTTTCGATCAGCGCGTCAACGGAAAGGGTGGTTCCGGGAAGTTCGGTCTTTGCGAGTTTGGCGCCGACGAAATCTGAAGCGGGTCTGCCGGTTATGAATTCCTGTGACAAATGGCGCGGAAGTGACTCTCCGACAACGTCGTGAAATCGGGGTGGAACCGTCGTGCTACAGTCTCCGGGCTCGGAAAGACGCATCTGTGTTTTTCCAACACTTCAGCTGTATCGGTTTCAATCGGTAGTGCAACACAGTCGAAGTCCGCACACGCCCGCCGGCTAACCGGTGGGAACGGTGTGGCAATCCCAGAGTACGCCTCGCAGGTCTTAGACCGGCGGGGCGTTTGCGTGCCGGAAGAGTTGTTCACTCAGAAGTTCCAGCAAGCAACTTTGGTTTTTGGCCGTTTGGATGTTTTGACCTCGGGGGAATCCGGGGGCAGAGCCCCTGGACGAGGCGCTCCGAAAAACAGTACCTGAAGCTCCAAATTTGCAACATCTCTGCAGAACCCAGGGGCTCCGCTCCCGGATACCCCCGCCTCACTAACAAACTTTGAGAGACGAACATGGCCAATAAAGCGATCGTCGGCGAGAAAGTCGGCATGACACAGCTCTGGGATGGCCAGAACAATGTCGTGCCGGTTACCGTCGTCAAGGTTGCCCCGGCGCGCGTCGTACAGGTGAAAACCCCGGAAAATGACGGCTATGCCGCCATCCAGGTCACCTACGGCACCGTCAAGGCGAGCCGCGTCAATTCCCCCGAAACCGGACACTTTGCCAAAGCGGGCGTTGCCCCAGGTAAAGAGCTCCTCGAGTTCCGCGTCGATGACGCTGGCGCTTGGACTGTTGGCCAAGAAATTGGCGTAGACATCCTGGCTGCTGGCGATTACGTCGACATCACCGGTGTTTCGAAGGGCCGTGGTTTCACTGGAACCATGCAGCGCCACAACTTCTCGGGGCACCGTGCTTCCCACGGCGCACACCGCACCCACCGCACCCCGGGCTCGATCGGCGCTTGCGCTACCCCGGGCCGCGTATTCAAGGGCATGAAGATGTCAGGACGCGATGGCGGTATCACTACCACCACGCAAAACCTCCTGGTCATCCGTGCTGATGCTGAGCGTGAAGTGCTCCTCGTCCGTGGAGCAATCCCCGGTCCTAAGGGTTCACAAGTCATCATCAAAGCCTCCGTTAAGAAGGGCAAGAAATAATGCCTTCAATCACCGTTAAGACTCCGGCAGGCGCGGCAGCCGGTGAGCTTGTACTTGATGAGCACTGGTTTGGCATCACGCCAAACATCCCGTGCATGCACCAAGTGGTAACCGCTCAGCTGGCCGCCCGTCGCTCAGGCACCCACGCCACGCAAACCCGCTCAGAAGTATCCCGCTCGGGCCGCAAGTCCCGTAACCAAAAGGGTGGCGGTACTTCACGTCAGGGTTCCATGCGTGGACCGCAGTGGATCGGCGGCGGTGTGGCCATGGGCCCGCAGCCACGCAACTACTCGCAGCGCACTCCCAAAAAGATGATCAACCTGGCCCTTCGCTCTGCACTGTCTGACCGTGCAACCGATGGCAAGGTCGTTGTCGTCAATGAGTGGAACTTCGCAGCCCCAAAGACCAAGGATGCGCTCAAGTCAGCTGCAGCTCTTGGCCTCGAAGGCAAAGTTCTTATGGTCCTCGACGGTGGCAATGTTGCCGATGTAGTGGCCGCTCGCAGCTTCGGCAACCTGCCAAACGTGCAGCTCATCGAACTCGGCGAGCTCAACGCCTATGACGTGCTTGTCAATGACGTCATCGTGTTCACCTCAGCCACCGTTCCCGGCTCAACGCAGGAAGAGAAGGGCTGATCATGAAAGATCCCCGCGACATCATCCTCAAGCCTGTTGTGTCTGAGAAGAGCTACTCGCTCATCGAAACCGGCACCTACACCTTCATCGTCGCCCCTGATGCCAACAAGATCGAAATTCGCCAGGCTGTCGAAGCCATCTTCTCCGTAAAGGTGAAGAATGTGAATACTTTGATCCGCGCTGGCAAAAAGATGCGCAACCGCAAGACCGGCGGCTCCGGTACCCGTCCCGACCAGAAGCGGGCCATCGTTACCCTTGCCGGTGACGATCGCATCCCGTTGTTCGAGAGCTGATCCACCATGGGAATTCGTAAGCGCAAACCAACTAGCGCCGGACGCCGTTTTCAATCGGTCTCCGACTTCGCTGAACTCACCACCGCAACGCCAGAGAAGACGCTTCTCGCCCCGTTGCACAAGTCGGGTGGACGTAACGTCTACGGTCGCAAGACCTCCCGTCACCGCGGTGGTGGACACAAGCGTCAATACCGCATCATCGACTTCAAGCGCAACAAAGATGGCGTTCCTGCCACCGTTGCCACGATCGAATACGATCCAAACCGCACCTGCCGTATTGCCTTGTTGCACTACGCAGACGGCGAGAAGCGTTACATCCTGGCGCCGGCCCGGCTCAACGTTGGCGACGTAATCGGTTCGGGCCAAGGCTCCGACATCAAGGCTGGCAATGCACTTCCGTTGCGTTACATCCCCGTTGGTACCACCGTCCACAACGTTGAGCTCAAGCCTGGTGGCGGCGGCAAGATGGGCCGATCTGCTGGCAACAGCATTCAGCTCGTAGCGAAGGAAGGCGACTTCGCCACCCTTCGTTTGCCCTCCACCGAAATGCGCCGAGTCCCCATCGACTGCCGGGCAACCGTGGGCGAAGTGGGCAACTCCGAGCACGAACTGATCTCGATCGGTAAAGCCGGCCGTAACCGTTGGAAGGGCAAGCGCCCACAAACTCGTGGTGTTGCCATGAACCCGGTCGACCACCCACACGGTGGTGGTGAAGGTAAAACCTCCGGTGGCCGTCACCCAGTTTCTCCTTGGGGTAAGCCAGAAGGCCGTACCCGCAGCAAGAAAAAAGAATCGCAAAAACTCATTGTCCGTCGCCGTCGCAGCCGCGGCAGCCGTCGATAAGCGAAGGAATCAAGCACTATGCCTCGCAGCCTGAAGAAGGGCCCGTTCGTCGACGACCACCTGTTGAAGAAGGTCGACGAACTCAACGCCAAGAACGAAAAGCGTGTGATCAAAACATGGTCACGCCGCTCCACAATTATCCCCGACATGGTCGGCCACACCCTGGCAGTCCACGACGGTCGCAAGCACGTACCGGTGTATATCTCCGAGTCGATGGTTGGGCACAAGCTCGGCGAATTCGCACTCACCCGCACCTTCAAGTACCACGCTGGCCAAGAGCGCTCAGGGAGGCGCTAAGTCATGCCCGGTCCTAAACTTAATGAATCACCGGTTCGCGCTCGCAAAACCGGTGCCCGCGGTCCAGCTGGTCAGCCAGTTCGCTCAACGGCCAAATACATCCGCATCTCGGCCTACAAGGTTCGTGTCGTACTCGACTTGATCCGTGGCCATGATGTCGCCGAAGCCGCAAACATCCTGCGCTTCTGCGAACGTGATGCCGCCACCACCATCGGTAAGGTGCTGCGCTCAGCAGTGGCCAACGCCGGCAACAACGACGACATCCCAGCTGAAGAGCTGTACGTGTCGGCGTGTTACGCCGACGAGGGACCAACAATCAAGCGCTTCATCCCCCGTGCTCGTGGACGCACCGGAGCAATCCGCAAGCGCACCTCGCACATCACCGTGGTGGTTAGCCGTCTCCCAGATTCACTGCTTGCACAAGCCCGTGTTGCAGGAGCTTCGGCTGCTGAGAACCGTGCTCGTCGTACCGCAGGTGCTCGTGCTGCCGCCGAAACAACGGTTGCCGACGCCCGCCGTGAAGCATCAGGAACGTCTGAAGTAGTAGCCGGAGCAACATTGGCCGAGGTGGCTGATGTTGTAGAAGTCGAAGCGGTTGCCGTTAAGGCCGCTGAAGTACAAGCCGAAGTAACTCAATCAGCAGCCGTTGAAACGGTCGTAGACGGTGCCGCCGAAGTTGGCGAAGCTGTAGACGCCGATGCCCCGAACAAGATCGAAGAGTAGCGAGTACTTATGGGTCAGAAAGTCAATCCCTACGGCTTCCGTCTCGGTATCACCACCGATTGGAAGTCACGCTGGTTCAGCGACAAGGAATACACGCAGTACCTCATCGAGGATTTCAAGGTTCGTAAGTTCCTGATGACCGAACTTGAGCGTGCAGCGGTAAGTCGTGTCGAAATCGAGCGTACCCGTGACCGTCTCCGCGTAGACGTTCACACCGCCCGCCCGGGCATCGTGATCGGCCGTAAAGGCGCAGAGTCACAGCGGTTAACCGCTGGTCTCCAAAAGATCACGAACAACCCAAAGGTTCAACTCAACATCGTTGAAATCAAGCAGCCCGAAATGGATGCCGCATTGATTGCTCAAGGTGTTGGCGATCAGCTTGCTGGTCGTGTGAGCTTCCGCCGTGCCATGAAGCGTGCCGTGCAGACAGCCCAAAAAGCTGGCGCAATCGGTATCAAGGTGCAATGTTCGGGCCGTCTCGGTGGCGCAGAAATGAGCCGCTCCGAGTGGTACCGCGAAGGCCGAGTGCCTTTGCATACCCTCCGCGCCAACATCGACTACGGATTCCGCGAAGCCAAGACGACGTACGGTCGCATTGGTGTGAAGGTGTGGATCTATAAAGGTGACGTTTTGCCGTACAAGGCATCGGTCGACGAAAAATCAGTTCGCGAAGCCGCTATGGCTGTCGGCGAAATTGATGGAGCTCCAAAGGTTCCACGCCGTGTGATCAGTGCCGGTGGCGGACGCCGCAAGCCTGAACAGGGTGACGTGGGCGCCGTTGTTGATGAATCCACCGGAATCGTTGTTACCCCACTGTTGGGAGAGGCCGATCCCGATCTTGAGCGTCGTTTGAACGAGGCAGAAGATCTTGAGCGCCGTGCCCGTCAAGCAGCAGGCGACACCCCTCACTTTCGATCGGGAGATGAATAGTCATGTTGATGCCCCGTCGTGTAAAGCACCGTAAGCAGCAGCGTGGTCGTATGACCGGTATCGCCAAAGGCGGCACTGACCTGAACTTTGGTGACTACGGCATTCAAGCACTCGAACCGGCCTGGGTTACCGCCCGCCAGATCGAAGCCGCTCGTATTGCCATGACCCGTCGCGTAAAGCGTGGCGGCAAGATCTGGATCCGAGTGTTCCCAGACAAGCCAGTAACTGAGAAGCCAGCCGAAACCCGCATGGGTTCCGGTAAAGGTAATCCGGAGCGTTGGGTTGCCGTGGTGAAACCGGGTCGTGTGATGTTTGAAATGAGTGGCGTATCCGAGGAACTTGCTCGTGAAGCCCTGAACTTGGCGATCCAAAAGCTTCCAATGCGGGCCCGGGTTGTCACGAAAGACGAGAGCCTCTAATGACAAAGCGAATCTCAACCTTCACCGATTTGAGCCCAACCGAACTGGTAGCCAAGATGGCGGAAACCAAGACGGAGCTGTTCAATCTGCGTTTCCAGTTGGCCACCGGTCAGCTTGAAAACAACGCACGCATCCGCACCCTCCGCAAGGACGTAGCCCGTATCAACATGGTGCTTCGTTCCCAGGAGATCGCCGCCGCTGAAGCCCTTGCTTCGGCCGGGAAGTGAGCCCCATGAGCGACATCGAAACCACAGAAGACAGTGCTAGTGCCGTCGGCGAAGTCCGGCCGAACCCACGCAAAATCCGCGAGGGCATCGTGTCCAGTGCCGCGATGAACAAGACAATCGTCGTAACGGTTGTCGAAAAGGTTCGTCACGAGCGTTACTCGAAGACCATTCAGCGTACGCAGCGTCTCCACGCACACGACGAAATCAACGACGCAAAGGTTGGCGATCGAGTTCGTTTGCAGGAAACTCGTCCGCTCTCAAAGACGAAGCGCTGGCGCCTCGTTGAAATTTTGGAGCGTGCACGATGATTCAGACCGAAACCCGACTCCGTATTGCCGATAACACCGGCGCCAAAGAAATCTTGGTTATCAAGGTTCTCGGTGGCACCCGTCGTCGTTATGCCGGCATTGGTGATGTCATCATCGCTGCCGTTAAAGACGCTATTCCTGGTGGCACCGTAAAGAAGGGTGACGTTGTTCGTTGCGTGGTCGTTCGTACCCGCAAAGAGCGTCGCCGCAAAGACGGTAGCTACATCCGCTTCGACGAGAACGCCGCCGTTGTCATCAACGACAAGCTGGAGCCACGCGGAACGCGTATCTTTGGCCCGGTTGGCCGTGAACTGCGCGACAAGAAGTTCATGCGCATCGTCTCACTCGCACCCGAGGTGATCTGATCATGGCAGGACTCAAAGTTAAGAAGGGTGACACCGTTGTTGTTTTGTCCGGCAAGGACAAAGGCAAAACCGGCGAAGTAACCCTGGCTCTCCCCCGGGAGAACAAAGTTGTTGTCGAAGGCGTCAACGTAGCAAAGCGTCATCGCAAAGCTACGAAGGCCGGCGAAAACGGCGCCATTGTTGACACTCCAATGCCGCTCGACGCCTCAAACGTCGCAGTAGTGGGCCCCGATGGCAAGCCGACCCGCATCGGGTACAAAATCGCTGCCGACGGTACCAAGTCACGTATTTCCAAGCGCTCAGGGGGTGCTATCTAATGTCAACCACAACAACAACAGCACCACCACGCTTGAAGGTGAAGTACAACGGCGAACTCCGCGGTCAGCTAAAGACCAGCCTTGGTCTTGGCAACATCATGGAAGTCCCTCGTCTCGAGAAGATCGTGATCAACTCCGGCGTTGGCCGTGCCACCGCACAGCCATCGCTGCTTGAAGGCGCCATCGCCGACCTCACCCGCATCTCCGGCCAAAAGCCAACCGTTGCCAAGGCCACCAAATCCATCGCCGGCTTCAAGCTGCGTGAAGGACAGGCCATTGGCGCCAAGGTCACCCTTCGTGGAGACCGTATGTGGGAGTTTTTCGACCGACTGATTTCCGTAGCCATTCCCCGTATTCGTGACTTCCGTGGGCTCAACCCCAGGTCATTCGACGGCCGTGGCAACTACACCTTTGGTGTGACCGAGCAGTTGATCTTTCCAGAGATCGACTACGACAAGATCGACACGGCTCGTGGATTCGATGTAACCATCGTGACCACGGCCCGTTCCAACGCTGAAGGCCGCGCTCTGCTTGACGCCTTCGGTTTCCCGTTCAAGCGTGAGGGACAGAGCTGAGATGGCGAAGAAAGCACTCATCGAGAAGGCAAATAAGAAGCCAAAGTTTAAGGTTCGGGGTTATACCCGTTGCCAGCGCTGTGGCCGTCCTCGCTCGGTATTCAAGAAATTCGGTCTATGCCGAGTTTGCCTTCGTGAAATGGCACATGCGGGCGAAGTGCCCGGCGTGACCAAGGCCAGCTGGTAAAGGAGGGGTGACGAAATGACAATGACCGATCCCATCGCCGACATGCTCACTCGTTTGCGTAATGCCAATGTGGCCATGCACGACGTAGTCAAGATGCCGTCTTCAAAGCTCAAGATTGCTTTGGCAAAAATCCTCGAAGGTGAGGGTTACATCGGAGGCTTCTCCGTTGTCGCCAACGAAGGCAAGCCTGGAGCAACACTTCTCGTCACGATGAAGTACTCGGAAGCTCGTGTTCGCACGATCACCGGTATTCAGCGTGTGTCCAAGCCCGGTTTGCGTGTGTACACCCAAGCCGATCGCCTACCCCGAGTTCTCGGCGGCATGGGCGTGGCTGTTCTATCCACTTCTGTGGGCTTGCTCACCGACGCAGAAGCGCGCAAGCGCCGTGTCGGTGGCGAAGTCCTCTGTTACGTCTGGTGAGGTGAGACATGTCCCGTATTGGTAAGAATCCAATTGCTATTCCTGCAGGCGTCTCCGTCTCCGTGGCCGACCGTATGGTCTCCGTCACCGGTGTCAAAGGCACCCTGGCGCGAGTCATTCCCGGCGCGATCACCATCACTGAGGAAGCTGGTTCCTTGTTGGTCGAGCGTCCAAACGATGAACGAGCATCCAAGGCCCTACATGGGCTCACCCGTACCCTCGTCGCCAACATGGTGATTGGTGTATCCACGGGCTTCACCAAAGAACTTGAAATCCTTGGCGTTGGTTACCGTGCTACCGCTCAGGGCGCAACAAAGCTTGAGCTTGCACTTGGTTTCAGCCATCCGGTCTTCGTCGAAGCCCCAGCGGGCATCGAATTCGAAGTACCAGCACCTACGCGCATCATCATTAAGGGCATCGATAAGGAAGCGGTCGGCCAAGTTGCCGCCAACATCCGTAAGATCCGCAAGCCTGAGCCTTACAAGGGCAAGGGTGTCCGTTACCTCGGCGAGGTCGTTCGCCGCAAGGCCGGCAAAGCCGCCAAGAAGTAAGCGAGCACACGACTATGCCTACAGCAACCCAAAAGAAGCAGCAGGGACGCGTTCGCCGTCACGGCCGTGTTCGCAAGAAGGTGCAAGGAACAACTGCACGTCCACGTTTGGCCGTGTTCCGTTCCAACTCGCACATCACCGCTCAGATCATCGACGATGCCACCGGCCGCACCTTGGCCGCAGCTTCGTCGACCGAGAAGGCGTTCAGCGGCGCAACGGGAAACGTTGCCACCGCCACCTCAGTCGGAACGCTCGTTGCTGAGCGTGCCAAGGCTGCCGGTATCGCTACGGTCGTATTCGACCGTGGTGGTTACATCTATCACGGCCGTGTCGCTGCGGTCGCCGAAGCTGCCCGTGCAGCAGGACTGGACTTTTAGATCATGGCTGGTGAACGCGATAACAATCGTGGTGAGCAGACAAACCGCACCGGGGATCCAAACCTCGAAGAGCGCGTTATTCATATCAACCGTGTAGCCAAGGTAGTCAAGGGTGGTCGTCGCTTTAGCTTCACCGCACTTGTAGTTGTTGGCGACGGCAAGGGACGAGTTGGCCTCGGCTACGGCAAGGCCAAAGAAGTTCCCGCAGCAATCGCTAAGGGTGTTGAAGAAGCCAAAAAGACCATGTTCACCGTGGCTCTTGCTGGTTCAACGATCACCCACCCAATCGTTGGCGAGAAGGGCGCAGGTCGCGTAATGCTCAAGCCTGCAGCTCCTGGTACCGGTGTTGTTGCCGGTGGCGCTGCCCGAATCATCTTGGAAGCCGCTGGCGTCCACGATGTTTTGGCTAAGTCACTTGGTTCATCGAACGGCATCAACGTTGCGCAAGCTACGATCCAGGGTCTTAAGACCCTTCGTTCGCCTGATCAGGTCGCTGCCCTTCGTGGCAAGACCGCCGAAGAAGTCACCCCAGCCGGTGTATTGCGTGCCTACAAGGAATCGCAGCGCCTGGCCAAGCTCGGAGCGGAGGCCCACTAATGCCGCTGAAGATCACCCAAATTAAGTCGGGCATCGGCACCAAGCCGGCGCACCGTGGCACGCTTCGTGCACTTGGTCTTGGCCGGATTGGCAACACCAATCTGCTCCCAGACCGTCCAGAAATTCGCGGCATGATCCACCGGGTCCCCTTTCTCGTAACCGTTGAAGAGGTTCCTGGCGACAATCCACCGCAGAAATACCCCCGCAACTCCGCAGCTCGCCAGGGTAAGGAATAAGTCATGACCATCAAACTGCATGATCTCAAACCTGCTGAGGGCTCAACGCACCGCAAGATGCGTGTTGCTCGTGGTACTGGTGGCAAGGGCGGCAAGACTGCCGGTCGTGGTACCAAGGGTCAAAAGGCTCGTCGTAACGTCAAGCCCGGTATGGAGGGTGGCCAGACGCCACTCCACCGCCGTATGCCAAAGCTCCGAGGCTTCACCAACCCATTCCGTGTTGAGTACCTCGTAGTCAACCTCGACGTGGTTCAGGGTCTTCTTGATGGCGGTCACACCGACATCAACCCAGAAACTCTTCGTGAAGCTGGTCTCATCCACAAGCACGGTATGGTCAAGATTCTTGGCCGTGGAGCGCTCAGTGGCAAAGCTTCAGTGAAGGCACACGCTTTCTCTGAGACGGCGTCCGCCGCAATCACCGCTGCTGGCGGTAGCGTTGAGATCTTGCCCCCACCGTTCGGTGTTCGTCCAGCAGCATCGGGCAATCAGTTCACCAACCGCTAGTCGCTTCGCTGGCTTTGCTCGTTCGTTCACTCGTTCGTACCAAAATTGGCGCACACAACAACGATTCGGTGGACCGCCGGTAACTCCTCGTAGCTGAGGCGTGACCGGCGGTTCTGCCATGGAAGGACCCCGCAGTGTCAACCCTGAAGAACTTGTACAAGGTGAAAGACCTCCGTAACAAGGTGATGTTCACCCTGTTCGTCATCGCCCTGTATCGCATTGGCACCCATGTGCCGGTACCTGGAATCGATACCGATCAGCTTCGCTTGCTCAAGCAGAACGCCAACGGTAACGGTGTGCTTGGTTTCCTGAACTTGTTCTCAGGTGGCGCGCTCACCCAGTTCTCGGTGTTTCTTCTCGGCATCATGCCGTACATCACCGCTTCGATCATCATGCAGTTGCTCACGGTGGTCATCCCTCGCCTTGAGCAGTGGTCAAAAGATGGCGCTACTGGTCAAAAGAAGATCACGCAGTGGACCCGCTACCTCACTATGGGCCTTGCGCTGATGCAGGCCACCGGTTACATGTTCGTATTCAAAAATGGCGGTTCCGGTATCTTCCAACGGAATTCCGACGGCACCGCCGCATTTGACCTGTACCCGGGCGGACGCTGGAATATCGGACGAGTGACCCTCGGCGTTCTGGCCATCATGGCAGGCACTGCACTGGTCATGTGGATGGGTGAACTCATCAGCCAGCGTGGAATCGGCCAGGGTATGTCGATTCTCATTTTCGCCAACGTAGTTTCCCGCCTGCCCTATGAAGGTAGCCGAGTATTCCGTGAAAAGGGCCTGCTGATCTTCCTTGTCGTGCTCGCCATCATCTTGGCCATGATTGTGGCCATCATCGTTGTAGAAAACGGTCAACGAAGAATTCCCGTGCAGTTTGCCAAACGCATGGTTGGTCGCCGGATGTTTGGTGGACAGTCGACCTACATCCCTCTCAAGGTGAACCAGGCTGGCGTTGTTCCCATCATTTTCGCTAGCTCCATCCTGAACTTTCCGGTGCTGCTCTCCTCGGTTTTGCCAACAGCCGTGCGCAACTTCGTCGATAAGTATCTGGTGCGTGCCGATTCGCTCGTTTACGTGCTGATTTACGGGATCCTGATCGTATTCTTCGCCTACTTTTACACCGCCATCACCTTCGATCCGGTGCAACAGGCAGACCAATTGCGTAAGCAGGGTGGCTTCATTCCTGGTGTTCGTCCGGGGCCTCCGACCGAGCGTTTCTTGCAGTTCATTCTTAGTCGCATCACGCTGCCGGGAGCGCTCTTCATCGCAGCTATCGCCCTTGTCCCATCACTGTTTATCGTGTTCTTCAAAATCTCTGATTTCGGGTTCGCTGGTACTTCGATTCTGATTGCGGTTGGCGTGGCGCTTGAAACGATGAAGCAGATTGACTCGCAAATGACGATGCGCAACTACGAGGGTTTTCTGTTGAACAACAAAACCGTCGCCAAGTCGGCTCGCTAGCCGCACGGTTTTAGAGCGGTATCGGCTCAAGCTGTGTCGCGTGGCGTTCGCCTCGTACTTTTAGGAAAGCAGGGTGCTGGTAAAGGCACCCAGTGCGTTCAGCTGTCGCGCCATTTTGTCGTTCCGCATATTTCCACAGGAGACATCTTTCGCGCTGCAATGAAGGCAGGCACTCCCATGGGCGTGCTGGCGCGAGGGTTTGTGGATCAGGGGCAACTGGTCCCTGATGAGATCGTGATTGGCATTGTGGCCGAGCGGCTTTCGGAGCGCGATGCCCGCAACCGTGGCTTCATTCTCGATGGATTCCCCCGAACCACCCACCAGGCCGAAGCATTGGGTAAGTTGCTGCAGCCCCTCAAACTTGACGCGGTGATCGATCTCGAAGTGGCGACGGAACTTGTACTGGCCCGTTTGGCTTCGCGTCGAGTTTGCTCGTCGTGCGGGTCGAACTACTCGGTGCAAAAACCCCCGGCTCACGGTTGGCGTTGTGATCACTGCGGTGGGGAAGTAATCCAGCGAGCCGATGATTCAGAAGACGCGATCAAGGTGCGTCTCGATCATTACGAGCGCCAAACGAAACCACTAATTGATTGGTACTCCGAGCGGACGCTGTTGGAGACGGTTGACGGATCCCTACCCATGGATGTCGTGTTTAATCAGGCGGTCGCCATCATCGAGCGTCGACAGGCCGAAACCCAACCCGCATAAGGGGACTGCTAACTACGGGTGGCTTGCGTCGCGGACGAGTTCTGGATTCCCGCCGCCTACGTAGCTGCGTCGGATTCTTTTCTGCCCGACTCAAATGTCCTTAAAGAACTTCTGGAAACCATACAACAATGGGCATGTTCCAAGGATTTCAACTCCGTATCGGGAAACCGAGCCGTAACTGGCACGAAGGTAACGCCGGAGTTTGTTTTACGTTGAGTTGCATTTTGCAACTGACCCGTTTAGGGTGCACCGGGTGGGAACGACCTCGACTGAGCGAACCGCGGTTGTCGCGGCCGAATGCTCTATTGCTGCCACCGTCGAAATCATTGGCGACCGCTGGAGTTTGCTGATTTTGCGTGACGCATTTCGGGGGATTCGCCGATTTGACGAATTTCAACGTGATCTTGGTATCGCCCGCAACTTGCTGACTGATCGGCTGCATCGATTGGTGGATCACGGAATCTTTGACAAGGTCGCCTACCAGGAACGGCCCGTCCGCTACGAGTATCGCCTGACGCCCAAAGGAATTGAGTTGTCACCTTCGTTGGTTGCACTCATGAAGTGGGGTGACACCTGGACGGCAGGTGACAGTGGTCCACCGGTTGTGTTGGTTCACGATGAGTGCGGAACGCCCGTCGAACAGAGCTTTCACTGCGCCGAGTGCAACACCACCGTCACGCCGCTTCATCTGCGAAATCGACACCAACAGACGAGTACTGATGCCGCCCCGGCCCGTCTATGACACAGCCGGGCAGTACATCGTTCAGCAGCGACACCCTTTAACAACTTCGGATACTTAGGACACCCTTTGACATCTCTTGCAACCCTCAACAACTCAGATCTATCGATGGCAACCCTGCTGAAAACTCCACTTCCGGAGTTGTTGCAACGCGCCAGAGACATCCGTGCCGCTGCGTTCGGGACCCGGGTGACCTATTCGCCCAAGGTCTTTATTCCACTAACGCGCCTGTGCAACTCCACGTGTGGATACTGCACCTTCGCCAAGGCGCCAGCGCACGTGGAGTCGCCGTATTTGGAACTCGACGAGGTCATCAACATCGCCAAAGCCGGTGCTCGTGAGGGTTGCCACGAAGCCCTGTTCACACTGGGGGAGCGGCCCGAAGATCGCTATGACGTTGCCAGAGACTGGCTTCGTACGCGTGGTTATGAATCGACGGTGCATTACGTTTCGGTCGCGGCCGCCAAAGTCCTTTCCGAGACCGGACTACTGCCGCACGCAAACTGTGGCGCCCTGGACCGAAATGAATTAGCGCAACTTCGCCGGGTAAGCGCATCACAGGGAATGATGATTGAGTCCCTCAACCCCGATCTTGAGTGTCATCGTCTTGCCCCCGACAAAGTTCCCGCCCGTCGGCTTGCCACATTGGAAGCAGCGGGCGAACTCCAGATTCCATTCACTACCGGAATATTGGTGGGAATTGGAGAGTCTCGGGAGGACCGCATCGAAGCGTTGATGGCTATAGCGGCGTCGCATGCCCGTCACGGTCATGTGCAAGAAGTGATCGTGCAGAATTTTGTTCCCAAGGAACGAACAGCGATGCGAAACGAGCAAGCCTGCCCAGGCGAGGAAGAGTTGTGGTCGATTGCCGTTGCTCGAATCATTTTGCCGACGACTATCCATCTGCAAGCGCCCCCAAATTTGACCGACGATTTCGGTTCGTTGCTCGATGCGGGCATTGATGACTGGGGTGGAGTTTCGCCCGTAACCGCTGACCACGTGAACCCGGAAAAACCCTGGCCGGGACTAGACCGTCTCCGGGAAATCACCGAGGCTGCAGGCATGACGCTGGCGCCCCGTTTGACTATCTATCCGGAGTTTGCTGGCGTCCCCGATCGATGGCTTGACCCGCAAATGTGTTTCCCGGTTATGGATCGATCCGATTCTGATTTGCTGGGCCGAGACGATCCGGGGGCGTACTTTCCTGAGAAGGTCAGCCATTTTGTCGACGTGGGAGACGGAGCCGAGGTGGTGTTAATCGGTGACAAATCCACGGGTTGGTATTCGGGTGCCTCGGTACATCCCACGCTGCTGGTGCTGCCTTCTGGTGGTGGCACGGTCAGCGGCGCCGTTCGCGAAGTCCTAGATGGTGTAGTTGCGGGACAGGTCGCAGAGATCGGCGAGCTCGTAACGTTGTTTACCGCTCGCGGTAACGATGTTCGAGCTATCGCCGAGGTGGCTGATTCGCTCCGTGAGAAAATGGTTGGCGATCAGATCACCTGGGTGCATAACCGCAACATTAATTACACCAACGTCTGTACGTTCAAGTGCAAATTTTGCGGATTCTCTAAGGGTCCACTGTCGTTAAATTTGCGGGGAAAGCCGTACGTGTTGACGTTGGAAGACATTGCTGAACGTGTAGCCGAGGCGTGGGAGTTGGGTGCAACCGAGGTCACGCTGCAAGGTGGGATCCACCCCGATTTTGACGGTGATTATTACATTGACGTGTGTCGGGCGGTGAAGGAAGCCGCTCCAGGTATTCACGTCCATGGTTTTACGGCTTTGGAAGTTACCGAAGGTGCAAAGCGTTTAGGGGAAGATCTGGCCACCTACCTTGGCCGTTTGATGGAAGCAGGATTGCGTTCCCTGCCGGGTACTGCTGCAGAAATTCTTGATGATGAGGTGCGTGCTGTGCTGTGCCCTGACAAGGTCAACACGCAAGAGTGGCTTGATTGCCATGAGATTGCTCATTCTCTTGGACTGCGCAGCAACGTGACGATCATGCATGGATCGGTTGAACGCCCGGTGCATTGGGCTCGTCACATTGTTCGTACCCGTGAGGTGCAGGCGCGAACCGGTGGGTTCACCGAGTTTGTACCGCTTCCGTTTGTGCACATGGCTTCACCGATCTATCTGCAGAAGAAGTCACGGCGTGGGCCTACGTTTCGCGAGATCGTATTAATGCATGCTGTTGGTCGCATTGGCTACGCGAACGGTCCGGGTCGTATCCAGAACGTGCAGGCCAGTTGGGTCAAGATCGGTGTTGAAGGTGTTCGACAGTTGTTGCGTGCGGGCGTGAATGATCTCGGCGGCACCCTAATGAATGAGAATATTTCTCGGGCGGCCGGCGCAACCCATGGGCAAGGCAAAACTCCTGAAGATCTTGCTGATTTGGTGTCTCCACTTGCGGGTCGATCGCTTCTGCAGCGCAACACTGTGTATGAAATCCCAACGCTGCACCGCTAGCCTAGAGATCCCATGTTCACCGGCATTGTTGAAGAGTTAGGCACGGTCCTTGCTCGAACCCTCACACCCACTGGGGTCACGTTTCGTTTTCAGGCTTTCACGGTGCTCGAAGGGTCTGGCCCGGGTGCGTCCATAGCGGTGAATGGATGCTGTTTGACCTTGACGCAATCGGGTGACGGTTGGTGGCAAGCCGATGCCGTGCAAGAGACGCTTGATCGCACCAATTTGGATGATGTCCAGGTTGGCGATGTGGTGAATTTGGAACGACCCGTGCGCTTGGCCGATCGTCTTGGCGGACATCTGGTCCAAGGCCATGTCGACGCCGTTGGGACCATCATCAACCCAGCTCCGGATCTACAAATTCAGATGCCGGAAGACCTGTTGAAATATGTCGTCGAGAAGGGCTCCATCACCATCGACGGTTGCAGTTTGACCGTGGTGAAACCCCTGGCCGATGGTTTCACGGTTGCACTTATCCCGCACACCATCGAAGTCACCACCTTTGGTCGCAAAGGGGTTGGTGCGCGCGTGAACCTTGAGGTGGATGTCATGGCTAAGTACGCAGAGCAACTACTCGCCGCTCACCTGAACCTGCTCGCAAAAAACCCTGCAAACCTCCCAACGAAGGACTGATTCTCTTGCCAATGGCCGCTATCGAAGACGCAATCGCTGCAATTGCGCGGGGCGAAATAATCGTGGTGCTCGATGACGAAGATCGCGAGAACGAGGGTGACCTCATCATGGCTGCCGAGGCGGTCACTCCTGAAAAGATCGCCTTCTTTTTGGAACACACGTCGGGCTACATCTGTGCAACGTTGAGCGGAGAACGCTGCGACGAGCTTGACCTCCCGTTAATGGTTCTTTCCAACACGGAAAGTCATCGCACGGCATTTACCGTCACGGTTGACTATCGCCACGGAACTACCACGGGCATTAGCGCCTATGACCGATCGGCAACGATTGCGTCACTCGTTGATCCTCGCACGAGGCCGGGAGATTTGGCTCGACCCGGACACGTTTGTCCGCTTCGTGCTGCGCCGGGCGGAGTATTGAAACGCGCCGGGCATACCGAGGCTGCGGTTGATCTGGCTCGCCTAGCTGGCTTGGAAGCGGCTGGTGTGTTGTGTGAAATCACCGATGCCAAGAAGATGGGCATGGCACGGGGTCCTGAATTGGAAGAGTTTTCTGCACGCCATGGCTTGCTCATGATCACAATTGCCGATCTCATTCGCTATCGCCGGCGTACCGAGAAGCTGGTGAAGCGATTCAGTGAAGCCACGATCCCTACCGAGTTCGGTGACTTCACCTGTTATGCCTTCACGTCGCTCCTAGACGATACCGAGCACCTCGCATTTGTCAGAGGCGATGTGGCTGGACAAAAGAACGTCTTAGTTCGTGTGCATAGTGAGTGCCTCACGGGCGATGTTTTTGGATCACTGCGTTGTGATTGTGGTCCGCAGCTGCGCGATGCCATGAAGATGATCGACGACAACGGCAGCGGTGTTGTGGTGTATCTCCGCGGTCACGAAGGTCGTGGCATTGGGATTGGGCACAAACTACGCGCATACACCTTGCAAGAACAGGGCGAGGATACCGTTGACGCCAACACCAAATTGGGCTTGCCCGTCGATTCCCGCGAATACGGCATCGGTGCGCAAATCCTCACTGACCTTGGGGTGACCACTATGAGGTTGATGACGAATAACCCGTCAAAGTTCGGTGGCCTTGATGGCTTTGGTCTTGACATTGTTGAGCGTGTTTCAATTCCGAGTCGAATCACACCAGAGAACAGCGATTATCTTCGCACGAAGCGTGATCGAATGGGCCATCTCATCGAAGGCAACCTCGGGTGAGCGGAGCGGGGGCACCGGCTATTGCCGTAGACCGGGAAGCTGCAAAAACATTGCGGGTGGGGATTATCGTCACCCGATGGCATCACGAGTTGATGTCGGCCTTACTTGATGGTGCACAACGCGGATGTCGCGATGCTGGGTTGCAAAACGAACCGACGGTTTTCCATGTTCCCGGGGCCTTCGAGTTACCCGTCGCGACAGCCCGGTTGGCTCGGAGCGGTCAGTTCGATGTCCTTGTGACTCTTGGCCTAGTACTGCGAGGTTCAACGCCGCATTTCGAGTACGTCTGCCAAGGCGCAACGTTGGGTGTTACCAACGTTGCCACGGAGACAGGCATACCCATTGGGTTTGGGCTGCTCACCTGTGACACTGAGGAGCAGGCGTTTGAGCGATCCGGTTTGCCGGGCTCCAGCGAAGACAAAGGGCACGAAGCAGCCACTGCGGCCATCGCTACCGCCCTAGCGTTACGGGAGTACTGATCACAACCCTGCTTAGAGCGGTCCGCTAAGAGGAAGTTTGGTTGAAAATTTCGGGCGACGGCTGCGCCGTTCGAAAAGCACGGTGCTGTGCTTGACTGAATCGGACCCCTTGCCGACCGGCTCGGACTCCTAGGAGACTTGGTGAACAAATGCGACTGTATTGCTCATTTCGCTCTGTTCTCAAGTTCGTGACTTGCCTAGGTCGCATTGTTCACCAACTCTCCTAGCTCCGTAAGCCCTCGCAACGTTTTCTGCGTAAATTCGAGGCTCGAAGACGCGCTAGTATCTTCCGTCGGCCTTGAGCCGTTCGCGCACGCTTTACGGTCCAAAGCGTAACGCGCAACCCTTCGTTGTGAGGAGGACCACCTGCCAAAGCCAAAGGAAGATGCGATTGTCTTGGAGGGAACGGTTGTTGAACCGTTGCCAAATGCGATGTTTCGTGTCGAACTCGAAAATGGCCACAAAGTGCTGGCGCACATTTCTGGAAAGATGCGTATGCATTACATCCGGATTTTGCCTGGCGACCGCGTGCAAGTGGAGTTAACCCCGTACGACCTCACCCGAGGTCGGATTACCTATCGATACAAGTAACGAGAAATACGTGAATTTTCCAAAGGAAAGCCGCTGATGAAAGTCCGGCCGAGCGTCAAAGCCATCTGTGAGAAGTGCAAAGTCATCCGCCGCCATGGCCGCGTGATGGTTATCTGTACCAATCCACGACACAAGCAACGGCAGGGCTGATCATGGCACGTCTGTCTGGTGTTGATATTCCGCGTGAAAAGCGCGTAGAAATCAGCCTTACCTACATCTTTGGCATCGGTCGCCCGACTGCCCAAAAGATCCTCGATTCCGCTGGAATTGACCGCAATACCCGTGTTCGTGATCTCACCGAGGACGAAGTCAACAAGCTTCGTGTTTACATCGATCAGAACCTCAAGGTTGAAGGTGACCTCCGTCGTGAGGTGTCGCAGGACATCAAGCGCAAGATGGAGATCGGCTCGTACCAGGGTATCCGCCACCGTCGTGGCCTCCCGGTTCGTGGTCAGCGTACCCACACCAATGCTCGTACACGTAAGGGTCCAAAGAAGACCGTTGCCGGTAAGAAGAAGACCCCGAGGAAGTAATCGATCATGGCAAAACCAAAGCCGGGCGGACGTCGCCCCAGAAAGCGCGAGCGCAAGAATGTTGTGGCCGGAGTGGCCCACATCAAGAGCTCGTTCAACAACACGATCATTTCCATCGCCGATGCACAGGGCAACGTTCTTGCCTGGGCCTCGTCGGGCAACGTTGGGTTCAAGGGCAGCCGCAAAAGCACGCCTTTCGCCGCACAGCTCGCCGCCGAAGCCTGCGCCCGTCGTGCCATGGAGCACGGTTTGCGCCGTATCGAAGTTCTCGTCAAGGGCCCAGGTTCGGGTCGTGACACCGCTGTTCGTTCCCTGCAAAACGTGGGCCTCGAAGTGACCGCCATCAAGGATGTCACCCCGGTTCCCCACAACGGTTGTCGCCCGTCTAAGCGTCGGAGGGTGTAGTCATGGCTCGTTACACAGGCCCGGTTTGCCGTTTGTGCCGCCGCGAAAAGATGAAGTTGTTCCTTAAGGGTCCCAAGTGCGATTCGGTCAAGTGCCCAATCGAAAAGCGCCCTTACCCACCAGGTGAGCATGGCCGTGGCCGAGTTCGCGAATCCGAGTACATGTTGCAGCTTCGCGAGAAGCAGAAGGCACGCCGTATTTACGGTGTGCTGGAGAAGCAGTTCCGGAATATGTTCGCCGAGGCCGACCGCCAGCAGGGTGTGACCGGTGAAAACCTGTTGCGCATGCTTGAGCAGCGTCTTGACAACGTGGCATTTCGTGCCGGTTGGGGTTCCAGCCGTTCGCAGTCACGTCAGCTTGTTCGCCACGGTCACGTGAACGTCAACGGCAAGCGCCTTGACATTCCGAGCTACCAGGTCCGCAAGGGCGACGTTGTAGAACTCCGCACCAAGGCTCACGCCTTCATCGTGGTTCAGCACAACATCGATACCCTCGACCGTGCCACGCCGGCATGGCTTGAGAAGAACAACGAGGGCCGCTCGGTCACCGTTCGCGATCTTCCGTTGCGTGAGCACATCGACATCCCAGTGCGTGAAGCACTGATCGTCGAGCTCTACAACAAGTAAGTCCACTGATGGCGTAGGGAGTCGATCGCACTGATCGGCCGCCCTGCACGCTCCAACTCCCCGAAGAGGAATTTCCGCATGCTGATTATTCAACGGCCATCAGTTGAAGCCGTAGGCGAGCCCGAGGGCAATCGCCAACGTTTCACCGTTTCCCCCCTTGAGCCAGGTTTTGGCTACACACTCGGCGCCGTGTTGCGTCGTACGCTGCTTTCATCGATCCCCGGAGCTGCAATTACGCAGGTTCGTTTCGATGATTCGTTGCACGAGTTCGCCACAATTGCTGGCGTCAAGGAAGACGTAACCGACATTATTTTGAACCTCAAGGACCTGGTTTTGAGCATCGAAGGCGATGAGGCTGTTCAGCTTCGCCTTGATGTTCGTGGTCCTGCCACCGCTACTGCAGCCGATATTGCGCTGCCAACCGGTGTTGAAATTATGAACCCCGAACTGGTTATTGGCACGATTAATGCCAAGGGCCGTCTTGCTCTCGACGTCACCGTTGAGCGTGGACGTGGCTACGTTTCGGCAGACCGTAACAAGAAGTCCTCGGTCATTGGGGTTATCCCGATTGACTCGATCTTCTCGCCGGTTCGTCGTGTGGCTTTCTCGGTTGAACCAACGCGTGTAGAGCAGTCGACCAACTTCGACAAGCTGACGCTCGATATCGAGACCGATGGTTCTCTCCTTCCTGCTGACGCGCTTGCTTCAGCTGGTGACACCCTTCGTACCCTGTTCACCTTGGTTGCCGATATGAGTGAGGCTCCGCAAGGACTTTCACTGGGCGAAACCAGTGCTCTTGGCTCAGGCTCGCCTGACCTTGATCTCCCCATTGAGGATCTCGATCTTTCCGAGCGTCCTCGTAACTGCCTCAAGCGTGCCCAGTGCAACACCATTGGCGAGCTTTGCATGCAGACCGAAGACGATCTTTTGGCCATCACCAACTTCGGCCAGAAGTCGCTCGACGAAGTTATTCAGAAACTCGATGAGCGCGGCCTTTCGCTGCGTGTGAAGAACTAAGGATTTACCATGCCTACACCTACCAAAGGCCATCGCCTCGGGTCTAGCCCGGCGCACCAAAAGGCCATGCTGGGCAACTTAGTTGCTTCGCTTATCGCCGCAGAATACGTCGTAACCACCGAGGCCAAGGCCAAGCGGTTGCGTCCTTACGCTGAAAAAATGATCACCAAGGCCAAAGCCGGCGGCGTTCACAACCAGCGTCAAGTTGTCTCGTTCATTCGTGACAAGGACATGGCTTCAAAGTTGTTCGCCGAAATAGGACCCCGTTACTCCACCCGTAATGGTGGTTACACCCGGATCCTCAAGCTCGGCACCCGCCATGGCGACAATGCGCCTATGGCTCGTATCGAACTCGTTTAGTTTCTCTTGCTGGCTCCGGCCAGTTGCGTAGCGAGGCACCCTTCGGGGTGCCTTTTGCATTTCATGACAGTTGTCTGGCAGCGTGCCAGGGACGTTGACCAACTCGGGTGTTCGTGGGGCGAAGGACGATTGGGCCGTTGCGGCAAGTCCTGTTTGACTGGCCGACTTCACACAACCTAGTGCGTGTGCGCGTAAATCATTACGTAGTGATTTCGGTGTGAATCCCGCAGTGGTGCTGGGAAGCGGGAGGAAAACACTACGCAAGGATTTACGCTTCCCTGCACTAGTTCGCGAACTTTCGCTGAGAGGGAGTTGGTGAACAAAGTAAGTGTACGTATGGCCAAGTTCTCTACCGGATTCATGGTCAACCACGTCGGCATGGCGGCGAGGCGACCTAGTTTGCGGAAAGATTGAGCTATGGAACCGGACAAGTTGCCTTTCGAAATTGAGGTCGATCGGGTCGCGCCCCTCGTCGGATCTGGTGTGGAGGTTTCTGGTGCGGATGCTGCCTTGGTGTCTGTTGGGCCCGGCTCCTCAGTGGGAACCGAAGGTGCGAAGGAAGGGGACGAATTGGCATTCGTGGGGGCTTCGCATGAGGTTGGCGACACGGTGACGGTTTCGATTGCGGCGGGGCCTACGGTTCGTCTGCGGTTGTTGATTGGGTATCTGGGGACGGATTTTCATGGCCTGGCGCCCCAGCCTGGGTTGCGTACTGTGGTGGGGCAGTTGGGTGATGCGTTGGCGAAGATTGTCGGATTGCCTGAAGCACCGCATTTTGGGATGTCGGGGCGAACCGATGCGGGGGTTCATGGTTGGGGCCAGGTATTGCATGTGGACATACCAATCCGTCCAGGGGCTCTGCCCCCGGATTCCCCCGAAGCTCACCGTAATCCGCGCAAGGGTCTGAATGTGGTGCGGATGGCCAAGTCGCTGAATTCGATGTTGGGGACCGAGATTGCTATTCGGGAGCTCGATGTGGTTCCGAAGGAGTTTCATGCCCGGTATAGCGCCAAGTCGAGGAGTTACCGCTACACGATTGTGAACCGTCCGCTGCCGGATCCGTTTTTGACGCGCACGGCTTGGCATGTTCCCGAGCCTTTGGACGTTCGTTTGTTGCGGTTGGCGTGTGATCCGTTTTTGGGTGAACACGATTTCACCTCGTTTTGCCGGGCGCCGATTGTGGCCGAGGGTGAGGCTCCGAGGTCGCTGATTCGATTGATTACGAATGCGAATTGGATCGAGCTGGGTGACGGGATTTTGCGGCTTGACATCACCGGGCAATCGTTTTGTCAGCAAATGGTCCGCTCCATCGTGGCCATGATGGTGGAGATCGGCCGTGGACGGCGAAGCGCTGGTGATGTGATTCCGATGCTCCTGTCGAAAGATCGAACCTATGCCCCGCGAGTTGCGCCGGCGCATGGCTTGTGCCTTTGGGAAGTTGGCTACTGAGGCAGCTCGGGTGGTGAGCTTGCTAGGAGTTGGGGTGTCGGTGCTCGGGTGTTGAGGTATAGCTCGGATGGTGAAGTAGCTGGGGTGATGCGGTAGCTGGGTGGTGAGTTTCTGGGGTGTTGAGGTACTCGGCGCAGAGTCGCTTGGGTTTTCGGTGAATCGACCGGTCTTTTCCATCAGTCGCTGGTAAGGTCGACGTGCGTTAAATAGCTTACGTGTACATACGTGTACATACGTGTACATACGTATTGATCTGCATGCAGAGACTTTACGTCTTCTGCTTGGCCATCGAACGGCAACCTTGAAGGCGCGTTCCAGTCAGGATTTCCGTACGTAATTCCACGCAAAAGTGGATGTTGGCAGGACCGGTGAGGGTAGCTCCTCGTTAACGTAACTGAAGGCGACCGAACCTTGACAAACCACCACAACGGAGACGAGATCCAATGCATCAACCGACTAAGGGTGACCAAACTTCTCGGCGGCCACTCCGATGCATTCTCGGCCTCTTCACGGTCATCGGCGCCGCGATGGTGTTGGGTTCTTGTGTGTCGGGATCTTCCGAGAACGCTCGCCGAAGCGAGGTCGACAACGGCGCAAGCGCAGAACCCGCTGCTGAGATCTCGGCTTTCCGATCCGCCGTTGCAGCTCCGGACCTCACCAGTCCATCGGACACAAGCGTGCTTCGGCAAAGCCCGAACAGGCAGAGCCTGAATACGCAAAGCCCGAATAAGCAAAACCCAAAAACGGAGAGCCGTAGCGGCTTGGGCGTAAATTCTGCGCTGGTCCAGACAAACGCACAGCCGACAAACGCACAGCAGGCAACTTCAGAGCGAACAATCGCGCAACAACTGGCAAGCGACCCGACGCGATCCGTATTCGCTGGACACGTAGGTGGCACGAACACCTTCGTTGCCATCGCCAGACGAGACCGCAACGTGATTGTTTACGCCTGTGACAGTAAAGGCGTATCACGCTGGTTCCGAGGCTCCGTCGACGGTGATGGGAAGGTGCAGTTGCGCCACCCGAGCGGCGACGCGATTACTGCGAACTTCGACGGTGACAACGTCGAAGGCGAGATGATGCTCGGAGCGTCGATCCTGCCATTGCAGGGTGTTCGTCGGGGACAAGGCGCCCAACTCTTCCGTGCCGAACGCACCACACGTGATGTGCCGGCGCTGGCAGGGTGGGTCGTGCTCAGCGACGGCCGCCAACGCGGAGCGATCCAAGCTGATGGGAAAACCTCTCCAGCTCCGGCGGTAGATTCCACGACGGGAACTGCCGGAGCCGGAGCGACGTCGTTCCAGGCCACACTTGCTGACCCGACGCCACCCGCAACTTCGACCCCAACGACCACTGCAATTGCTACGGCTACCGCACCGGCACCGAGCACCGCAAGCCCTTTGGTCGCTTCTGAGATCACCGCGGCGACTCTTTCAGATCCGTCCACTTTGCCTGGCGCAGCACTCCCGGCCACAACACTCTCAGCCACGGCCCCCTCATCGACAGTCAGCATCACGCCGTTGTCTACGCCTTCGACCCCTTTAGCTGTGCCTACATCGCTGAGCACGACCGCCCAAACAGCCAGCACTACGGCAACAGCAACAGCGGGAGCAACGAGCGTTCCGTCAACAGCTTCCTCGCCCTCGCCAACTTCCACACTACTGAGCACGACAACGGCACCGAGCACAACCACAGCACCGAGCACGACCACCCTTGGGACAACGGTGACCCTTTCATGCGGGGCTTCTTCGCTGCCCGGACGAATCTTCGACCTTCAGGCTCGTTCCCAGCCAATCGTGCTTGGATATCCAAACCTTGGCGAGGTGCGAATCGGTTCGGTCTCTGTGGCGGGCGCGTGCACGACCTCATCAACCGTCACGTTTTCGGGTGCAACGGCGACGCTGCTTAACGGAGTGTTGATCGGAAGCAATCTTGGTGGCACAGTCGACAAGCACAAGACCTGCTTTACCGGTGGCACGTTCAACGCCCGTGCCGATCTCGCCCTGCCGCCGCTGACCGTCGTGACCCCGTTGTGTGTCGGCTACGACTTGAGCTTCAACCCGGAGCAAGCGCTCGCGAACCTCTTCCCCCCACCCGGAAGCACGCCGCCGGCTACGTCACCGCCTACGTCACCGCCTACGTCATCACCGTTGCCTACTGAGCTAGGCCCATTGTGCCCCGGCAGCGGAACTGGTTCTCTGAAGGGCACACTTCGCTGGTCTGGCGCGTTCCCTGCGGTCCCGCTTGGCAATGGGTTCACCTTCCGCGATGGCATCGTTGACTTCACGTGCGATCGAGTTCGCATCGGCGCTCAGGTCGCTGTGCCCGGAGCGGCGGTTTCACCTGCGGCTACCGGTGCAGTACTCACTCCTGCGCCTGGAACGATCACCTTCCTCGGCACCGGGCGCACCGATAACAGCTTCGAGGCGACCATCGCGTTCCAAGCCGTGCCTATCCTCGCCAGCCCCGTTACGTTCATCGGCACCGTGACAGGGAATGCTGCTGGTGGCCCACTGACCTACGACGTTGTCGCAAGACTCGCGGACGCATCATTTGGAATCCCTGGCTTCAACCTCCGCAGCGGTGAGGCGCGATTCACGGACACCGGCACCAGTGTCGCCGCCAAGGCAATGGCTGGTGCCGGTGAACTGGCATTGTCTCTCGTCGGCACATACCAAGCGGAGGATGACTGGTCGCTGGCGGTAAGCGCCGACAGCACCGACCCGAAGGGAAGTGGCACCTGGAAACCGGCGGCATCGCTCTTGCCGACGTTTGATGTCCCCCGTGGAACGTTCACCGGAAGCCTGAGGAGGGTCGACGGCGCGCCGGTCGAATTCGACATACAGACTGCCCTCGGTGCACCCGTTACCGTCGTAGAAGACCGGGCCATCGTGACGGGCGCGTCGGTTCGGATTTCCAACGCCGCTGTCCGCGAGGGATGTCCGGTACCCGTTGGTGAGGCGTGGATTGAACTACGCGGCACCGGGCGTCTGACGATCCCCGAAGCGCCGATCGTTGACCTCGCTGCGTCTGCGTGTCTGGGTCTCGGCGGGGGACAATTCAGACTAGCGACGACAGCCGATTTCAACAGTTGGAAGCCGCGAGCAGATGTTGACCTTACCGTCGAAGGGTTCGGGTTCGAAGTTGTGTCGGCAAATGGGGTTCTTCTTGTCGCTGGGGACGGAGAACTACGCTTTCAGGGCGCACGAGGACTTGCACGAGTCGAGTTCCGCTCCCCGAACATCCTCATCGTTGATGGCGGCGTTTCATTTGGCGATCTCGGGCTCGGCGGCGGCACCGGGCACGTAATCCTTGCGACGCAGCCGGTTGCCAACTACAGCAACCCTGCTGATCCGGCGCTCGGTTTGGTAAATCTCGTCCCCGGTGTCACGGCGGTGACGAGCATCAACCTCGACGCTGCGACGCGCACCTTCCTCGTTCAGAAACTTGGTGTCCCGGCGGGCAGCGTCCCGGAACGATTGCAGGCTAAGGCACAGCTCGGAGGCGCATCGGTGCTGCTGCAGGCCGAGTTGCAGTTCCCGACACCAGGATTGCAGTTATTCGAGACCTGCCCTCAGAACCAGCCTTGTACCGCCGATACCAAGACGAGCATGCACTTGAGGTCGCTGTTCTTTCGAGTCGAGTCGACGGGCAGCGTCGGGCTTGGTGCCAGTGTCCGGTTACATCTCCCGAAACCTGACCCCACGCGAGGAAGCGCTAGTGATGTAGAGCTCACCGGAACCTTCACTGTCACGCCTCCCGCCACACTTGGAATTGCGCTCTCCATGACCGGCACGCTCAACGACGCCTTAGGAATCCAAGGCCTCGGGCTCAAAGATCTCGCAGTCCAGGGTGCGCTTGACTTCTCGGCTAGCGGAGTGCCGGTGCCGGTTCGGATGGGCGTGACGGCGACTGTTACACAAGTCCCAGACTTCCTGTCTGAGCCGCTTGGAATCGTGGGCAACGAGCCGATGTCCTTCGCGCTCAACGTCGCACCGGAAGCACCGGTATTCAGCGTCACGCTCGGAACGGCAAACGGCACCACGTTCCTCAAGCCGCTAACCATGATTGACAATGGCCGCTTTGCGAACGAGCTAACCGTCGACTTCGCGCAGGTCCACCTTGCCCCACTTGGTGGTCGCATCGGGGAAGTCCAAATCCCCGTCGGCATGAACGTGCAATTCGACGGAACCGTGGCCGGGACAGCAGTCCGCGCAAAAGCGCAACTTGACCCCACAACGCTAACCATCACCGGCAAGTTCTTCGTCGATACGTTTGAACTGAGTGGTATGACGGTCGATCAGACCGATCTATCGCTGCTGATCCAGCCCACGAAGTTCGACATGACAATCAAGGGCGGATTTACCATTCCCGGCGGGCCGCGAGCCTCCGTCGATGGTCACCTGCTCGTCCAGGCTGCAGCTACGGATCCAATCCGCTTAGACCTCACGGCAACGGCTGCGAGCTGGCAAGTGGATTCTGCGAACAAGCTCACCAACGTAAAGTTCGAGGTACACGGCGCACTTGCATCGCTCGCGTCCCCGCCGAACCTCGCGGTCTCGCTCAGTGCCAACGGAACCGTCCTTGGAACCGGTCTCAGTTTGGGTGGTGGCGCTGTGCTCGATGATGGCCAGATCCGCTTCCTTGCACTGCAGGTCAACCCGGCAAGCTTTGCGATCGCGTCAACGACGATCACTGGCAACGGCTGCCAGAACCCGATCGCCCCACCGAGCGGGATCGCACTCTCTACCTTGCCGGGCACTTCGACGACCGGCGCGTGCGTGCAGTTTCGTTACGTGACCGCCCCTACCGGAGCGCTCGATGTAGCAATGAGGATCAACGGCTCGCTCACCTCTGCGGGCATTGTCACGACGTTTTCCGGTTTGGTCGGCACCGACGGTGTTGCGATCGAAAACGGATCCGCCCAGCTGCCGAACGGCGAAACCGTGACGGTCAACGGAACAATCGTTGCGCGAGACGGCGCGCTGAATGTCGTGAAGGTGGATGCGGGGGGCAACCAGTTGACCGTGCCGGGCAACCGCGGCGACTTCAGCTTGAGCGGCACCTGGGCCCCCGCTGCGCCGCTTGCTGGTAGTTCGTTGAATCTTCGTGCTGGCGTCGTCGGCGGGTTCGCCTTCGGCCGTGCGACGGGCGCAGTTGTTCTCTCTGGTTCCCCCATCGGAAACGGCACCGTGGTGTTTTCCGCGACCGGTGGTCTCCTGAGCGTGACGGTTTCGGTCCCGCTTCCTGCTCTGCCTGGGTGCCTAGCCTTCAGCCCATCCGGACCGCTCAACGCAACGGTCACTGGCGCGCTCAACGCCACGGCGATCGTGCTCACGGGGACTCTTGCTCCGCCTGCGACCGCACCGTGCGCCGGCGCCCCAACGGTTGAGGCCCTCGTCGAGTCTCGCAAGAACACCGCGGGTGCGACGACGTTCCTACTCCGAGGAACCGCTAGGAACTGGACATTCGGGCCGACAAAACTTGAGGAGCTGTCCGCCTCGCTATCCGCCGCAAACGCCACTACGGCAACCGTTGCAACGAGGATTACCTCCTTCGGCAGGACCGTCGAATTAACCGGAACGGCGCCGCTGCTTTCCTCAAAGATCGAATCCTTCACCCTCTCTGCATCCAGCTCGCCGGTCACACTCGGTTTAACCACCCTTACTGGAATCGTCAACCGACCCTGCGGGACCGCTGCGTCGCTTGGGGGTCCGTGTCTCTCAGTGGATTTGAACGAGGTCCGCCCGGCTCCCGATAGGGTCCGCGTGAGCTTCACTGGCGCTGTTACTGCGAGTGGGCTCAATGCTGAACTCTCGGGTGCAGTCGGCGACGGACAGGTCCTCGTGGAGGGTCGCCTCGACGCTGGTCCATTCGGATTCGTGGATGTGGTTGGCTCGTTGTTCACGGCGACGCCAGTCTCCCGAGCGGCAACGGTCACCGGCGCCGACGGCCGTGTTTATAACCTGGGGGCCATATCGACGGCCGTAGGAACGACGATCAGCTCGGCCGTTATCGGTGACTTCGTTCTTGCGGTGAAAGGCGCTACGCCGAGGGCCGGTCGGATTGCGAACTTCGAGGCAAACAACCTGACCTTCGACGCAGGGCGCATCGGTGCGAAGCAGTGGGTCCGAGCCTCTGGCCGCGTGAAGGTCGGTGATGCGACCGGTGCCGAGATCGAGGTGTGCGGCCTTATTGTGAAGACCGGGACCACTTCTGCGACCACCTGCGTGGGCAAACCGACGTCGGCGGATGCGGGAACGGCCGTCAACCTCCTGACTCTCCCATCACTGAATCGGTCGGCGATCCCACTCAACGGCCTCACGATAGCCAACGCTCCAGCCTTTACGGGGGAACTCCGTCCGATCGTGTCATCCGCGACGAAGAAGAACCCTCCGACGGGTGTGTCGAGCCGGCTCTCGCTCGTGCCGTTGGCGAAGCTGACGCCGATTACCGCGCTCTCGTCTGATCCACGCTTTGTGCTGGCCACTTCGGGCATAACAGCCCCGACCCTCACGACCCTGAATCTCACGGCGTTGAAGTTCGCGCCGTCCGTCACTGCACTCTTGCCCGGCCAGTTCATTACCGTCCTCTCGACAACGGCGGTCCCAGCGGCGACGGGGACTAGCGTGACCTACGCGTTCAGCGGGACAGGCAACATCACGATCGCCGGCACGCAGCTGGCCTCGGCCAAGGTGTTTTTGGACACTTCGAAAGCGAGCGCGAGAGGCACGGCAATGCTCCCCTCCGGAATAGGCGCTGTCGTTCTGCAAGGTGATCTGTCCTATCCAACCCCGACGAGCAATCTCCAGTACCTGTTGAAGGGAAGTGCCACGCTCAACGATCCGTTCTCGCAATTCGGTTCGTCGACGTCCTCTTCGTTCAAAGGGAACTTCACGCTCAACAATGCAGGCTTCGCGGTTGCAGCGTCATTCACGTCATCGTTCATCGAAGCAAAGTTGACGGGAAGCGTGACCTTGGAAGGAATCTGCATCGACGGTTCGGCCTCGCTCAACAGCGTGTCATCGTCACTGACCGTCAAGTACTGCACGACGGGACCGACCGAAGAGCGTGGGCTTTATGCCAAGGTACTGGTCGGTGACTTCAACTTCTCGGGCCTGCTCTCGGCGAACGGGTTCGCCCTGCAATCATCGGTCACTCAGCCTGCAAAGACGGTCCAATCCGTTCTCGTTGATCCGTTCGGCAATCCGGTCGTGATTGTCGGCGCGACGTTTGACTATGCACTGACCGGCCGACTCACGAACAGCGCCTTCAGCGTCACGGGCTCAGGCACAGCGACGGGCTTTTGGCGCTGGCCCGATCAATCGACGAAGAATACGATCGGCACGGCCACCGTTGACGTCGACACGTCAAAGGGCCGAGCGTGTGCATTTTTCAACGTTTCCGGTGAACGTGCCCAGCTTTGCACACGCTAGATGTCGCCCTACATGACCGTTTCACTCCTACATTTACATCCGTTTAGTAATATGCGTACTTATAATTCTTA
>JAYSVF010000390.1:0-35151 GCA_043718695.1 Acidimicrobiia bacterium | reverse complement strand
TGGCGATACCGACGATCAAACTAACCGTACTTGGAACCTGCGCTTCGCCGTGGTGAACTGTTGCTATGTCCGCAAACCCGGCTACCACTACTCCAAACAACAACCTTGAGCCGACGACGGGGCCGCAGGGTTTCAATGTCGACGCAGTTATGCCGTGGCTTGAGGCGAAGTGCGAGGGGATGCAAGGGCCCTATGTCTGGGAGCGATTAGCGGGTGGCCACTCCAATCTCACCTACCGGGTAACCGACGCTAACGGTAACGCTTTCGTGCTTCGCCGTCCGCCTGAAGGAGACCTCTTACCAAGCGCGCATGATATGGCCCGTGAGTTCAAAATCATGACGGCGCTGTGGTCAACGCCGGTTCCCGTGGCTGAACCGCTGGCCTTTTGCGACGACAAATCCATCACGGGCGCCATCTTCTATGCCATGCGTGCCATCGATGGAAAGTCGCTGTACGCATTGGAGGAGGTTCTGGAGCTTGTTCCGGAATCGTTACGCCGTGAGCACGGCTTTCATTTCATTGATGTACTGGCTGATCTTCATGCCATAGACCCGTCCGAAGTTGGCCTCCGCGATCTCGGTAGACCCGATGCTTATGTTGGTCGTCAGCTGAAACGTTGGAGGGCCTCATGGGACGCTTCGAAGACGGTGACGGCACCCGATGTGGAGTTGCTCCACGAGTTCTTGGCACACAACACTCCCGTACAAGGCCCGGCTCGGTTAGTTCATGGTGACTACGGCCTTCACAATTGTGTTTCGAACTCGGCGGGTCGAGTGGCAGCGGTAATCGATTGGGAGATCTCAACCCTTGGTGATGCGTTGGCCGACCTTGCCTATGCCATCAACGGTTGGGGTAAACCGGGAGAGGTAAGCGCACGTGGTATTCGCCCGTCGCAGGCTCCTGGATACCCCAGCGACGACGAACTGCTCGCACGCTACGCAGAAAAAACCGGTGCTGATTTGTCACAAATCGGCTTCTACATTTCGTTTAACCACTGGAAGACCGTTTGCATTCTCAATGGTGTGCTTGCCCGCTATTACGCCGGACAAAAGAGCACCGAAGGCGTAGACATTGAGGGGTTATGTGGCGCTCGCGATGAAGCGCTCGTCAAAGCAGTCGCCGCCGCCGAACCACTCGGTTACGTACCTTTCGGGAAGGGAAACCCATCATGATTTCCGTTGAGCCTTCGGGAAGCCCGTGTGGTGCGACCATTCACGGAATTGATCTGTCCACAGACCTTTCGCCTGCGACCGTTGCCGAAATTCGGTCGATCTGGTTGGAGCACCTCGTTGTTGCTTTTGCGGATCAACAACTCTCCCTTGATCAGTTTGAACAGGTGGCTCTGCGCTTTGGCGAGTTTGGACAAGACCCGTATTTCAAAGGTTTGGCCGATCATCCCCACGTTGCAGAAGTAAAGAGGGAGGCCGACGAACAAACCCCGTTGTTCGCCGAAGGTTGGCATTCTGATTGGAGTTTCCTCAGCACTCCCCCATCCGGCACGCTGCTCTATGGGCGAATCATTCCTCCCCTGGGCGGTGACACGCTCTACGCCAATCAATACGCCGCGTATGAGGCCCTCGAAGATGAAATGAAGGCTAAACTCGACGGCCTGCAAGGTATTCATTCCGCTCGACGGGGCTACTCCAAGGACGGCCAATACGGCGAGAAAGATGTCGGACGGTCTATGTCCATCGTGTATTCCGATGATGCCCTAGCCACGCAGAATCATCCGCTCGTGCAGCTCCATCCTGAAACTGGCCGCCCGGCGCTCTTCCTCAGTCCGGGCTACACGATTGGCATCGAGGGAATGGATGACACGGAAGGGCAGGAACTCCTCCTCTTCCTGTACAAGCATCAGGCCAAGGAAGAATTTGTATACCGTCACCATTGGGCCGAAAATATGCTGACGATGTGGGACAACCGAGCCGTGATCCACGCCGCAACCGGCGGATATCAAGGTCACCGTCGACTCCTCCAACGAATCACCGTTACTTCGCACGCGTAGCACCTTGGTCACGTCGCGAGTGATCGCGAGTGAGGGCAACGCCGTTTCGACACGTTGGGCTACCACACGTGATTCTGCATATTGGGCGCCATTGTGCAAACCTAGCGACGCGCCCCCGTTGCACAGTGACGCTGGGGCTGCACGGCGACTGCGAATCTGCGATTTGCTTCGAGCAAGTATCCAAAGCCGTTTCCGGTTGGGCCATGTCGCCTAACGTCGAGGTGTGACCGAACGTAATCGACAACAGGATGGGCCCGCGGTCACCCGGGATTTGGCTTTGGCCACGTGGGGACTGTTTGTTGGCCTTTCGTTTTTGATGGTTGCCGCCGGGCTGTTTGGCACCTTGCTCAGCGTCCGGGCCGAAAAAACTGGCCTGTCGACGGGCGTAAGTTCACTTATTAGTGCCGCGTATTACGTTGGGTTCTTGTTTGGCTCGAAAGTGACGCTGGAGGCACTAAGCCGAGTAGGCCACATCAGGGTCTACTCAGCGTTGGCCTCGCTGTTATGTTCCGCGATTATTGCAGCTGGTTTGCTCAAAGCCCCGGTGGCTTGGATCGGGCTTCGATTTGTAACCGGTGTCGCCCTTGCTGGCATTTACGTGGTCGCCGAATCGTGGCTGAACGATTTGGCCAACAACGAAAATCGGGGACGGTTACTGGCCATCTACAGCGTGGTTGGATCAGCCGGATTTGGTGGCGGTCAGTACCTTTTTGCCACGTTTGATGCCCAAACGATCAGCGGCTACGCGTTCGCCGCAATTCTCACGTCCCTAGCAATTGCTCCAGTGGCACTCTCCGAAGCCAGCGCGCCTCCGCTCATTGCCGAGAAGGAGCACCTGTCAATGCGAGAACTCGCGAAGGTTGTACCAACCGGAATGGGCGCATGTTTACTCGTTGGCATTGCTCACGGTGCGTTCTTTGGAATGGCCGCGGTCTACGCAACCCGGGTGGGGCTTTCGATCGGCCAAACCGGGTTGTTCCTGGTCGCCCCCATGATCGGCGGGATCATTTTTCAATGGCCTGCATCGGCAGCATCGGATGATCTTGATCGCCGCGCCGTTGGTCTCGTCGCTGCCCTTGGAGCCGCTGGCGCAGCAGCACTTTTGCTCCTGGGCCCAGCTGATCGACCGATGGCCTTCGTGCTTCTCGGTCTTCTTGGTGGTGCCAGTTATCCGCTCTACGGCATTGCCGGCGCGTACACCAATGATTGGGTTCAGCCCGAACACGTCAACGCTGCGGCATCCCAGCTCATCGTGCTTTACGGCGCCGGGGCTATTGTCGGCCCGTTTGTGGCCGCAGGGCTCATGGTTGTCGGTGGTCCCACCGGGTTCTTATGGGCCGTGATTGGCTGCCATCTGTTGATCGCCGCATTCCTCGTATACCGAATGTTCTCCTGGCGTGCCCCGTTACGAACTCGCCCTTGGAGTGAAGTCTCCATCCCCGCCCGGGCATTCTTCATCCCCGCTACCATCATCGGCATCGGCCGTCGCCGTCGTAGTGGTCGGAACAAGCTTTGAGACCCAAACGATTGAGCGTAACTCCCGGAACTCCAACGGAGAGATTTCAACTGGGCTGCTTTGCTTAACCGGCCTCGTGATCGACCAAGCGACTGAACATAGCCCCTGCAACCGATTACTCATCCTTCGCAAGGGTGGTGCACTGAATGTATCGACGGCGTCTTTTTCTTAGGTGATCAGGTCTAGGTATCCGTGTTCGGCAAGGAAGGGGACGAGGCCATCGACCACATCGAGTTCGGTAACGTCGGCTAAGTGGACCCATTTGGCTTGGGCTGCATCATCGCCAGCGACCGGGCGGCTTGGGGAGAATACGTCAACGGCGAAATCCATGATGACGTAGTGGAAGCCCTCGCCAATGCGCTCGACCCAGCCGAGGAATTTGCCACACACCACCTCAATGCCGGTCTCCTCAAACACTTCGCGCACCACTGCTGCTTCGAGTGACTCACCGAATTCCACTCGTCCGCCGGGTACTGACCATTGGCCCTTGGCTACCCCTCGTCCACGCTGAATCATCAGCAAGCGGTCGCGGTCAACGGCAATCCCACCCACGCTGATCTCGGGCCTACCGGTGAAATACGGCGAAACCTCTACCGATGGATCACTCACCTTGGGTCCCAAGCAAACCGGGGTTAGGCCGGCTCAGCCGTCGGCATAGCAGGATTTGAGCCAGGCGAGCGCAATGGTGTGGCTGGGTCAAGTAAAGGTACGTGCACTGTTAGTAAGCGCGCTTTCATACCAAAGGTTTCGAAGAAATTTTTCGTTTCGCGAGCCCCGGGCAAGGCATAGGAATCCACGCCCACGCAAGACTTCGTTCGACACCAAGCCAGCACATGCTCAAGCAGCAATTCACCCGCACCGATTTGTCGACCGTCGGGATGGACTGCCAACTCATCGACTATGCCAAGAATTCGATTATCGGGAAGGGTGTGGAGACGCACGTAGGCCCAACCAATCAGCGCCCCATCGCCAAATACGCCGAGCAGGTGGGCCTGGTCATCGGCCACCACTTCCACCATGGTTTCGATCGTTGTGCGAATAGCTTCGGCGAGAAACAACGGCCCGCCACGCTCATCGAACAACTCAGTGGCGATTACTTCCCGCAGTGCCCGCAAACCCACGTTACCTTCTAGGTGCTCGGCGGTAATCGGACTGCAGGTAATTTCCATTCGTTGAACCCGATCGCTAGGAGAGTGCTGAATAATGCGACCTAGACAAGTCGCAAACCGAGAAAACGAAGTCAATTGATGCATACAGTCGCATTTTTTCAGCAGTCTCCTAGTTCGCTGCGTCTAAGAGCCGAGCAACTCCACCAAGGACCGTTTGGCGGTTCCGGTGTGATGACTCATAAGCAGCAATTGATCGCAACTGGGTGACCGTGAGGGCCTCAAGAAGACCGACGATTGAGGAAGCGGGAAGATCGTCATAACCATCGAGGCCCGTGTCGAAGGCTGATGGAATTTTCGGGGTCGCTGGGGCCGACGAAACCCGAACCGGTCGACCTTTTGCTTCGCGTTCGCTTCCTGTCGAGGCTTTGGGCTCAGCTTTGGACTTGGTTCTTGGAGCGTGCCCGGTTTTTCGCACAGCGGCCGTGGGTTTGGTGGGTTTCCCGGCGTGTGCTGGAGCGCCGCTGGAGGCTGACTGTGCCGCTTCGGGTGCTTTAACACGCCCCGCCGAAGCCAAAGATGAAGGGTTCTGTGAAACAACTTTTACGCCGGCCTTTTCCGTCGGCTTCGCGGGAGACTCCGAGGCGGTCTTGGCAACAACGGTCTTCTCTGAGGCCGGTTTCGAGCCACGTTTCGGTTCGGTACTGGTTAGATAGGAACGAACCGATTCGGCTGCAGCTTTGAGCTCGGCATCAATCTTGCGTTTGGCAATCGGAACTACAAACTTGCCAATCATGTTGGCGGTTTTGGTTTGCGACTCGATTTTCGCTTTACCCTTGGCCAAGCGCTCCGGTACCGATGCCACAAAACCAAGCGGATCATCAATCACGGCCTCGATGAAATCCCGCAGCGGATCTGCAGCCGGAGAAGGCTCAGACGATCCAGGAGCTGAAGGACGTTTCGAGGGCATGGCAATTCACTTTCATCGTTCAATCGGCAGGCATGCGGTAAAGCGTTGTGGAGCGGCTCTACCCAAAAGCAAAGTGGCCGAGGGTCCGGAGAACCCTGGCCAACTTTGCAGCAGAACTACACGCAGTCTCGACAGAGCGTTGATTGCTTGTCGGCCAACTGGCTTGGGTGTTTCACCAAGAAGCAAGACTGGCAAACGAACTCATCAGGTCGCTTTGGGATAACCACCGAGGCGCCATCGGAAGGGTCACCGGAATCGGGAACGTCATCATCGTCGGGTTCGATTTCTTCGATAACGAGACGTTCCTTGAGGATCACATCGAGTGAGGCCTCCACATCATCGGGATCGAGGACGTCTTCGTCATCATCAGATTCATCGTCACCCGCCACCGTAGGAACCATGGTGGAGCCCACATCGCTGATGTCATCTTCCACGAGGGCGTCTTCGCCGATTTCGTCAACCAGGTCATCGTCACCAAGGTCATCGTCTAGACCCAGATCGTCTTCATCGAGGTCATCTTCGCTGAGATCAATATCGTCGAGGTCACCCTCCAAATCGGCATCCGGGTCACCCTCAAACGCATCATCGCCCCCAACGGGAGTTTCTTCTTCCATCGCGTCATCTACGAAGTCGTCGCCTTCGGCGTCCTCGGGGGGTGCAGCGTTTTTTGGCTTTTTTGGCATCAGATCTCCGCAACAGCAAATAGAGCGTTTCCAACTAGCTGAGACGATGAACGCAACAACTCGTAGGTTTCGGCGGCGCAGTGTAACCCTGTGGTTTTTGCATCTTGCGCCAATTCGCCAGAAAATCCTGTGACGCCCGCCACGTGTGCACCTTGACCGTCGTTTTGGGACCGAAAACCACGGTTTTTCTCATCGAAATCTCAGTAGCGGAGCTCGGGCCAGCGCTAAAGGCTCCCAGTGTTCTTCAGCTGGAGATCGAGTCGACGATCGCTGCAGTGGCCCTTCTCCCCGGACGTTTCGCGATGAAAATGGCCTGAGGTAGTCGCTCCTTCACTTCTGAAGCGTGCGTCACCACCAAAATTTGGCGAAAACGGGCACTTAACTGAGTGAGTGCTCCGAGCATTCGGTCTTTGCGGTCAACATCGAGTGAAGCCAACGCCTCATCAAGCACCAAAAGCCCGATCCGTCCACCGGCTTGGAACCGTACCTGCTCGCTAATAGCAACGCGGAGCGCCAAGTTGGCTAGGTCAACTTCACTGCCAGAAAAGCGCTCACTTGGGTAGGCGACACCACTATCGACAATCCGGATGGCATAGGTCTCCGGATCAATCTCAAGCCCCTCATAATCGCCCGCCGTAAGTTCGTTAAACAGCGCGCTAGCTTCCAAACTGAGCCGAGGGCCGACGGTGGTCACAATGGCTTGGCGGAACCCGTGGAGCAGTTCAGCGGTTCGCGAGAGGTACCGGGCTAATTCGCTGAGCTCCAGGGCCTGCTCGTGTTGTTTGAGCGCCTGCTTGTGCTGGGCCTCGGCCGCGGCCAATCGTTGCTCTGCCAAAGCAACGGTCCGCTTCGCACGGTCATCTGCAGTTCGTGCGGCCACGTGTGCGGCCTTGATTTCACCCAAGTGCTCTTGTTGGGCGTGCCAGGCCCGTGGGTCATACCGAAGGGCATCAAGATCGGTGCGTAGCGTTTGCCGTTCAGCTTCAGCCCCACTCAATCGGGCTTGGGCCACACCAAGTTCGGCCTTGAGATCAGGTTCGCGATTCAGCTGCGCCCGCAGATTCGAGCGCCTGGCATCAACGGCTCGTTCCCGCTCAATCGCCCCTTGTAGCTCAGCACCCGCTGCACGCACACCTTTGTGATCGCTAAGGAGAACATCGCGCCGATCTGGGGTTCCTGCTTCTTCGTCAATGGACACGATTCGATCGACCAGCGAAACTGTTCGCTCCACCGCCACCGCCCGGCGGGTATGGGCTTGCGCTGAAACGCCAAACTGTTTTTGTGCCGCGTCAAAGCGTTTCTGTGCGGCAACATTTGCTTCAGCCAGCTTCGCAACCTCAGCCTCAGCTGCTCGCTGTGCTTTCGCTGCCGCATTGACGAGCGCTGAAGCTTGGGTGAGTTCGTTTGATCGATGTTCGCGAACGCTCGCTCCCCCATCGGCGATTGTTTGACCACAAGTAGGACACTCCGGAACCCCATCGAGTGCATCAACGTTTTCCAGCGATACTCGACACGTTTGCTCTGCCGCCCGAGCCAACCGCGTGAGCGTGGCGGTTTCCGATGCATGCTCCCGAGCCGTCTCCCAAGCCTTGCTCGCTTGATCAATCTCGTCTCGAATCGGTTCGGTTGCCAGCTCGGCTTCGGGCAGCAGACGCAAGGCGCCATGGGCTTCATCAAGCTGAGTTAGCAAACTCAACAGCGAAGCCTGGGCACCACGATTGGCCTCACTTCGCGGCGCAGGCAGTGCCTCGAACTCCAGGGCAGCAGATTCCAAATCAGCTAACGCCGTTTGCAGACGATCGCATTGGGTTTGGGCATCATCACGAACCGATCGTGCAGCCCGGCCCTTGGCAGTGATCAGCTCATAAATTCGGTGGACATCTTGGAGCCTGGCGCCTTCTACTGCGGCAACGTTTTCTTGCTCATAGGCTTCCAACAATACTTTTTGTGTTGCTTCGCCAGCGACTCGTGCCGCGTCGACCGCCACTTCGCACGTTTCCACCGCAGCACCCAATTCCTGCAGTTGCGGGAGCAAAGCCAGGAGCCGCTCGTGAGTGGTTCGAGCCGTTTTCGCATCAACCCGGGCAGCATCGCGGGCCTTTTCCAGGGGCGTGATCCCCAGTAACTGCAGAATAAGCTTTCGGCGTTGATCCGGGGCGAAATCACTGAACGCCGCCAACTGTTTTTGTTCAGCAAACACCGAAGAGCGAAACGCTGCCTCGTCCATCCCAATCGTGGAACGCAGATACTTGCCCACCTCAACGGGCCCATCTGCCGCAACAGCAGAACCAAGCATCACTCGGGCCTTCACGGTGGAATTCACCCCTGAAAGCGAACGCCGCACCACAAAATGATCCTCGTCATGCACGAAGCCAATTTCCACCAAACATTCGCCCGTGGATCCAGCCGTTCGAATATCACCCTTCGCCGTCCTTGCCCGTCCGTACAGAGCCCAGGTGATCGATTCCAGCAACGACGATTTGCCCGCACCGTTGGGCCCGTAGATGCCCACCAGCCCAGGCGGAAGCTCCAAGTCCAATGACTCGAAAACGCGGTAATTCCGCAACGTGATGGAAGTGATCTGCATGCTTACTTTATTCGCGCGGCCAGCTGGCAGCGCTAATCGCTTCCGGTTTCTTGCGCGTTGTCGATGGCGGCGTTGAGGTAGTCCTGGCCGGTGGTGCGAATCCGATCAGCATCGAAGCCATCGGTGTCTTGGTCACCCAGGTACGTGGTCCAACGGGCCGCGATGGTTGCCAGTTCGGGCAAATCGTCCATAACCCGCGTGGTGGCTGCGTAAACCGGATCAAGTTTCACGTGCAAAAGATGCGAGGTTTCATTGAAGATTCGCGGCAAATCAAGCAACCGGTACACCTCAGGTTCGATCAGGTCCAACGTGAGACGTGCCACGGCACCCGCAGGCAACGCCGTCAGCTTCTCGAGAATCTCTTCTTGAATTTCGGCGGGCCCCCTACCCGCTGCATACACAAAATCGGGGGTGAGGAGCTGACGTTGACCCGTAAGTCCATGGTGATCGCAAACACCAGATTCGGTGTCGAGCAGTACGAAGCCTTTCGGTTTTGCTGGGTCATCACCAAAGCTAAAAGTGTCGGTTGAACCGGCGTACCAAACGCCGGGCTTTACCGTGGTGTGCACGTGATAATGACCAAGCAACACATGATCGGATTTCAGTTCCTCGTCGGCAATTTCGATCTCGTTCATGTCGGCATACCGGCGCTCCACACTGTGCACTAGCGGGTGTGTGAGCAACACGTTTACCCGATCCAATGACCGATTGCGATCCGCCTCATGCAACGCTTCAACGGCATCCTCGGCAGTTTTCGTTTGTGGCACCGCGTGGACGCGTAAACCGGGTAGATCGAAGTGCTCGTAACCCAAACGGTAGGCAAAGTTGAACTGAGGAAACGCATCAGCCAACACGGCATAAGGATTTCCAGTACCCGGCAAACGAGGCGTGTCATGGTTGCCGGAAATCGCCACCAAACCAATGCCGTGATCACGAATTGTGGCGAGCGCTCGCATGGCCACTCGGAAACTGCGGTAATTGGGGCGTGGGTGATCAAACACGTCACCCAGCCACACCATGAGATCAGGCTTCGTAGCCAGTGCCGCAGCAATCGCCGCCTCAAAGGAACGCTCGAAATCAAATTCGCGTGCGTTTACCCCCTCGGCTGTGGTGGCCGTGGTTGCCGTGCGCCCAAGGTGGGCGTCGCCGATGGCTGCGATTCGCATCGTTCCAGCATGGCCGATCGGTACGACAGAAACCTGCCGATCAGCACGGTTTCTCCCGCCGCAGCCAAAGAAGGTCACCCGAAAGCAATAACACCAGCCACGCCGGCAAGGATTAGTCCGCTCGCGAGATATTCGACCCTTAGGTGTTTGTCTTTGAGCCAAAAACGTGAGACGGCGAAGGTGAACAACAATTCGATCTGGCCGAGGGTGCGCACTCTGGCGGCGTTTTGCAACACAAATGCCAACGCCCAACAAGCCGAACCGCAAACGCTCAATACCCCAACAATCGCGCTCGACCGCCAGTGTACGAGCGCCAACTTCGCCTGCCCGGGCTCGCGCAAAGCGAGATAGCTGCCGTGAACCACCGTTTGTAAAGAGTTCATCACGGCCAAGGCCACCAGCGCTTTCACTGGCGCCGAGGCACCGCTTAAATCCTTGGTCGCGGCCCGAATTGACACTGCAGCCAAACCGAAAAGTCCGCCGGCCAACGAGCCAAACAGCGCGGAGCGGTTTTTCACCATCGCCCCGGTTAACCCAGCCCCTTTGGTGACGAGGAGCGCAACACCGACTAGGCACACGACAATGGCTAGGTATCCACCAAATTGCAATCCTTCGCCTAAGAACACCAGCGAAAACAACGCAACCTGGACGACTTCGGTTTTGGAAAATACCGTTCCGATAGCAAAGTTGCTGGCGTCAAAAGCCCGGATGAGCAACACCGTTGCAACGATCTGAGCCAGCCCGCCAACGGTAATTTTCCACCAGAACCCAGGCGCAATGCTCGGAAGATCTGCACCAATCAGCGCCGCAATTCCCACCGCACTAAGGGCTATCGGCGCTCCGTAAACATAGCGAACGAATCCAGCACCGCTAACCGAAAGGAGCGACCGAAGCCGATGTTGCAGCGCGGTTCGTGATGTTTGAAACACCGCTGCGAGCAGTGTCACCAATATCCACATGAGGATCGCAGCCTTTACCGTCTCGTATTGTAAGACGATATGCTTACAATACGGAATAGCCTAGCCGGTGTTCCCACCGCACCCGCCGGGGAACACCCGAAGAGGTCAAGAGCAATCGAGGGAAGACCACGCGCCGAGCCGATCTGCTTCTGCTTCTCTCCCAGCGCACTCTGAAGGTCCTGAAGCGAAGCGGAGTTGGTTGCGTTGGATTGCCACTTCGTTTCCAGAGAAGCCCTACCCTGGGGAATACAAGGAAATGGTTATTCCTTGAATTGCCGACGAAGCGCTTGGACGTTACGGGCGTACCGAATGGTGTCGTCGTAAAGTCCATTCTCCCGAATCGAACCCATGCCCTGATAGTACGCATGCAGAGCTTTTGTAGTGCTGGATTGATTGTGCTTTAACAAATAGCGAAGGTACCTGGCCGACATACGCACATTGTTTTCCGTGACGCGAGGGTTGAGATCAACACCGATCAGTTCCTTCTCGATGAAACCAGCGGTATCAGGCATGATTTGGCCCACACCGATTGCCCCAGTTGAAGACACCTTTGACTGATCGAAGCCCGATTCCTGCCAAAGCGTTGCTTCCAAAAGATCTTGCGGAATACTATTGGCCTTCGCCCATTTGGCTGTGTGCTTACGAACTGCCAATCGCTTTGGATTCGCCCTCAGTCGTGCCGGAAGACCTTTAGGCCCGTGTAGCTTGGGCTTTGGAAGCAGCAATGACTGACCGATTTGGAGCTTGGCAGTTGTGCTGAGTTTGTTAGCTTGGGCTAAGGCGGAAACCGTGGTGTTCTTCGCTACGGAAATCGCCGAAAGCGAATCCCCCGATCTCACGAGATAGGTCTTGGCGGTCTGCGTGGGGCTAGCTGTTGTCTTCGGTGAAGCCTTGGGTTTGACGACCTTGAATGCTGCCGAAGCAGGATCTTGGGGCACCGTCATGCTGCTGGCGATCGACCCGGCGATTCCAATAGCCGTGGCTACCAAAAGTCCTTTCGACCCCTTCCGCAAAACGCTCGAAAGCCCGTTGGAAGCGTTTGAAGGGCTACTCAGTTTCAACGAAACAGTCCTATACAGGCCCTCCGACCCGCTCGAGCCTTCCGTAAGGGGCGCGGGCTCCCCAGAAAACGGAACTTGTTGTAGCCCAAATGCACGTCGAACATTGGTGAGAAAAGAACTAGTCACACCCCTGCTATCGGTCGCCTCACAGCAATTCTTGACCGCCAGTTCACCATTGGGGTCTCTATCTATACGGGCGGTGCAATGGCTGCACCGCCCGATGGTGACAGTAGCGAAAGACCTCGGCTCAAACCTGCTCCAACTAGCCGTTGGTTCCAAGTTCCTTCTGACACGCGTCAACTGCGGCTTGTGTCTTGGCATCGAGAGGCGCGCGATTTCCGCCGCCAGGTGCGCCCGCAGCAGGAGTAGGAATTTTCACACCCTTTTTGGTCAAACACGCCTGAATTGCCGGATTCCTAAGACCACCGCGACCCCCACCGCCTCCACCAAATCCACCAAATCCACCAGCAGGCAGAAGTGATTCACAGGCCTTCAGCGCTTTGGCCACCTCCGGATCAGCGGAATCAAGCCCAAAGCCGGCCCCACCACCGCGACGTCCGCCGCCATTACCCACAGCCCCAGCCCCAGCCCCGGCAGGTCTAGCGGCTGTAGGCGCACCCGCGTTATCGGCGCCATTACCACCACCGTTTCCACCCCGTTGGCCAGCAGCAGGCAGCGTGACCCCATTCTTGGTTAGGCAATCACGATAAGCCGCTCGCTCAGGGCTGTTACCGCCACCTTCTCCCGGTCCGCCATCTCGCCCACCCGAACCGCCAAGGCCGCCACCGCCACAGTTTTGCGCGAAGTACGAGCTGATTTTCTGGCCGGAGCTTGCGACTGCTGGTGTTTTCGCTGCAGTGTCCACGCCTGCTTTTGCTGCTGCGGTGTAGGCCGTGCGAACAGCCAGAACATCGGTCTTTATGTCTGCCGGCGCGGTGGCTGCGATTTTTGTCCACTCGGCACCGATTGCCGTGAGCTTCGCTTTCGGTGTTCCCGTGGCCTTGGCGATGACGGCTTGCGATGCAGTGACCTGTCGACAAAACGCAGCGCCGGCATTTGCAGAAGGCTTGGCCGATTTGGCCGATTTGGCCGTAGTGGCGGCGTGCGAAACGGATGAAAAAGCAGATCCGATCGCAAGCACACCGACGAAGGTGGCGACGAACGTTTTCGGGGCAAGTTTGGATCTGTTGGTTGGGGTTTGCATGATTGCTCCTTGGGTGGAGGTGGAGACCGGTAGGGATAAGGCTGAAGAAATTTTCGGGATGAGATGTTGCAGGATGTTGCAGGAGGCGAAAAGTTGCAGGTACTAAAAAGGTTCGAGAAGCTGGAAAGTGGGAGGTCCCTAAACTTGGTGAACGACAGGAAACTGTCTTCTAAGGAAGAAGCCCTCCGAGGCTGGGCGCAGTTGTTGGAGTCACACTCTCGGCAGCTACAGGCGTGCTTGGCGTTGGTGGTGTTCCGGGGCCTTCTGTGGTTCCCGGTTCAACGGGAGTTGACAGGGTTGCTGCCGCCCCGCCAAACCCTCCTGCGCCACCCAACGCTCCGGTGGTGATAGCCGATGGCTCAACGTCGCCAACCGTTGCTGCGGTCGCCGTTATGGCCCCATCGTCACCGGTTGCACCGCGAACGGATATCTCATCGCCTACCGCAATGTCTTTCACGTTCGCGGCTTTCCGTCGACCGATCGAGGTGTCATCAGCGAGGTTTACGATCACCGTTGTTCCGTCGCTACTCGTCATCGTGATGGTGTTGCCGTCCACTTTTATGACCTTGCCCAGGGTAGGCAGCAAGGCCCGGGCCCTTCCGCCTCCTCCGGCTCCCGTTCCACCACCGAATCCACCGAATCCACCGGCCCCCCGTCCACCTAGGGCTCCAGCTCCTGCAGTTGGAGTGGCGACACGGCTCTTACCAACGTTGGCACCTACGGCAAACGCGCTCAGCGCGACGACACCTAACCCGATGGCCACCGCCGTAATTTGCAGTCGACGATCATCAGCACGCGGCGGCGCAGCCCACGAATCATCGTCGACGAAAGGACTGTCGGAAAAGTTCAGCAACGAAGCATTTGTGCTCGGCCCGGTAACATCATCGGTACTCATAGGGTTCCCCACGGCCTTCTCAGAAATTCGTTTCACGTGCAGCCTCGGGTTTCAGAGAAGCCGGGGAGTTGTGTATGACTGAGGTCAACGAAAAATCGACCTCAGGCATAGCGAGACTCACCACGCTGATGACCGGGTTGTTCCCGGGATCGATCACCGATCCATAGACCAATCCACACATCGGTCTACTCATGACGCAACGCATCAATTGGGCGCATAGACGCCGCCCGATAGGCGGGCGAAAACCCGAAAAACAGACTTACGGCCACCGCGACAAACAGAGCAAGCAGCACCGAGTCATAGCGCACAACTGCCTGTACACCTACGATTTTAAATCGTCCACCAATCAGACCGACGCCAACCCCCACCAAACCGCCAAGCCCGCCCAGTACTACGGCTTCCATGAGGAACTGTAAAAGAATGGCGCTTCTCGGTGTGCCCACGGCTTTGCGTATCCCAATTTCACGGGTACGTTCGGTCACGGTAACCAACATGATGTTCATGATCCCAATGCCGCCAACCAAGAGACTGATTGCAGCCACCGCTCCCAGCAAAACAGTGAGCGTTTTCGAGGTCTCGGCCCGCGAGGCCAACAGTGTTGCTTGGTTGAGTACTTGGAAGCCTTGGTTCGTACCAACGGTCTTTCCGTTGCGATCAGCAATCACCATGGTCACAACACTCTGCGCTTCCACCGTGGCCTTTGCCGAGACCGCCTGCACCACGATTGAGCTCAAGCTAGAGCCGCCCATGACGGTGTCCCGAACGGCGGTATGGGGAGCGAACGCCACATTGTCTTGGTCCTGGGTACCGTTGGAACCTTTAGCCTTGAGAATCCCAATGACGGCAAAATCGTTGTGGTTAAGTTTCACAATCGAACCCACAGGATCAACGCCTTCGCCAAACAACGCTGTGGCCACCGTACCTCCGAGCACCACAACCCGATCGCGATTAAGCACATCGTCGGCGTTGAAAAATCGCCCGCTCCGAACTGTCCAGCTTCCAGATTCAACCATGTCGCCAGTGGTTCCAACCATGCGGTCTGGTGTGGTGGATGCACCATCAAATTCGGCGATGGTGCCCGTGGCGTTTACCGATGGAACTACGGCCTTGATGATGTCGGCGTACTCTTTGGATTGCAGCGCCGCTACATCTTTCATGGTGAGCGTCACTCCCCCGCCACCCTGCGCTGGGCCACGTCGCCCGAATCCTCCAGCTTGTACAGTAATGGAGTTGGTGCCAAGCGCTTGAAACTGTTTCTGCACGGCAATGGTTGAGCCGTTACCGACGGCAATCAACACAATGACCGAAGCCACCCCAATCAGAATACCAAGGATAGTAAGCGCGCTTCGCAATCGATTGGCTCCCACTCCGCGCAGGGCGGTTCGGAAAACTTCACCCAGGCTCATGACAGGCCTTGCGAATGTTGATGGCCTTGATAACCCTGGGGACCTTGATAATCCTGGGCACCTTGATAACCCTGAGCGTCGAGCAGGCTGTGCCCGCGCTGCACAACCGCTTGAACTCGGCGATCTTCGATCATTTCTCCGTCGCGCAAACGAATCACGCGTCGAGCGCGCTCAGCCACTTCGTCTTCATGGGTGATCATCACCACGGTGCGGCCCTGGTCGTTCATAGTTTTGAACACGTCGAGCACTTCGGCGGTGGAGGTGGAATCTAAGTTCCCGGTTGGCTCATCAGCGAGAAGTAGGGCGGGGCTAGTTGCAATAGCCCGGGCTACGGCTACGCGCTGTTGTTGGCCGCCCGAGAGCTCATTGGGCATATGGTGAGCACGATCGTTCAACCCAACCACGGCGAGCGCGGCAAGCGCCCGGGCCCGGCGATCCTTGCGGTTGAGTCCTCCACAGGCCAAAGGCAACTCCACATTGGCAACGGCGGTAGTGCGCGGAATCAGATTGAAGCTTTGGAAGATGAAACCAATTTTGCGGTTCCGAGCTTTTGATAAGCGCGCTTCATCTAACAACCGCACATCAACACCATCGAGGCGATAGTGGCCCGACGTGGGGATATCAAGACACCCGATAATGTTCATGAGCGTGCTCTTCCCACTACCGGAGGCACCCATGATCGCCACGTAGTCCCCTCGTTCAACGAGAAGATCAACACCACGCAACGCATGCACAGTATGTTCACCCATTTGGTAACGCTTGACGATGTTGGTCATTTCTATGACCGGTTTTCGCGTGGTGGTACTCATCCTCTTCGACCCCCGCCCCCACCGACGCCTCCAGCTCCACCTCCGCCACCTAGCCCGCCGCCGAAGCCTCCACCAGCGCCGCCAGCGGTAGTTGCCGCAGTCACTGCACGAACTGGAGGAACAACCACGTCACCCTCTACCAATCCGGTCAGAATTTCAGTGCCGCTGTCTCCAACGATGCCTGTGGTGATATCCGTGACGGTATCTTTGCCGTCTTTGCGGACCACCACCGATTTACGGTTGCCCTGTGAGGTAATTGCCGAGCTGGCCAACAGCACAACATTGTCTTTGGCCGTCACCGTCGCCTCGGCTTGGGCGGTCATTCCGGGTTTGACTCCTTGGGTGTCGGCACCTTCAATTGTTACGTAGGCGTAGTAGGTCGCCACGCTGGAAACCGTCGTAGCGATGGCATCAATCGAGGTAATTTCTGCATCGACAGTAACTCCGGCGAGCGCATCAAAGGTGACCGTTACCGGCAAGCCGATCTGAAGCTTCGCGGCGTTGGCTTCAGAGAATGGCACCTGGACCGACAGCGTGCTGGTTTGGGTGATGATCACTGAACCTGTCGAGGCTGTTGCGGTATTGGCTCCGTTGCCTCCAGTACCCCCACTTGTTGAGGAGCTTGATCCTGCGCTCTGGCCTAGCACCAAGTTCATTGCGGTAACCGTGCCATCGATAGTTGCCGTGAGCGTGGTGTTGAGAACGGTCTCCTCGGCCGTGGCTACCGCCGCCGCGGCCATATCCACCGAGGCCTGTGCCGTAGCAATATCACTGGCCTTTGCAGGAGCAAGTTTGATGTTGTTTCCTGCTGCTGATGCTGTGGCCGATAGCTGCGCGTTCGCAACGCTGGCCTCGGCGCTAGCCAAACTCTGACGATCCTTCAGCAGTGAGGAGGTGCGGTTGTTGCGGGCCTGAGTAACTTGGGCTTCGGCGGACACAATCGACTGCCGGTCCTTTTCAAGACCGCCGAGTTTATTATTCTCAGCCGTCGCGATTCCCGCTTGGGCATTCTTCAGGGTTTGGGCATCCTTTTCGAGATTTGCCGTTTGGTTGGTCTGCGCACTTAGCAAGGCGGTCTGTGCGGCCTTCAAGGATTGTGCGTCTTTTTCCAGACCGTTGGTTTGGTTGGCGATCGCATTCGTTAAGGAAGTTTGCTCTGCCGAGCGGATGCTTTGGCCGTCCTTGATCGCACCGGTCGCAGCGTTAGTTTGCGCAGCGTTGAGGGCGTTCTGTGCGTTGTTGATGGCCTTTTGTTGCGTAGTGAGTTTTGCGTTGACGCTCTCATTCAGCGAATTGTATGCAGCCTGCGCTTTATCTTGGGCAGCCTGCGCCTTGTCGCGCTCCGCTTGCGCCTTATCGAGGTTGGATTTGGCCGTTTCCGAAGCGACACGCAACGTATTGGTTGGACTGGCGGCGTACGCGGCCGCAGCTGCGGTGTAGCTGGCAGCAGCCGCGTTGTAAGCGACTGAAGCAGCAGCGTAAGAAACTTTCGAATCCTCGATGGCGGCCGTAGCACCAGCAAAGTCACCTTGGATGAACGAAAAGTTTGCTTGTTCAGCGGCCAGGTTGGCCTGGGCCTGCTCAACAGTGAGCTGCGAAGCGCTGGCACTCAATCCGACGTTCACTTTGAGGTTGTCCGCGCTCAACTGCGCCTGTTCGATCGAGGTTTGGTATCCCTTGGCATTGAGCGCCGTGTTCTTGAGCACATTGTCAAGATTGACCTGCGCCTGATCCACCGATGCCTGGTAACCCTTCGCGCTGATCGCCATCGTGGCTTGCGCATTCGCTACTGCGGTTGTTGCATTGTCGATCGCGAGTTGGTAATTCTTGGCGTTCATCTCCGTGCTCACCTGAGCGTTTTCCAAACCGGTAAGTGCCGTTGACACCGAGGTTTGATAGGTCTTTGCCGCCAAAGCCAGCGAAGCGCGAAGATCACGTAGTGATCGTTTTGCCGCATTGATTTGCGATGCTGATTGCTCGCCCGAAATCACCAACTGCTTCCGCTCATCGACGGAGAGACCATCAAGAAGCGTCTGCAAGCGCGCTTGGGCGGTTGCATGGTTGGCTTTGGCTTGGCTCAGCGTATTGTTGGCCGCCGTTGGATCAATCTTGGCCAAAATGTCACCAACAAGAACCTGTTGACCCTTTTCAACCGTAAGTTCAGTTACCTTTCCGGTGCTAGAAAAGCTGAGCGAAGCCGTGGTAGTTGCACTCACCGTGCCGGTAGCTGCGATCTTTTCCGCGGCCGTGCCGGTAGTAACGATCACGGTTCGATTCGATTGAACGACGACAGGCTTGCGAAGCGCAGCAAACGCGCCATAGCCTGCACCGGCCAAACCCACGGTTAAAACACCCGTCAACAGCTTTAACGAACGGGAACTCAACGTGGTCACTCACGTAGTTGAACACGCCGGATTAACCCACGCTTGAGCTAAAGGTAAGAATCAATCAATAATGTCAGCAAGCGGAAGGGGCAAATGCTGCTTAGCGGGAGCGAGACTGCGAACAGCAAGTCGCGGGCCCCGCCGCCTACCGATATCAAGTTGGCTAGGACTCGCGGGTGAGACGTTTCTGTTCGGCACGGCGCTCCGAATCGAGGCGTTCCAGTTCGTATTCGCCATGGTCGACATACGTGAACATGTCAGCCACCAAACGATGCCCGGCGGCGTCACGAATGAGGTGATGCATTTGTTGGGCTACCCGGCGGTATTCGCTGTGACCCTGCGGCGAGGAGCGTAACTCAATCAGGTGCAGCGCCTCGCGGGCGTTCATTTGCATCACATAGCGAAGACGGTACGCCAATGACACGGCATAAGAAGCCTGTTCCGGGAACCGGTCAACCATCGCATCGTAAAGATCAGCAGAACGGTCCATTGCCGATTCAAATTCTGCGGCAGCACCGGCTTCAACCACGGCCTCGGGCAGCACATAACCGTGCGTAGGTGAGAGCGACTGCCATTCAATCGTCAGCAGACGGTGGCGTTGCAGGTCACGAAACGCCCCGTAATCGCTCAAAATATCGAACCGGTAGTTGAGACGTTCGAGGGCACGGCCTGGCTTGTGGCGTCGATTGGAACGCGTGCCCACATAGGCGCGAACGACGCGTTCTTTGTCTTCGTAGGCCATCGAACGGACGCGAGCCAGTATGCGATCCTCGGAAAGATCCAGCGACTCGTACAGCATTGCCGCAACGAGTTTGTCTTCGCCATCAGGATCAAAATCGGTGAGGCGAACCATTGGGGCTTCGCCATCGGATTCATCAAGGTCACCAGCAAACAGTTCGTTGGCTACCTCAGCGGTTGCCTCACGGTTGTCGCTCAGGTAATCACTCCACTGCCCCCCACGTTCGGGCCGGTCGACGCGGGTAAGAAACGATGGGATTACCTTCCGGAGTTCGGTAAGCATTAAATCTGCGTACGCCCGGGCTTCAGGTAGCGGATGCGCTCGCATACGCAACAGCAACATTTCATAACCTTGCCCCGAGCCGTAGATGCCGAGATTAGAAAGCGAAGCGGCCGGCAAAATTCCCCGGAGCGCATCAAAAGACTTCGCACGAATAGCTTGACGCCAAACCATGTCGGAGTCTTGATCGGCCTTCGGGTATCGCTTGCGAAAATGCTCTTGGAGAACGGGAAGAAGATCCGAATAGCAATCAAACATTCGGTCCATGTCACCCACGTAACGGGCCCCAAGGTTCGAGCCCACCACTTCGAGATCGCGGTGGTACCGGTAACGGCCCTCTATGCGACTGTCATAGGCGATGTAGCGGGTCGATTGTTCGAGGTAGCTCATCAGCCGACCGCGCTCAAGAATTTTTGTCAGCAGGTTTGATGCCTGCTCACAAGCCAGGTGCACTCCGCCAAGCTGCGCCACGGAATCATCGCCGTATTCGCCAAAAACCTTCTCGTACAGCGATTCGGCCCGGTCTAGCCCAACGGTTGCATCCATCCCAAGGTCACCGGAGACGTCTAGCTCGCCGACGAATTCATCCAAAAAGAGGCGTCGTAGGCTTTTCGCCGTGCGTGAATACCGGGCGAAGAGCGCGCCTTTCACCACTTCAGGAAGGTTCACCAGGGCGAAGACCGGCTGGTCCAAGTTGGTGAAATACCTGCGAAGGATTTCGGATTCTTTTTCGGTGAACGTCTCTGCGGTCGTGAGCAACACTGGCGTACAGAATACGAACTAAACGCCTCGTTTCGGTGGATAGGCGGGACCTATTTACCCCGCCGAGGCTGCTACGTACGCACACTCGCCCCACAGAACCAGGAGAATATTCCCATGCAAGCGGCGAGGTCAAACCACCACGATAAAAGCATCAGGGACGACGTGGACCGATAGTTGTTGCACGTTTCCCACTCGGCACTCATCAAGCCAAAGCTGGCGCGGGTGCTGAAAATGAAAACTTGCCGCAGGAAGGCGCCGTTCGGTGATTCCAGGGTGCGGAAGGTGGCTTCCCAACTTGGCGCGCGTTGCAATTTTCCGCACGTCACCAAATGGTATGTGCGCTTCATAGATGTCAAGCAGAGCATCACCGGGATGCGCTCTGTGCCCGAAACGGTACGCGCCCATATCTTGCGCATTCATCACCACGGCTGCTTGAGTCCACCAACGGTTCCGAGCGACAAGTGAGGCAACGAAGAGGTGTTGGAGTCCATCAGCGACGGCGACGGCCAAATCGCAGGGGTAATGACGAGCTTCATTCGTTGCGTAACGGCCGATCGCACCTGGACCGCCAATCGTTCTCCAAAGCGCTCCCCCGGTGAGCGCAATGGGTGGCAGGTCACGCAACAAACTCAGGTACTCGATAGGTGGCTCACGAAGTTGCGCGGCAGGAATTTTGGGGAGATGGTCGCCAAGCAACGATGCCAAATGCGCTGCGAGCGCGGTATCGGTGTCAAACGTAGGACTGCCCGCGCTCAGCACGCCAGGGCGTCCCCAAATTGTTCCCTTGCCAATGGTCATAAGCGTTTTTATCGTAACGGTTGATCGACTTCGCCCAAAGTTTCGATGGGCGAGAGATCAACCGACCCAACTATGTCACCAAGTTGATCAAGCGAAGAAGCCTTCACCACACCTCGGAACAAGGCATCAGCGGCTTGACGGGCCGTTTTGGCCGTGGCCATGTTGGTCGAAACCTTGCCAATTTGTCGGAGCAAATCAATAAGGATTTTTATGGTTCGTACAAAGTCCCCACCGGTGATTTCACCCTCAGCCAACACCGCATCAAGCTCACGTCCGCCGGCCCACCTCTGCGCCACCGCTACAAAACCCGGATCAAGCGTTTTCGAAAGTGGAAGGTCCAACGCTGCTTCATCATCGTTGAGTTCCTGAGCAATCTCACTCATCGACCAGTAGCGAGCCTGCAGTGCCTTGGGAAACTCCAACGGTAAGTCACCGTTGCGACGGGCATCATGGTCGCCACGAGTGCCAGGACGGCCAACGCCAACCGACGCGGCGGGCCGGCCATCACTCCCGGCCGCAATCGTGCGACGAGAGCGGTCAACGGCTGCTTCAGCTCTTCCTCGCCGGCCAGCGCCCGAACCGGGGCCGCGCGTTTCGTACACGAACACCGAAATCAGACCAGCAAGTTGTGGCGGGGTGAGCCCATCTAAAACACCGGAACGTAGACATTCCGCGATCAGCAGATCAGATTCGTGGAAGATACCCGCCAACATGTCGCCGAACGGAGTGATAGACCACCCGTCGAGATAGCCAAGCCCTTCGAGTAACTGCAGTACCCGGTCGAACTGGGCTGAGAGGGATTCCTTCCGATCGGTGATCCGTGACTGCAAAAGATTGATCTCGCTAGTGAGGCCCCTTGTCCGCTCCAAAGCTTTGAGATGCAGTTTGAAATCGGGGCACCCTTCGACGCCTCCCCGATCAATCTTGCGACCAGAACCTCCCGTCACAGAAACGTCGTCAAGGGGTTCGTTCGCCGCAGTGCGATTCTTTTTGCCAGGTTTCGCTCCAACGGCTCGCTGCGTTGCCTTGTTTAGTGAGATGGCGGCTGCTTCAAGGAACGAGCGGGAGTTGGGATTAAACGGGACCGGCAACTTCACGTTCGTAACCACATTGGGTAAGGACCGAAAATCCCTCGGAGTAAGGGCAAACATCCGACCATTGGACCGCAACGCCCGAACCGTGGTGTCTCGACCCCGCCTACGAGCGGTAGCAATTACCAACAGCCAATCGTCGCCGGGCCGAGCCCCCCGATCGGGAGCCCAACGATCCAAGCCAGCTCCAGAGTTACCTTCCGAATCGAATGACTCAGCGCCACCAGGCGGGGCCCCGATAATGCCATTCGGGGCCAAAACATCACCCGGACGAAGACCATCAAGGAGCGCAGCAATTTCACGTTCCGGGGCAGCAGGGCCCAGCTCACGTTTCTGCTTCGCAATATGCGCGCTGACATCACCACGTTCACACTCTGCTCGTTCCCGTGAATCCGCTAACTCCCTACGAAGACGATCGATTCGCACCGTAAGGGAAACCAAATCACCGTCGATGCGGTACTGCGCAAAGGAAAGCGAAAGCAGATGATGCGCCTCGGTCGGCGAATAACGGCGCACCAAATTCACCGTCATGTTGTTCGTTGGACGAAAGGCCGATTTCAATTCATACGTTCGCCGCGATGCCAACGAAGCCACTTGGTCAAAAGGAACAAAGGGTGTCCAAAGCGTCGCCGCATAGCCCACAGGATCAATACCTCGGCGGCCCGCTCGCCCAGTCAACTGGGTGAACTCGCCCGGAGTAAGAAACGAGTGACGCTCTCCACCAAACTTCGAAAGCTTCTCAATCACTACGGTACGGGCAGGCATGTTGATACCCAAGGCCAGCGTCTCCGTGGCAAACACCACCTTGAGTAGCCCCTCAACAAAACAGGCCTCAACTGCTTCCTTAAACGGCGGAACCATTCCAGCATGGTGAGCGGCATAACCGTTCTCTAGTCCAGCAAGAAAGCGCCCATAATCGAGCACCCGAAGGTCATCATCGGAGAGGCCAGCGACTCGTTCTTCAACAATCGCCCGAATGTGTCGCCGTTCATCAGGGGCGGTTAATCGTAAGCCCGCATGCAAACAGGCCATGGCCGCTTCGTTGCAGGCCGCTCTGCTAAAGATGAAGTAGATAGCGGGCAGCATTTCTTCGATCCGCAATGCTTCGATAATTTCAAAGCGCCGGGGGGTCGATGCTGTGGTTCGCCGGTTGTTAGTTCGTGGTTTGCCGTAGTTTCCGCCGCCATTTCCCGCGCCCTCAGCATCGAGTTTCGCGGCTTGGGGATTGGGTCTCCCGTCGACGAAGGTGGGGAGAATCGTGACGTCACCGGTATCGCGGTTGCCAATCAGATAGATGTGGTTGAGTTCAGTTGGTCGTTCTTCATGAATGATGACTTCGGTATGTCCACGTACCGATGAAACCCAATCGGCCAATTCTTCGGCATTCGAAACGGTGGCGGAAAGACAAACCAAGTCCACGGTTGGCGGAGAGTGAATGATTACTTCTTCCCACACCGGCCCGCGATAGGCATCTTGGAGGTAGTGAACTTCATCAAGAATCACGAATCGCAAATTTTCGAGCGTTCGTGAACGCGCATAGATCATGTTGCGCAACACTTCGGTGGTCATCACCACTACAGGCGCATCAGGATTCACCGAGTTGTCACCCGTGAGTAATCCAATGTTGTCAGCACCATAGCGTGCTACCAGATCGGCGAATTTTTGGTTCGACAGCGCCTTAACCGGGGCTGTGTAAAACGCTTTGCCACCAGATTGCAATGCCAGGTACACCGCGTACTCGGCCACCAGGGTTTTACCGGAACCTGTGGGCGCCGCAACGACTACCGAAGCCCCCGCATCGAGGGCGGCAAACGCCTGCTGTTGAAAGGGGTCAACCGCAAACGAAAGGGTGTCGGCGAACGCCTGGGCCGATACCGAAACCGTTACCGTATCGGTTACCGTTACCGCATCGGTTACCGCGTTAACGGGTGAGTCGCCCGATGAAGGATCGCCTAGCAAGTTAGCGGCCGAGCAACTTTCCAATCCATGCCGCGGCGAAGTAGAAGATCACCATCGGCCCCGCCATGGCAATGAAGCTAATGGGGTCTTGCGAGGGAGTGATGACCGCTGCGGCCACAAAAATGCCGACGATTGCGTAACGCCAAACCGCGAACAACTTCTCACTCTTCAGTACACGTACCAATTGCAAAAACACCAAAAACACTGGGAAAAGAAAAGCAAATCCGAAACCCAACACCATCAAAATCACCAAGCTGGTCATTTTGTCAGTGTTGTATGCAGGCTCCTGGGCCTTACCAGCGAAGGTAATAAGGAAACGTAAGCCAGCGGGCAACGTAGCAAGCGCCATCGCAGCCCCTCCGATAAACAGCACAACCGATGACACAATGAACGGAACCGCGTACTTGCGTTCCTTTTTGTTCAAAGCAGGGTTGATAAATGCCCAAACTTGCCAAAGCCAAACCGGGCACGATGCAAACAGCCCAATGTAGGTGGACACCTTCGTACGAGCACCGATGCCATCCACTGGGCCAAAAGTGAGGAATTTCAGCTCCGGATTGTCAGCCGCGTTTTGGTAGAAATCAAGTAACCATTCTTGGACCCAGTCGAACTGGGTAAAGGCGATGACCGAGCAAACAATGATGGCGCCAATGGCCTTGAGGAACCGAGACCGTAACTCTCGGATGTGTTCCATAAATGGCATTTGCTGCGGAGGCGCTACCGAATTGCCCGTCTCGGTGGCCGTACTCATTGCGACCCGCCTGTGAAGAGGCGATCACTCAACAAGATGTCGGGCACTAGCTGGGCCGGCGGCGGGATTGCTCCGGCACTTTGATGGTTCATGGGATGGTCAACCGGGACATCATCGGCGAAAATGCCATCGGGAGGGGCAATCGAGGGCGTGGGCACCACCGCTGATTCACCAAGTTCAGCAGGCTCATCCAAGCTTCCTGGATCAAACGCACCAGCAAAGACCGGTGACGAAAACGCTGAGGAATCAGTATCACCAGATTCATCTGAATCATTTCCTGCACCCACCGGTTCAGGCCACTCGGTGGGCGCTGTGTAAAACGATCCGCCAGTCGTGCTTTTCACGGCAAAAGTGGGCAACGCCGACTTCACATCGCTCACAGAAGCATTCACCGAAGAGGTAACGGCTGAGGTGATGCCCGTCAGTTCCCCAACAATTTGGTTCTTCAAATCCATTACGGCCCGAACACCATCAAGGCTTTCCTTGAACTCATCAGCAGCGAGCGCATCACGAAACTCAGATTGCACCCCTGATGACATGGTTCGGAGTTTAGAAAGCCACTTACCGACATCGTTCGCGAACTGCGGGAGCCGTTCGGGCCCCAAAATGACCAGGGCGGCAATAAAGATCACCAAGATCTCGCCCCCACCTACGTTCAACACAGCGTCCATGCTACCGGGCGCTTCACACAACAGGTGGCGCTTCTTGATGTTCACCCAGATCATCGGCCGCTTTACGCCGGTTGAACCTGCAGTCGGCAAGAACGGGGCAGAAGTGAGCGATTGGTGTGTGGCAAAGGTTCCGATTTGGCTTCGCGCTCTACCGAAAGCAAATCCGAACCACGCTTCAGTTCTGAGACTTTGAGAGGTTCAATGACCTGCGGTGAAACCGGGCCACCAAGAGCCACCGATAGCGGTCTCGAGTGCCCGCAAACCGGGCCGAACGACCCATTTGAACGGTCTTTTGGCCCGAAACGGTCAGCCTTGGGTGGGCCACAGCCGATGCCTCCTTTGTGAAAACCGGGCGTTTCCACGGTGCGCAAGCACCCGCCCTAAAAACAAAGATACGTAGGAGCCAAACAGTGACGAGAATTCGAGCAAGGTGCCCAGAATGTGGCGATGTGGAATTTGGAATCAACGACATTGCCATTCTTGGCGACGACGGATCTGAGACTGGCTACTGCTTTGTTTGCCCAACGTGCGCCGATAGCGTTGAACGTTCAGCAGTGCCCGATGTAATTGCGCTGCTCCTTTCGGCAGGCGCGGCAAGGGCAGGAAAAACCACCCCAAGTATCAGCGCGACCGAGATTGACGAGTTCGCCAAGCTGCTCGACCGGCCTGATTGGTTCTCGGCATTTGAGGCCTCAGGCCGTCGCCACGACGATTTCTAACTCACCCAGCTCATACATTGCCCCTTGGCAGAAACCCGTATTCAACAATGCACGCCCCGAATCGGAAACGATCGGGGCGTCTTGGTTTCCACGATCGCTCAGAATCGCCCATCGAGATCGCGACGGCTGCAGATACCGGCAGTTACCGCACCGAGACCGGGACCCGAACTCGAACTCGAGACCTAGCGTGAGATCGTTGGGCACACGCGGCGTGAAGTTCTGTCCGTCGGGCTCGGTTGATTTAGTGTTCGTGCGTGGCGTTGTTTCCTGTTCCCATAGGTTTTGCTCATCGTGGGGCTCGGGCACATGCGCCGGAGAACACCCTCGAAGCGTTCCAACTGGCGCTGCGACTCGGAGCCACAGGGCTCGAAAGTGACGTTTGGATCACGGCCGATGGATACCCGGTGCTCGATCACGATGGCGTAGTGAAGGGGCTCCTGCGTAAGCGTTTGATTTCCGAGGTAAATCGGCGAGACTTGCCTGATCACATCCCCGGACTCGACGACCTTTACGCAACGTGCGGAACGGGCTTCGCGCTGTCGCTCGATGTGAAAGATCCAGCTGCCTACGACGCAACCGTGGCCGTAGCTCGATCTACCGGTGGTTCCGCATTAGAGAAACTCTGGCTGTGTGATCCGCAGTGGGAGCGTCTCGCTTCGCTTCGCGCCAAGTTCCCCGACATCAAGATGGTGGATTCGACCCGACTGAAACGGCTCAACGGGGCGCCGGAGAAACGAGGGGCCGAGTTACGGGCGGCGGGTATCGATGCCATCAATATGCATTACAGCGACTGGACCGGAGGCCTAACCACACTGTTTGCCCGTTTCGAGTTGCAGTGCTTTGGCTGGGATGCTCAACACGAACGGGTTTTGCGGGAGCTCATTGCCATGCGTATCGACGGGGTCTACTGCGACGATCCAGAACGGATGATGAGCGTCCTCAACGGAAAACCTCCTGTTGCACCCAGTATCACTAACCCATAGCGTTGACTCTCTAAGACACGTGGCGTCGGCAGGTCAACACGGCCGGCCCGAACCCCGGTTTGAACACCGATTCTGGAGTTTTGAGCGAAGTTACAGTCGTCCAGCTTGGGATGGCGGCCAAACACGAAGAATGGCTTTTCCCACTACAAGCTTTCGTTCTACAGTCCCCCAATAACGGCTGTCCCAAGAAACTTCCCGATTGTCGCCCATCACGAAGTAATTGTCGATAGGAACCTGTTGTGGTGGGAAGTCTTTTGTAATGACCCCGGCAGGCAAATATGGCTCAGCCAGCTTTTTGCCGTTGACGAATACCGCCCCGTCACGGCCCTCCACCGTGTCGCCCGGTAGTCCAACGACTCGTTTGATGAGATCTTTGAAATCTTCTTGGAGCTTGGCTGGTCTCTCGAACACGATTATTTCGCCACGCCCGATTTCACGTACCTGAAAGCTCACCTTGTCAACGAGGAGGCGATCATTGACCTGAAGCGTTGGGGTCATCGACGTTGAAGGAATCCAGAACGCTTGGATTACCGTGGCCCGCACCAACAACGCAACGCTGAGCGCTACGGCGATTATTGCCAGCCACTCGGCCAAAATCCGAGCCAAACCCCGTCCGTGGCGGTTGCGACCCTTGGGCCGTCTGGACGAGTTAACCAGTCCGGCCGAACCAGCCGGACCAGCCAGACCGACCGGGTTCGCTAAGCCCAAATCAGAGACACCTGCCGCGCCATCGACACGAACATCGTCAACAACGTCAACAACGGTCAAATCAACATCGCGTGAATCAACGGCGTTCGCGTCAACGCCGGTTAGGTCAACGCCGGTAAGGTCAACCAGTTCAGTTGAAGTGTTCGCAAGGGTTCCCGGCGATTGTGTCAAGGTGCTCATATCCAGTTCCTTCCCACTGCCAGCGGCGCAGCACCCACCATTTTGCCCACAACCGTCATGAGAACCCCCTGAGCGGCGACATGAAGGGGACGGACCGCTTCGGAGGAGATTGCTGGGTTACCGCACATCGTAGTTTCGAGCGACGCGTTGGGCAGCATCGGCCGCGCCTCCCCAACCGGCTGGAGACTCAACGACCGTTGCCAAGGGTCCAAGCCGCAAGATAAGCCGGTCAAGCCAGGCAAATTCGGTGACGGCAAGAACAACACGAAGTACACCATCGTCACGCTGCGTTGTCGACTTGATGGGGTACTGCTCCACGACCCAATGGGCACCCGGCAACAAATCGAGGGTTACATCACCGGTAGTACCGAGGCGATCAAACAATCTCGGTGCACCAACCGCGCTTGGTCCTGAACGGGGCCGGTTGGTGAGGGCCGCGGTGAGAATCCGGTCGATCCTAAAAGTTCGTTGATCGATTGCTTGATGGCAATAGGCCCGCACATACCATTGGCCGCCGTTGGAGAACACTGCGTCGGGTTCGATCGTGCGTTGAGTGAGTTCGTCCTTCCCAAACGCGTAGTACTCGATGTCTACCTGCACACCGCGCTCGGCGGCTTCTCGCATGGAGGCCAGCATGGCCGGTTCAGCGGCACCCAAATCCACCTCTACTGCTTCCCCCGCTCCCCCGGTGATCGCTGCCAGCTTGGCCAGCCCCCGTGCTAGTGGTCCGTCGGTTTCGGTCCCAGGCGCGCCCAACAGGGTGCTCGCCGCAGCGACCAACGACAGAGCTTCCGGCGCCGTCAAACGCAACGGACGGCTGAAATAATCGGCGTACTGGATAAATACGCGGCCATCGACCAGTGCCGCTTCGATCAACAAATCTGGTGTGTAGGGGTGCAATCCGCAGAGGTAGAGCAGTTCAATGTCGGAGGCCAATTCGGCCGTGGTGCATCCAAACCGCTTGCAGGTTTCTTTAATACTCGGCCCGTCGTGCGCCACTACCCATGGAACCATGGCCAAGATTCGAGCTAAGCGATCCTCTGTCGTTACTTTGGCCATTAGAACGCACCAGCGTCAAACGCCGCCGGGCCGACTCCGTCACCCGAACGGACAGTGCTCTCATCCAACCGGCAAGCCGGATCGGGAGCACCAGCATCAAACGCCGCCGGGCCGACTCCGTGGGCGCCAATTTCGCTATGCGTCTCGCCCCGTGCCTCGCCATCAGCTTCGCCATCAGGATGAGCAAAAACCTCTTCAGCTGACGGGTGCCCACCAGTGCTGATGTGGCGCAACCAGTTGATCATGTCGTGGCGAAGTTCTGGGGGGCCAACCACGGTCGCTCGGTCAAGAAAACCCAGTACAAACGAACGGAATGCATCACGGTTTCGCACCGCAAGTTGGAAGGTAACGGCGCCATCATCATCTCGTTGCACAACCGCGGCTTCACCCAAATTGGCCCGGGCCCAAATGGCCTGCGCGGCATCAATTCGTACCTGGGCAATCGTTGGCTCACCCGTACCCATTTCCCAAGGCTGCTGGGGTGCCCGGTTCTGTGGGACCGCAGCCATGGTCGCATCAATTTGCTCACCCAGTTCCACTGGCGATTCGATTCGGTCGATGCGGAACGAACGGTGATCGGCACGCAGTTGATCAAAAGCGAGGAGGTACCAATGTCCGGTGCGAAAACTGAGCTGGTTCGGTTCAACCGTCCGGGTTTCGCCTTTATAGGTGAACGTAGCAAATCGTCGTTCGGCGATGGCACCAAATAAAACCGCGAGGCGGTCACTTACGGGGATGACCGCATCGAGCGACAGCGCAGGATTGCCGCCGGATGGCGCGCCGGGACGACCAAGTTTCCAACTGGCATCTGCGGTTCCGCTGCCTTCAAGGCGAACGACTCGAGCGGCAAGGTGAAGCGCGGAGAGTTCATCGGGGGCTAGGCCCGGGTCAGGAAGGTAGTACTCGGCGGCCGGGATTTGGTAGCCGGTTTGAAACTCTGCGTATTCACCGGTGAGCGCACTGGTCGTGAGCGGCAGCCCGAGTTGGCGCAGGGCATCTTTGTCGCGTTCGAATTGCCTGCGAAACGAGCCCTTGTCATCGGGATACCCGGGGACGCGTTCGTGCAGTTCTTCGGCGCTTAAGGCCCGCTCGGTGTTGAGCAGGGCGGCGGTGAGATTCAGTAGTCGTTCGATGCGGCTCACGAAAAGGCAGGTTCTTAAGGTTCTGGGCCGAGGCCACGGTATAGGAGGGTTCTTACGCGGTGTGTTATGCAGTGTTATGCGGTGCGCTTGGCCGTGCGGTTAGGCACTGCGGCTCATGAAGTCTTGCTGTCACGCTTGGCTATTGATACGAACCAAGCGTCAAGAAAACTCCACTACTTGAGACTACGTGCGCCGTGCACCCCAGCTGCGGCAGCAAAGGCGAAGAATGCACGATCGGCCCCGGGTCCGCGACCCATCGACGTGATCGTCAACCCGTAGTCGTCGAGCAATTTTGAAGGATCACCCACTTCAACCCCTACCAACCGGTGCTCGTTTAGTGCAGCGCCTAACGCCGTACGGACCGAATCGAGTTCCGGATGGGGAACAGCGACCTCAGCCCCGGCACAGAGCTCTAGAACGGTTTTGCCGTGGTGGCTAATGCCATGGTGTCGTGGCCGTGCATCGCCCGAAGAAGCCCGCAGCGACACAATTGGCTTAGCTCCCAGACGACGTAATCCATCAACGAGTGGCGCCACTTCAATAGCGGTTGTCCCAAGTTTCGATCCTGTACCTACAACCCCTGGGCCCATGGCCACCACAATGGCATCAGCCTTGCACTCGCGAACCGCTACTCCCACGCCACTCAAGGTGTTGACGGCTTCGTGCTCCCCACCAAAGGCGTGACCACTGGTCACGGTTCCGCACAACAAGTTTTTGGTTCGCAACTCATACACCAGTTCGCTGAAAGCCAGCGGGAGGCTCGCCCCATCGGTCATCACGTACGCCAAGCGTTTCGCGGCACCAAACAAGCTCTTTGTTTCCGAGGCGAAGGCCGCAGCTGCGGTACCCATTTGCGAGTGCAGGGAACATAACACGACCGGGATTCCCGAGATGTCGGTTGGTGAAGAATCAAACTCCTCGGCTGCACCGGTATTGGTTTGTAGTGATGAGTACCTCATTTTCATGATGTGCCCGGCATTGGGAATTTCTAAGCTGGTATTGCGGAGGTTCCAGTGCACTACATGCCAGCCACCGGTACCTAGGCCCAATTCAACCGCTGTGGTGTTGCAGATCACCTGGTCGCCTGCTCGTACGTCGCCGGTTAAGCCCGGAAGGTTATAGGCCCGGGCCAACACACCGTTAATGCGAACCTCTAGGCGCTGAAATCCGGGTCGTTCGGTGAGTATTTGGGTTACGAGAGCTGAGCGAAACGTGGTCACGGTTTTCTCGCCTTCAGTTCGCAAGGCAGTGCCGTTCTAAGACTCCAAACCCGTGTTTTGCTTAACGGCGATTGTTCCGTCGTTTGGTTGGAGCTCACAAAATTAGAGCGAAGCAATGAGCTTCTCCACCCGCTCGTCTTTAGACTTGAACGGGTCTTTACACAGCACGGTACGCTGCGCCTGGTCATTCAGTTTGAGGTGCACCCAGTCGACGGTGAAATCGCGCTTCTTTTCCTTGGCTGCCTTTATAAAATCTCCCCGCAGTTTGGCTCTGGTGGTTTGCGGTGGCGTTTCGATTGCCACATCAATAGCTTCATCAGTGCACATACGTTCTACGAGTCCGCGCTGTTGCATTCGGTAGTACACACCGCGCTCTCGGTGAATGTCGTGATATTGCAAATCCAGCAAGCCAACCCGTGCGTGGCTGAGCGGGATGTCGTGACGGGCACGGAACGCTTCGATGAGCTTGTACTTAATGACCCAATCGATTTCCCGGTCGAGCGTCATTGGGTCTTTTTCGAGGGCTTCCATGCAGTGTTTCCACATGCCGAGCGCCTTGGTTTCCTCTTCCGGGAATCCCTTCGTTTGCGCGTATTTCAACGCCCGGTTGAGGTACTCGCCTTGGATATCCAGTGCGCTGGCTTCGCGTCCGTTGGCCAGGCGAACCTTGCGGGTGCAGGTCATGTCGTGACTGATTTCTCGGATGGCTCGAATGGGATTTTCGAGAGTCAAATCGCGCAGCACCACGCTTTCGTCTTCGAGCATGCGCAACATGATGGCTGCGGCACCCACCTTGAGAAAGTTGGTGTACTCGCTCATGTTGGAATCGCCCACAATCACGTGCAACCGACGGTACTTCTCAGCGTCAGCGTGGGGCTCATCACGGGTGTTGATAATGGGCCGGGAACGGGTGGTTGCTGAACTTACGCCCTCCCAAATATGTTCTGCACGCTGAGTAACGCAGTACACGGCGCCTCGGGCCGTTTGAAGAACTTTGCCAGCCCCCGCATATACCGATCGGGAAACAAGAAATGGTATGAGTACATCGGAATAGTGGTTGAGGTCATCGGCTCGGCTGGTGAGGTAATTCTCATGACAGCCGTAGGAGTTGCCAGCCGAATCGGTGTTGTTTTTGAAAAGGTAGATGTCACCCTTAATGCCCTCCTCGCGTAACCGTGCTTCGGCCGATTCAAGGAGTGATTCCAAGATGCGTTCCCCGGCCTTGTCATGGGTTACAAGATCGAGCAACGAATCACACTCTGGTGTGGCGTATTCGGGGTGGGAGCCAACGTCAAGATAGAGGCGCGCCCCGTTTTCAAGAAACACGTTAGAGCTGCGGCCCCATGAAACAACCCGGCGAAACAGGTAGCGGGCCACCTCATCGGGACTGAGACGGCGTTGACCCCGCAAAGTACAGGTAACGCCGTACTCGTTCTCTAACCCAAAGATGCGCCGTTCCATCTCCGCACCTTATCGGCAAGCCCGCTCCTTCAGCTGCATTGGCAGACAAAGACCACTGAGTCGGCTGCACGAGCATAGTATGTGACTACCACGAAACCCTTTCCGCGCCCGTGAACAGGCGTGGGGTCGAAGAGCTATCACTTTGAAACCTCAAGGGCAGCAGGTTTGGAAGTTTCCGTGCTCAAACTCGCCGGGGAGAGGACAGCACAAGCACCTGGTCATCAATGGTTAGGTTTGGGGCGCTGTCACGCTTGGGGTTCACCACTACTTCCCCACTGGCGTTTCGTCGGTAGCCCAGCGCACTGTCACCACAAGCCGATGCGGTAGCAACGATTTGACCGAAGGTGGTGGCTTGTTCTGCTGAGTAGTTCGCTACCGGTAGGAGTGCAATCGTGCACCCGTCGGAATCGAACAGGTCCGCAAAAACATCGTTGAGTTCATGGCGTTCCGAGAGCTGGGCCAACATCAAGCTGGTGAGCTCATCAGACACAATAAAGTCGTCGGCTCCCGTCGCTTCGGCAAGTGCTGCGTGGCGTTGATCCAATAACTCGGCCACCATTCGCACTCGACCAATGTTAAGCCGTTCGCGTACGCAATGGAAGGCCAGGAGCGTCAACAGGGTACGGGCATCGGCCTCTTCGATCGATAGGTTCTGGCGGTACCCCAAAACAATGACTTCGTCGAAGGCGTTACGAGCTGCGTGTTCGGCGATCCGCTCGGGTCCTCCGGAAAGCTCGGCTACTTCAACGGTCATAATCTTTGGACTTATCGAGGCTCGAACGGTGCCCACATCCACTTTTTCCGGGTCGATCAAAATTTCAACGGTTGTGTGCGCGCCGAGAAACTCATCCAGCTCCATGACAACTCGTGGACCGAGGGCGCTCCAACCCACGATAATGATTCGGCGCTGAGCTGGTTCTTCAAGCGACGCTTCGGGAACAGCAAGTGCGTTAATGGTGGTGAACCCACTGAATACGAAGTCTGAATCGTCGGATGCCACCCCAATCAGTTGGTCGCCAGCTTCGATACAGCTATTTGCTGGCGGATTGAGTTCTACGGTTCCATCGCCACGCAAGCGGCCCATCAAGGTGCAAGCGGCAAATCCCAGTTGCGCTTCAGCATAGGTGTGGCCAATCACTTGAGGGAAAGGGGCGAAATAGATCTCGTCTCCATCAAAGTCGAGAAGCTTATGGAAGACCGTGCTCAGTCCACGCTGGCGACAAGCCTGTGCGGTGAGCTCCGCGACAACATCATCGGAGTTCACCGTAACGAGCCGTTTGCCAATCAACGAAGACAGCGACGTTGCGGTATCGGGGTCAGACATTTCAGCAACCACGTGGGAGTTACTTAGCTCAGGATCAACAGCTCGAATGGCAAGCAGCGTCTTAACCGTTGCAGCTGCGCCCCCAGGGCCGTCGACGATGATTACAGAGCGACAAGCTTGATAGTTCGCTAAGGCGAGGCTCGCTAGGTCTGAAGGGTCTCCACGGCGACAAACAATCCGTGTTCCGCGGGTATCGTCGATGGCGTCGCGGAGAACTTCTTCCATGACGTCCTTTTCCTCCAACGCCAAAATTACGACCGCTGAATTTTTCCGACTTTCGTGGGCAATAGTGAGTTCACGCACGATTGCCGGTACCCGTTCGGACCACCCAAGGATCAGAGTGTGATCGTTTTCTAAAACGGCACTGCGGCCCTTGCGAAGTTCTTCGATGTTTTGATCAACGGTTGTGGCGATCAAACCAATCAAACTGCCCGCGATGAAAATGCCGGCCAGCGTGACGAGCAGGGTGAGAATTCTTGTCCACCAGTTGGTGTCTCCAGCGAAAGAGCCCGAATCAAGCACCCGTAAGAGTGATTGCCAAAAAGCCTCGAATG
>JAYSVF010000389.1:0-2545 GCA_043718695.1 Acidimicrobiia bacterium | reverse complement strand
CAAGATCTCATGACCCGCTATTCGATAGACGCTGCAGTGCTTGATCTACGGCACGGGGAACAACTGGGTGCCGGAGTGCGCAAAAGACGTTTCCACCTCGATAACCCCTATGCCACCGAAAAGGTTTATCTTCTCGCTACGGTCGCCCGGCTCAACAACGTCAAAATCGTTTACGAAGATCGCTTTGCGATGGCCACAGCGGTTGGTTTTCCAACCGACATCGAACTTTCCGATCTGCTGTTCACCTCGCTTTTGGTTCAAGCCGCCAAAGGGTTACAAGACCTTGTGGCCGAGGCGGGGAAGGGGCGAACTTCCTCTCCGGCGTTTCGTAGGGCCTATTGGGTGGCCTATGGCGTGCGGATTGGTGAACGGCTCACCGAAGCGCAAACACAAGCGACCCACGAAGCCGAAGCAACCTATGGGGGCGCATTGGTACTGGTGCTTAAGGAACGCGAAGAAGCCGTTACCGCGGTGACCGACGCGTTGTTCAAGAACACCAAGAAAATGAAGGTTCGCCAACTTGATTCCGATGGTTGGGATGCCGGGCGGGCTGCTGCAGGCAATGCCAATCTCGGTACTGCCAAAGCCCGGCTGCGGTCATAGTTTCCTGCGGTTAACGCCCTCGCCATGCGTTCCTAGCGAGTACCGTCGGTGCCCATGCCAGGACCAGGATGGGGATACTCGAGCGCCCGAGGATCGTTTGCTCAAGCTCGATCAAGGGCCGTTCGCAAGCTGTGGACGAGGGCAAAAGCGTGGGGTGCTATTGGCCACCACAGCGATCACGCCAAACGTTTTGGGGCTTTCGGTGAGGGGAGCATCCTCATGTTTCCGTGGAACACGCTGTACGGGGAACGCTGGATGCGCATCGGCAAGGACACCATGATCGGCGAAGGGGTGACGCTTAGTGTTGGGATTCATCCCGATCAAATTCCTGTCTCCAATCCGGCACTCACCATTGGTGATCGCTGCCTGATCAACAAAGGCACAGCCATCGTGGCGCACTTCGCCATCGAGATTGGTGACGATGTCTTCACCGGTCACAACTGTTACATCACCGACCAAAACCACGGCTACGAAGACCTCACACAACCAATAGGCGCGCAGAGTATGCCAGAAAAGCCTGTACGCATAGGATCTGGTTCATGGCTTGGACACGGCGTCATTGTGGTGCCCGGCGTGAGCATTGGTGAGCACGTTACGGTCGCGGGTGGATCAGTGGTCACCCGTGACATACCGGACCGTTGCGTAGTTGCGGGCGCTCCGGCTCGAATCATTCGCCGTTACGTAGAAGGCCAGGGCTGGATTTCAGTGGATCGCGCCTAACCCAACAGTTCCCACGGCGCATCGGTAGCGGGTGTTGCACTGCGAGTACCTCCACTGAGGCGTAATAATACGTGAGCTTACGAACCGGAGTTACAACGGAAGGATCGCTTCGCGTTCCGATGTTGGTAACAGCTGCCAGATGGCCACAGCATCAACTAGTGAATCGATCAAGCGGTTCGTTGGTGCGATACGTCCGTCGATGCGCTCCATACTCGCCGCTTGTGGAGTGAGCCCGCGGATACGGGGTGGAAGCTCAAGCTGCACGCCACCAAATCGGGGGAGGTTCACAGGATTCTGTGGGTGCATGCCGCGGAGCTCTTTGGGAATCGCTTCGAGATCATCGACAATCGTGTAGCCGTCAAGCATTGGGGCGAGCGCTTTGGTCACGACCCCAGCAAGAGCTCGATTGGTGCCGCCAGCAAGGATTGTGGTCCATAATCCGTCACGCCCGTACCCGTGGATAGCAATCACAATGTCGACATGGGCAACAAACGTGGCGAGAACGGGGGAGGATCTGGGCGAAACCTCGATGGAAGGTAAATGCTCTCGAAGCGGATAATCCTGTACCACGCCGTAATAGGAAGAATTGGAACGTTCAGCGGCAGTTCGGGCAATGTCATCGGTAACCCGTTCGAGATTCCCGCCATGAAAAGCCATAAACCCAAACGTGGACCGCAAAACCGATTCCTCATGCACACCTGGTGTGGCAAGTAACTCGGCAAAACGCATCGCAAGACACTACGACGGAACCCTCGACAACTTGGCAATCGAAAAAACGGCACACAAATCTGGAACCACGAATCCATCCTGCAATCGCCGAAACGATGACGGATCGGAAGGGTTCAGGTGTGTGCGGCGAAGGTCAAGGCAGCAGCGCTATTGCCAAACGGAAGGCAAAGCGAAATGCAGCAAAGAAGCGTCGGTTCGGAAATGCACCTATGGCCCAACGAGTAAGTCACCGTCGTTTAGGACACAGCCGTGCGCGTGGAACGAGCGGAGGAGGTCATCAAAATCCGCTGGCCGGGTTAGTGCTCGTTGCGCCAGAACAACACAGGCCGAGGCCCGATCGGCGCTCACAGAGAGCAACGAGGGTTCCGCATCGTCGACCAGCTTTACCAGCGAAGCAATAGCGATACGCTGTCCTCCTTTGGCGAGGGCGACCACGGCGTCACTGCAGAGCTTCGGAGCAAAGAAGGTGTCATCCCATCGGTGCTCCGGCGGT
>JAYSVF010000388.1:0-14737 GCA_043718695.1 Acidimicrobiia bacterium | reverse complement strand
CCAGCGTCCGCGACGCGTACCTCGGCGGCAAATAGCCCGCTGTTCGAGGGGATTTGGGTGGGATTTCCTCCGTTGTTTGCGGGCAAAATCCCACCCAGCATGTACGCATAGGGTTCTGAATGCTCCGCTAACGAGCTTCCAGTCGAGAATTGCTAGGCCCGGCGCTTGTTATCGAGCGGGTTGGTGGCAATTCGTACCTGGTTGTGTGCGAACTCCCATCAACTCTGAGTACGTAGTATCCGCGTAGCGGATGGGCGTTGCTGCGGCACAGCTACCCATTGCCGTTGCCGTTGCCAGCGAGCCCAAGCAAACAAGTGGAATTAGGTGCTGAACAATCACCCAATTCCACGGTGCCAATTCCACGGTGTCGGGGTTGGAAGCCGGTTGAGCAACCCCGGCGGGTTAACCCTGGACAGGCTTGAGCGCTGCAGCGAGGTCGATCAATGGCTGTGAAGCGGCTGCGGCACTGCGCCACGTAAAGCCGGGGATCAGGAACTCGTTGACGCCGACGGCTTCGTAGGCGCGCATCTGTTCGGCTACCTCGACGGCGTTGCCGATAACCGTGGGACGTCCGAGCGGAGTCGCTCGCAGCTTTTCGTTTGCTTCTTGGTCCTCGTTCAAGAACACCAAGGCAACGGCGGTTTTGTGAATCGTTGACGGATCTCGACCGATATCGGCGCAGTGGCCGTTGAGAATACCGATTTTCTTTTCGAGCGTGGCAGCATCACCCCAAACGTTCCACTGATGGGCGTGCTTCGCCACAATCTTGAGGGTCCGCTTCTCGCCGCCTCCGCCGATCAAAATAGGCAGCGGCGATTGGACCGGTTTGGGATCAAGCGGTGCGTCTTTGAACTGCACATGCACGCCCTCGTAGTTGGTGCGGGACTGGGAGAACAACAAGTTGAGCGCCTCACAGGTTTCTTCCAACCGATCCATACGCGAACGTACCGTTCCAAACTCAATGCCATAGGCTTCGTGTTCGTTCTCTTGCCAGCCGGCACCAAGACCGAGGATGAAACGTCCGCCAGAAATCTGATCGATCGTTGCTGCGATGTTGGCCAAGACGGCAGGGTGGCGATAGGTGTTGCCGATAACGATCGAGCCCAGCTTGACCCGTGACGTAGCAACACTAAGCGCACTTAGTAAAGAAAGGCATTCCTGTGTTGGACCCTCCACGGCAGTTGGAGCATTGGGCATGAAGTGATCCGACATCCAAATACTGTCGAAACCAAGCCCCTCCGTCTGTATCGCTGAATCACGAATATCAGCCCATGTCCAGGTCGGGTTAATCCAGTATCCAAAGCGCATCCCCCGACTGTAGCGATCAACCGGCAGGTTTTTACAAGCGAAGCGAGCTATTTAATGTCGCCTTGATGTCGCAGCATTGGGGGCTACCAAAACTTGAACAGGGCCCCGCCGAAATCGGCCAACCGGTTGGGGACGTCAAGAAAGCTGGCCATATCATCCGCGGTTCCAAATATGAGGTTGTTCATCGTGCGCGATTGGATAATTAAGACAAACAACAGAATCGGCGCATATCCGCGGTACGGGGCAATCGAGGCCAAGGTGGAGCGGGAAAGAAACGGTTCGATCGCCCCAAAACCGTCAAGCCCGGGGATTGGCAACAAATTGAGCACAAAAGCAATGAACTGCAACGTGATTAAGAACGCCAATCCAGCGGCGAAAAGCCCGTGTTGGGCCAGCGTCGAACGAGCAAGTAAGAAGGGAAGCGCGCAGATGATACCCACGAGCAGGTTGGCTGCAGGACCGGCGAGCGAGACCATGCTGCGTTTTCGTTGATCGCGAATTGCGTCCATTTGGATATAGACCGCGCCTCCAGGAAGGCCTATGCCACCGAGAATCAAAATCACCAGCGGAAACAGCATCGACAAACCAGGGGAAACGTACTTTGTGGGATCAAGGGTGAGGTAACCACGGCCCTGCACCGAACGGTCGCCAGCCCATAGCGCCACTCGAGCGTGGGCATACTCATGGAGACACAGTGAAACAATCCAGCCGAAGAATACAAAAATGAACACCGAGTACTTGGCGAGAGTTCCCGTCCAGGCTGCCCAACCTCCAAAAACGGTAACGGCAACGAGACCGAGGAAGATCGGGCTGACCCTTAGGGGAGGATCGGTTTCGACAACAGCATTGCCCTCGCCATAGTGCACGGGGTTACTCATATCCCGACCCTATCGGTCCGCCCCAGGTTTGGGTACTGATTCGCGCTAATGGACGTTGTACGAAAGCGATTTTGCGCCGGAGCGAAGCAGGTGAGGCGCGCCGACCCCAAAGCCACTCCAAGCAGCACCCAAGCCACCCCAAAGCCGCACCAAGGCCGCACCAACCCGCCGCAAGTTGCACCCAAAGCCACCCCAATACGCTCCAAAGCCACACTCCAAGCCGCTTCGAGCCACTCCAGCCGCACCAACGCCGCACCAACGCCACACTCCAAGCGGCTTCAAGCCGCACCAAAGCCACTCCAAGCCATCGAATGCCCCGGGAGCCGTCGACACTCTCAAATGCTTCTCAATGGACTGGACGAGCGACTACGAGCTGGTGCCACCGGGCTCTACGATGGCAGGCGATGTTTGACAGCCTTTCTGACCGTTTCGATGCCATCTTCTCCAAAATCAAAGGGCGCGGCCGACTCGGCGAAGCCGAAGTAGAAGAAGTCCTCCGCGAAATTCGCGTCGCGCTCCTAGAAGCAGACGTGAACTTTGTTGTCGTCCGCAGTCTGGTCGACCGTATCCGCGTGGCTTGTGTGGGCGCTGAACTGTCGCAGGTGCTCAACCCGGCGCAACAGGTCATCAAGATCGTTCACGAAGAACTGATCCAAACCCTTGGCGGCGAAACCCTCAACATCACCTTCAACTCCAAGCCGCCAACCGTCGTGCTGATGGCCGGTTTGCAAGGTGCCGGTAAAACCACGAACACCGCGAAACTGGCCCGCTGGTTCAAAGCCCAGGGCCGTAACGTGCTGTTGGTCGGTGCCGACTTACAGCGTCCGGCCGCCGTGGAACAGCTTCGAGTGCTCGGTGGGCAAGTAGGCGTTCCGGTTTATAGCGAAGCTTCGGATCCCGTCACCGTGGCTCGCAATGGTCTTGAAGAAGCACGCCGACTCGGTAAAGACGTACTGATCGTTGACACCGCGGGTCGTCTATCGATTGATGCAGAACTGATGGACGAGGTCCGCCGGATTTCCGAAGCCGTCAGCCCCGATTACACGTTCCTAGTCATCGACGCCATGACTGGCCAAGACTCGGTCACCACCGCCGAAGCCTTCCACGCAATTCTGAACATCGACGGCGTCATTATGACCAAGCTCGACGGTGATGCCCGTGGTGGTGCGGCACTCAGCGTCAAAGAAGTCATCGGGCGGCCCATTGCTTTCGCCTCAACCGGTGAAAAACTGGCCGACTTCGACCAATTCCACCCCGACCGCATGGCCAGCAGAATCCTAGGCATGGGCGACGTGCTCACCCTCATCGAACAAGCCGAACAAGCCTTCGATGCCGGACAAGCCGAAGCTGCGGCAGAAGCCCTTATGTCGGGCACGTTCACCTTGACCGACTTCATGGACCAAATGCGCCAAGTGCGCAAAATGGGCCCGCTCAAAAATTTGCTCTCGATGATGCCCGGCGTTGGCAAAGAACTCAAAGACGTTGACATCGACGACCGAGAACTCGACCGGGTGGAAGCCATCATTTTGTCGATGACCAGAGAAGAACGGGTGACCCCTGATCTCATCAATGCTTCACGTCGTCAACGGATTGCAACGGGTGCTGGCCGTCCGCTGGTGGAAGTGAACAACCTGCTCAAGCAATTCGGCGAAATGCAGAAAATGATGAAATCGATGGGACCAGGAATGGCCAAAGCCATGAAAGGCGGGGGAGGGAAGTTCCAACAGGCCCGCGCCGTGGCCAAAGCCGTCCGCTCGGGTGATATTGACCCCGACCAGCTCAAAGCCCTCGGCCTCCCCGGTGGCGGCATGCCAGGCTTGCCCGCTGGGCCATCGAAACTTCCCTCACTGCCTATGGCCGGCTCGGGTGGGAAAAAGGTCGGCGGCGGCGGGCGTGTCACGGCCCCCGGCAGTACCCCCACGTTTCAAAACAAGAGCAAAAAGAAGAAGCGGTAAGCCCCAGGCTTCGCCCGCTTAAATACTTAGAACCTGCGGCTCTGCCCCAGGCTTCGCCGGTGAAGGGCTTTGTGTCTGCGACGCTGACCTTCTTTACTTCCAAACAGGAGCTGCGCTCGTTTGGAAGTGCTAACCTTTCCAGGCTTCGTTTGCGGCGGATTTCGCTAGCTATCTCGGCAATCCAACACCGCTCGACTAATCAAGATCTCTAGGAGTAACACCATGGCCGTAAAGCTTCGCCTCATGCGCATGGGAAAGACCAAGCAACCCACATACCGTCTCGTGGCAACGGATTCCCGTTCAAGCCGCGATGGTCGTTTCATTGAGATCCTCGGCACCTACGAGCCACGCCAGGAACCCTCACGGATCAACATCGACAATGACAAGTGCATTGCCTGGTTGAACAAGGGTGCACAGCCCACCGAAACCGTGGCCAAGATTTTGAAGATTTCCGGCGCATGGGAAACCTTCACCGCCGCCAAGGCTAAGTAAGCGTCTCTGGTCTCAAATGGCCGAAGAACTCGATCCAAACGCCGTTGAATCAACCGATTCAGCTGGTGGCATCGCCCACGATGTCCTTGATTATCTCGCTCGTTCGATCGTCGATGATCCTGATGGCGTCGAAATTTCCAGCTCCCAGTGGCGTCAGCGTGTGAGCCTGAATCTCAGTGTCTCACCGAGCGACATGGGCAAGGTCATTGGTCGTCGTGGACGCACCGCACAAGCGATTCGCACCGTTGTACGCGCTGCTGGTGCACGCGATGGCAAAGACATTCACGTCGACATTGTTGACTGAAGTTCTTGGTGCCTCAAAGGCATGAAGTGTTTCTTGATAAGGGCCTGCGCTTCGGCTGCAGGCCTTTGTTGTTTCCCGTGAGTCTTTACCCGGTGAATGGCCGCAAGCGAAGCGCCCCGGTTGATTTTGCGAAAAGTTCCTTGCTTCAAACCCTGAAATGGTTAGTGTGACCCAATGGCCAGCAAAACAACCCGTGATCCATCGCTGCTGAGCGTGGGATACATCACCAAACCCCACGGCCTCAAAGGCGACGTCCTCGTACACCTCACCACCAACCGAACCGAACGAGTCGAGCCGGGTACCAAGCTCACCACCGACCACGGTGTCCTTGAAGTGCTCACCAGCGCTACCCAAGGCGACCGATGGCGAGTGCGTTTCGTAGGCATCGAAGGTCGTCTACCCGCTGAAGCCATCTGTGGACGTGAACTGTTCGCCGCCCCTCTCGACGATCCAGAAGCGCTGTGGATTCATGAGCTCATAGGCGCCGAAGTGCGTCTGCAAAGCGGCGAAGCCGTGGGCAAAGTGGCCAGTGTGGAAGCAAACCCGGCCAGTGATCTTTTGGTACTCGTTGACGGTCGGCTCATCCCCCTGGTTTTCGTTACCGACACCCAACCGGGAATCGTGACCATCGACCCGCCATTAGGCCTACTCGATTTTGACGACGCCGCAGAAGCCCGTGACTCGGGCCAGGTTTCGCCCAACAAGAAAGCCGACAAGTTCTACAAATCTGAGCAGCAAATAGCGGAGAAGGCAGAACGAGCTGAGCGCGCTGAAAAGGTGAGTAAGGCCGGAAAGCAGGAGCAGTCACAAACTGTTTTGGGCAGTGCTGCACCTGGCACATTCGATCACGACGATGTAGAAACGGTCGGCTGATAAACCTTGTCGATCCACTCACACCCCCAGGCTTCTTCCGCTAGTGCACCAGGGGGGCCGCAACCCGGCTTTGCGCCACGGGTATCAGTGTTCACGCTGTTCCCCGACCTCATCGAAGCCCACGCCGAAACCAGCGTCCTCGGCCGGGCCCGACGCGCCAACCTCGTGCGAATCGCCGCCCATGACCTCCGAAGCCATGGCACGGGCACGCATCGCAGCGTTGATGACGCACCGTTTGGCGGAGGAGCCGGCATGGTGCTCACCGCGCCGGCCATCGTTTCCTCAATCGAAGCTGCCGTTAGCGAAGGAACTGCCGAACGTCCCGTTATCTTGCTCGGACCATCGGGGCGAACCTTCAACCAGCGTGTCGCCGAAGAACTAGCAACCCTCGCGCAAACACAAGGCGGCTTCTCACTGCTGTGCGGACGCTATGAAGGATTCGATCAACGCGTGCATGACCTTGTCGTTGACGACGAACTTTCGCTGGGCGATTTTGTCTTGGGTGGGGGAGAGGTTGCGGCAATGGCCATAATCGAAGCGGTCACCCGGTTGCTTCCGGGGGTGATGGGAAACGAATCCTCCGCCGAGGAAGAGAGCTTTTCTGCCGCAGGCCTGCTCGAATACCCCCAGTACACCCGTCCGCTCTCGTTTCGCGAAGCTACGGTCCCCGAGGTTTTGCGGAGCGGTGATCACGCCCGGGTGGCCAGGTGGCGTCACGCGCAAGCGTTGGTGCGGACAGCTACGCGTCGTCCGGATCTCTTGATTGCCCGAGGGGGCGTTTCACTGGGCGAAGCTGCAATGTTGAAAGAGTTTGGCCTTCACATCGAAGGAGTGGAGTGGCCTGCGGACAAACCAAAGAAACGTCAAAAAAAGCCACCTGCAGCTTTCTGAGCTACAACGGTATTCTTACTTCGCCTCATCCTAGAGAGACTGACTCTGTCTGCGAATGAGCGAGCGCCAAGCGGTGTAAGGGCCCGGTGAGCGATCAGCACGACCGTTGTTAACGACCGTTGTTAGGAGCCCGAGCCGGTAGGACTGCGTGACGTTGGTCCTGCGATGAAGTTCTTTCATGGCAGCGTGCACGCCGAGTCTCTCCGACCGACTAGCATTTCCAAGCCTTTTGAAAACACTTCGCCCCGCGAACCAACAAACACTTTCGCCCGCTTAACTGCGGCACTGCTTGGAGCACGAGCCATGAACCCTACCGATTTCATCGACAAAGACAGCCTGCGTTCCGACGTACCGAACTTCGGTCCGGGCGACAACGTGAAGGTTCACGTGCGCGTTATCGAAGGAAACAAGGAGCGCACCCAGGTGTTCCAAGGCTACGTAATCGCCCGTGCGGGTGGCGGCGTTCGCGAAACCTTCACCGTGCAAAAGATCAGCTATGGCGTGGGTGTCGAGCGTACATTCCCCGTTCACTCGCCAACGATTGCCCAAATCGAAGTCATGTCCCGCGGCGACGTGCGTCGAGCCAAGCTTTACTACCTGCGCAACCTTCGTGGTAAGGCTGCCAAGGTTAAAGAGAAGCGCTAAGTCCTGCGTAGGCGGCCGTTTGGCGAATCCGCACCGGCCCCTTCTGACTTTGCCCAAACGCAGCTCCCAACGTACCGGTGAGTGATCTAATTCCTTCAGAGCCGCCGCACGGCAATTCCACTGAAATAGTTGGAATCTGGAGTGATGTTCCAGCGGTAACGCAGCCGGTGAAACACGGGGCCAAACGTCCAGAGAAGGAAAAACTTCCGTTCGTTACTCGTGTGCTGGAATACCTCATTCTGATCGTGGTCGCGGTAGTCATTGCCTCACTGATTCGGGTGTTCGTAGGTCTTGCGTTCTACATCCCGTCGGAGTCGATGTATCCGACACTGAAAATTGGTGATCGAGTCGTGGTCTCGCGCATCAGTTACCGACTCCATGATCCCCGGCGTGGTGACATTGTCGTGTTTCAAAATCCGGCCTACAGAGAACTTCGGCGCAATACCCCGATCGACCGTTTATTCCGTAACCTCTTCGATTTCGTTGGTGCTCGTCAGCCCAAAGACAAGAACTACGTAAAGCGAGTGATTGGTTTACCTGGCGAAAGGCTTGAAATCAAAAACGATGCCGTGTTTGTCAACGGCATAAAGCTCTCTGAACCATGGCTGGAACCCAATGTCAAAACCACTCCAGGACCTGATGGCAAAACGTCGTTTATGGTGCCCCCCAATAGCTATTTCATGATGGGCGACAACCGCCCCGAATCCGCAGACAGCCGTTACTTTAAAGATCCCGAGGGTGAGGCGCACCCCTACGTTGACAAGAAGACCATGGTTGGTAGGGCCTTCGTTCGAGTCTGGCCAGCCACGCGACTAGGTGGTTTGTAACATCAGCGGTCTTTTTGGACCACAAGTTTGTGGAAACTGGCCCCGCTCAGTGGTGTTTGAAGCTGGTGTTCCCAATGAGGCTTGCTGGTTGGATGCTAGCGCCGTGAGCTTGGTTAGCGGAAATGGTTCATCGCTTTTACGCGCCGGCGCAAAAGAGGCGTTGCGCGTCCAACCTGCATCTAGAGTGAGCCATATGTTGGAGTGCTTCCTATGAGCGCCGAAGATCTCGAAAACTATGAGGCGGAGCTTGAGCTTCAGCTTTTCCGTGAATACAAAGACATTGTGGGTACCTTCACTCATATTGTTGAAACGGAACGCCGCTTCTATCTCGCTAACGGTGTGACCATGACGCCCAAGGTTGAGGGCGGCCGAACCTGGTTTGAAATTGAGCTCGATGATGCCTGGGTATGGGATATCTATCGCCCAGGACCAGCACGGTTTGTGGCGAAGGTCAAGGTGCTGACCTTCAAGGACGTCAACGTCGAGGAATTGCATCGACCTGAAGGTTGAACCCTTCATCGTGGCAGAGCTAGTGTCCTGTGCCAGAAGAGGTGTGAATATGTCTGGAGCAATTTTTGGTCCTGGCAATGACGCAGGAGGCACTGCCTGCCCTGTCCAACCAGAACGACGAGGAAGCAGCCAGGGATGAAAAGGGCCCAGAGATATTCATACTTTCTCTGGCACAGGACACTAGGGCCTCGCAAACCCTTGTGTACTTGTTGTTCGCAACGAGTTGTTTCGGGATCGGAAACGGCCGGGGCTCACGCAAGTACACGTTGACCTCTCCCGGTTTGGCTTGCACTTTGTCAGGGTGAAGCCATGGGACTACGAAACAATCAGCTTGGAGCAATCGGCGAAACCGTTGTCGCGGAGTGGTATGTGCACCAAGGGTTTGAAGTGCTCGACCGAAATTGGCGTGATGGCCGGCGAGGCGAACTTGACCTGGTTTTGGGTGCTGACGCGCTTGTGGTCTTTTGCGAAGTGAAGACTCGATCATCGGGACGAATGGGCAGCGGGGCGGAGGCCATTACCCCCGCAAAAATACTTCGCTTGCGTCAGCTTGGATCAGGGTGGTGCCGCACTCACGGCGTGCCATTCACCGTTACGCGCCGCTTCGACATAGCCGCCATCACCGGCAGCGAATTCGCTATGTACACGAACGTCTTTTGACGAGTTCGTTTTGGCTGTTGCTGTTTGCTCTTTGACATAGCCGATCAAGCGTCAGCCGGTAAAGGCCCAAATCACCAAACCGAGAGTGATCGCTAACGCAACGGCGACGATGTACAGGTCACTCGCCCGCTTCTTTTGCTTACGGTGCGGATTGAAACCCATTGCTTTAGTCTCGTGCATCGGTAGGTTCGATGATTCAAAAGTGACGCTCCAAGTTCCTTTTGATTTCTTTTGAGGTCGTTCCTAAGAAGCCGTTTTTTGTCATACCCCTTCTTTACGCTTGACCTGTCAATGCCGCCCGCCTTCGTGCAGTGCGATATTGACCCGTTGGAAGGGTCGGTTCGCTTCCCAGGTGGTCACTCGTTTCGGTCGTGTTCGGCGGAAGGTAGTTGACGTTCCCTTTGGGAGATTCATGTTTGCTGCTATTTCTGCGGCCTCGCTGCTTGGCGCCCAAGCCCGTCCCGTTGTTGTCGAAGTGCACATTGGTGATGGCCTTCCAGGATTCACCATTGTTGGTCAGCCTGATGGCGTTTGCCGAGAAGCGCGTGACCGAGTGCGAGCAGCGTTGCTTTCTTCAGGATTGGTCTGGCCACTTCGACGCGTGACGGTAAACCTCGCCCCGGCTGATGTGCGCAAGGTTGGTGCTGCCCTTGATTTGCCCATTGCCATTGGCATGTTGGTCGCGCTTGGCGAGATACCAGCCGACCGAGTGAGTGGCCGATCGTTTCTTGGCGAACTAGGGCTTGACGGTTCTTTGCGACCATTCCCCGGCGCCTTTGCCTACGCCGATGCCCTGCCGCCAGGTGAACTCATAGCCCCGCACGCCTGTGCTGCAGCTGCTGCGCTGCTGGAAAGCCATCTGGTACGTGGCGCCTCTAATCTGACCGAGATCGTTGCCTGCCTGCGAGGGACCGATCCCTGGCCGGATTTGCAGTTTGGCTCCATCGCTCGTGTACACAATCAAGGTTCGGGCGAGGCAGCGCAGGACCTTGGTGACGTTCGCGGTCAACCAATGGGTCGGCTGGCTCTGGAGATAGCCGCCGCGGGTTTGCACCATCTGTTACTCGTCGGTCCTCCGGGCGCAGGGAAGACCATGCTGGCAGAGCGCCTTCCCGGAATCATGGCACCTCTGTCCCGTGTTGAAGCTATCGAGGCCTTAAGAATTCGGTCTGCCGCTGGACACGAAACCCCCGTATCGGCACTGCCAACCGTCCCGTTCCTCAGGTCACCGCACCATTCAGCCTCAGCCGTTGCAATGTTGGGCGGCGGCACGGCTTGGCTGCGCCCTGGCGAGATTTCGTGCGCACATCATGGCGTGCTGTTTCTCGATGAGCTTGGCGAGTTCCCTGCAGCGGTGCTTGATGCGCTTCGCCAGCCACTGGAGCGAGGGCAAATCTGTGTTGATCGAGCGAGCGCCAGTGTGGTGTTCCCTGCGAATTTTCTGCTGGTTGCGGCCACAAACCCATGCCCGTGCGGTTGGAGGGGAGTGGGCGCCAGCAGCGAAGCATCGTGGACCGATGCAAGCGATCGAGCATCCAATGACTCTGTGGCCGAATGGGGTGGCGGTGATGATCAGCTTGGAACTCCGAGGATTGACTCCTCCTCAGAGTTTGACCAATCGCCTGTTTTGGATCACGGGTCAACAGCGACCCCTTCAGCTTTGGCGTTTAGCAAGAAGCCCATCTGTCGATGTTCTTCGGCGGCGCGTTCTCGTTACGCTCGGCGGTTATCGGGTCCGTTCCTTGACCGATTTGATTTACGTCTTGCCCTCGATCGCCCAGATCCAATCGATCTTTTGGAGTTTGGAGGGGAACTCTCCTCGGTTGAGGTGCGAAACAAAGTGACGCTTGCACGGAACTTGGCGATTGAGCGCCAGGGCTGTGCCAACGGGCGGCTGAACGGCGCCCAAGTCGATCGGTTTTGTCGGTTGTCGCCAGCAGCGCGGTCCCTGCTCGATGGGCAACTACGGGCTGGGGAACTAACCGCCCGAGGTCTCGCCCGAGTTCGTCGAGTGGCGAGAACCCTGATGGATCTTGAAGGAGGAAACGAAACGGTTCTGCTTGACGATCAACTTCTTTACCTGGCCTTAGAGCTGCGTCGCCGTGTGGTGTTTGAGGAGAGCCAATGAGCAAGTTCTATTCCAAGCAGCAGCTGTGTGCTGCCGTACTCAGCGAGCTTCCAGGAATGACAACGGTTCGCCTCCGTCGACTGCTTATTCGATGGCCAAGTGATGAAGCGTTGGCGGCAGTACGTCGAGGCGATCAAGACCTTCTTGGTCTTCTCAACGGATGTCGTGATGCTGATCAGGATCTACCCCGTTGGAAAGCTGCAGCAAAACGCGCCTCGCTCGATCAGTGCGCTGATCGTTACTCCCGGCGAAGCGTGGATATCTGGGTGCATCCAGGGGAAAGGGAAACCGGCGCACTGCTGGGAAACGATGCGCACTGGCCGCGAACTCTAGCGGATCGATTTTGTGATGATGAGGAATGTCCTCCCGTTCTGTTCACACGAGGCAACCTCGCTGCCCTTGATCGTCCTCGTGTTGCGATTGTGGGAACTCGTGATCCAACAAATGTGGGCAGAGCGTTCGCTGGACAGTTAGGCGCTGAACTTGCAGCGCACGGCGTATCTGTAGTGTCAGGTTTGGCACTGGGAATTGACACATTGGCGCACACTGGCGCGCTCCGGCATCCTGATGCAAAACCGATTGGTGTGGTCGGAACCGGCCTTGATGTGATCTATCCACGATCAGGTCAAGCGCTTTGGGAACGAGTGGCAAGTCACGGGCTCTTGGTTAGTGAACGTCCTTTGGGGTCGCCGCCGATCTCGTTGGCCTTCCCTGCGAGAAACCGCATCATTGCCCAGCTCGGGCAGGTTCTGGTGGTCGTTGAGTCGCGGGCCAAAGGAGGGTCTCTCATTACTGCAGAACGGGCCTTTGATCGCGGGCGGCCGGTACTTGCAGTGCCAGGAAGTCCACTGATCGAGCAGTCAAACGGCACCAATGCTTTGCTGCGGGGTGCTGTTGGAGAACAACGAGCCATGGCCTGTCTCGATGTCAGTGATGTTTTGGCTCTGCTGCAACTCGAACGCGTGCAACAGCAAAGTTTTCAAGAGCTTCGAGAAACGCCGACACCGAGAGCTCTTGCGCTGTTGAACACCATGGACTTTGGTGGTTGGAACGTAGGCCGCCTCGCCCAAATCACCCGACGGTCGCTGATGGAAGTGACATCTGATCTGATGGAACTCGAACGGTGCTCGTGGGTTGAGCGGGTTGAAGGCCGTTGGCAACGCAAGGTTGGCAGCTTATGAGTGCGTGGCGATTCGAGGATGACCCACGATCACGTTGGCAGGCAATACGGTTGTGGGCATGTCTTGGGAGATTGAGGAGTTTGTTCGTTCGCTTACCAACGCTTCTCTCAACACGGTGCTCGCCTACAAAAGTGACCTGGAAGCCTTTGTGGTCTGGTCTGTGGAGCGAGGTGTGTTGGAGCCGCAAAACGTCTCACGGCTTACTTTGCGCGCTTACCTTGGGCATCTCACCGCAAAAGGGTTCGCGAAACGGTCAATCGCCCGTCACAGCGCCACGCTGCGCCGATACTTTGCGTATTTGCATCGCCGAGGTGTTGTGGATCTCAATCCAACCGGGCGTTTACATTCGCCTTCAGGAAAAGGCCGGCTCCCTCGAGTCCTGCACGCCGACGAGCTCAACCGTGTTTTGGATGCACCAGTTCAAAAACGGGCGCGCCCCAACACCGGGATGGAGAACCGGAGCCATGGGTTGGAAAGCCAAACACCGGCACCAGCATCGGTCTCGATGGCCCCCAACGCTGCTTCGGTTCGAGATCTCTCGGGGCCCTCCATCCCCACGGCGAGCCAAATCGGCGGCCTCGCAGCGTCAGACGAAACAGGGCTGGGCAATCACACTTCATCCTCGTCTTCCTCGCCCGATTCGCCCCTTCACTTAGCTAGAGCGGCGCGGGATCAAGTCATCGTGGAGCTGCTTTATGGAAGTGGGCTTCGGGTGAGTGAACTCTGCGCGCTTCGCGATTCGATGGTTGACCGAAGCAGGAAAGTGATCGCCGTGATAGGAAAAGGTTCCAAAGAGCGGCTGGTACCCCTTAGTGACGCCGCCCTTATGGCACTCAAGGTTTGGGTCGGTGGAATGCAGACCGAGTTCTCTTCCCTGGTTGGGTTCCACGACCGAGTGACCAAGGATTCCTTGCTGTTTAGAAACGAGCGCGGAGCTCCCCTGGCACCGCGCGATGTTCGACGGATTCTTGACCGTCGAGCGGGAAGCCCGGTAAACCCTCACGCGCTTCGACACACCTTTGCCACTCACCTGCTGGACGGGGGAGCTGATCTGCGAATTGTCCAAGAGATGCTCGGTCACGCCGACCTTGCGACAACGCAGCTCTATACCCACGTCAGCAAAGAACGACTTCGAACAGTTTTTGACTCCGCTCACCCTCGGGCATAGTTTCGGCCCGGTTGGCCTCAATTGCGGAGGATCCTGGTATGACTTGTGAACCATTCCACTCAATAGCTGTGGGTCAAAAGGCCTACTCTTGACGGTCTAAGGAATGCGATCCCGCGTTTGTGGCCTTGACGCCGGTAACGTAGTGGTGTCAAACCTCTCAGGAAGCCGATCGTTGAACGAAGAAACCGACGAACAACGGGCCCTCGCAGAACTGTGGGCTATATATAAAGAGACGGCTTCGCCGATCTCCAGGGACCGCCTTATCCTGCATTACTCGGCGCTCGTTCGTTACGTGGCCAGCCGTGTGTCGGTTGGTTTGCCACAAAATGTTGAGCAGGCTGACCTTGTAAGTTACGGAATATTTGGTTTGATCGACGCGATCGACAAGTTTGAAATGGATCGCGGCATCAAATTCGAGACGTACGCGATTCGCCGAATCCGCGGGGCCATTATCGACGAGCTCCGTTCGATTGATTGGGTTCCTCGTTCTGTACGCGCCAAGGCACGGGCAGTGGAAACGGCCTTCGGCTCACTTGAGGCAGATCTAGGTCGCGCTCCCACCGACGCCGAAATGGCAAAGGCTCTGGAGATGAGCGAAAGCGACCTCCAAGGGATCTTTGCGCAAGTTTCCTTCGTTGGTGTTGTTGCCCTCGACGATGTCTACAACCGTGGCGAACGAGGCGAAACCACCACGCTGGCAGATACCATCGCTGACAAAAATGAGGGGCCAAGCAGCCTGTATGAATCCGAAGAACTTCGCCAAGCCCTTGCTTCGGCAATTAATCGGATGCCTGAACGGGAAAAAATCGTCCTCACGCTCTACTATTACGAAGGTCTTACGCTCGCTGATATTGGTGAAGTCCTGGGAGTAACCGAGAGCCGGGTTTGCCAGATTCACACCCGCGCCGTGCTCCAGC
>JAYSVF010000387.1:0-5910 GCA_043718695.1 Acidimicrobiia bacterium | reverse complement strand
CGTTGTTGAACCACTTGACCTTGCCTGTGATACGCATCGTGCTTTCCCTGCCTTGCAATGTCGGGAGACATAAAAAAAGACCGCGAGTACGCGGCCTCGGCTTACGACGCTGGCCCGCCAGCGCCGTGGGCATAGTAGCGGCGGTTTACGGAAGGTGTCAAGAAAAACCCCCAATATGCGTGCAATTCTGAGTGTCTCGGACAAGAATGGCCTGATCGACTTCGCCCGCGGACTGAGCGCCCGCGGCGTCCAGCTCGTGTCGACCGGCGGCACGTCCAAGGCCCTTGCCGACGAGGGCCTGGCGGTCACCAACGTGTCCGACGTCACGGGATTTCCCGAGATGATGGACGGCCGCGTCAAGACGCTGCATCCCAAAATTCACGGCGGGATCCTCGCCCGGCGGCATCGACCCGACGATCTCGAGGCGCTCAAGGCGCAGGGAGTGGAGCTGGTCGACCTCGTGGTGGTGAACCTGTATCCCTTCGCGAAAGCGGCGGAGGACCCGGACACGAAGTTCGACGAGCTGGTCGAGCAGATCGACATCGGAGGGCCGTCGCTCCTGCGTGCGGCAGGGAAGAATTTCCGCGACGTCATGGTGGTGGTCGATCCCGCCGATTATCCGAAAGTGCTCGAGCAGATGGGGCGTCCCGGGGGGCCGTCACTGGCATTCAAGTTCGAGCTGATGCAGAAGGCGTTCGCCCATACCGCGCAGTTCGACGCCCTTATTGCGATGACGATGCAAACGATCACGTGCGACGGGAAGACGTTCAGCCGGGGTGGCGCGAAGACGCACGCCGCCGGCGTCAAGACGCTCCGCTACGGCGAGAATCCCCATCAGAAGGCGCACTGGACACACGGGCACGGCCCGAACCGGCACGTCCGGTGGGAAACGCACCAGGGCAAGGAGCTGTCATACACGAATCTGCTCGATCTCGACGCCGCGGCGCGCATCGCGCTCGAGTTCACCGAGCCGGCCGCCGTCGTCATCAAGCACACGAACCCCTGCGGGGCCGCCACAGGCGCCGCGATCGCCGAGGCCTACGTGCGGGCACGCGACGCGGATCCGCTGTCGGCGTTCGGCGGCATCGTGGGGCTCAATCGCGAGATCGACCTCGAGACCGCGAAGGCGCTGACGTCGACGTTCATCGAGGCGGTCATCGCGCCGTCGATCGCCGCGGACGCGCGGACGGTGCTGGCCGTCAAGCAGAACATGCGGGTCGTGACCGCCGACTTCGCGGCCATGGCGGATACGCCGACGGTGACGGGTACGGGGGAGCAGGCGATCGGCACCGAGATGCGCACCTTCCTGGGTGGCCTGCTGACGCAGGAGCCGGATCGCGTGACCGAAGCGCGCCATCCGTGGCCGCCTTCCCAGTCCGAGATCGACGCGGCTCTGGCGAGCCAGGGCCCTGTGATCCGTGTGGTCACGAGACGCCAGCCGACGCCGGAAGAGTGGACGGCGCTGAGGTTCGCATGGCGGGTGTGCGCGCACGTAAAATCGAACACGATCGTCTTTACCGGCGCGGACCGGACGCTGGCCGTGGGGGCCGGGCAGATGAGCCGCGTGGATTCGGTGAGGCTCGCCGTGATGAAAGCGCATTCGACCCATTCGACCCATTCGACCCAATCGATGAAGCAAACCGAATGACGGGCGCGGACCCTTTTTGATCTTGAACCTGAGCGGGAGCATCCAACAACCTTGCCGGGTGAATGCTGCGCTTTACTTCGCGGACAGGCACTGTGTTGCTGGCTTTCGCCGCAAGCACTCCACTAACCTCGGCCATGACGGCGCCAACGGTTGACCAGTGCATAGACGCACCGATCTTGTGCGCAACTGCTCGAGCATCACGTGCGGCTTGAGACTTCCGAGCGTATTTCATTACCGCATCAGCAAACTCCTCGGGTTTGCGCGAAGGAACAATCGTCCCCGCGCCGCTCCCGAGTTGGTCTCTTGCATAACGGTAGTCGGTCGACACCACTGGGCAACCCGCGGCCAAAGCAAACGTCAACGCCCCCGAAACAATCTGATCCAAATTGATATAGGGAGTTACGAACACATCGGTTGCGGCAAGAAGCTCAGCAATGCCTTCCACGGGGAGAAACGTATCGATAAACCTCACGTTTGCTCCGAGACCCAACTCCTCAACCTGTTCGATTAACGAATTGCGGTAGTCCTCACCGGCGTGTCTATGCACACCAGGATGGGTCCTTCCAGCGATAACCAGCACCGTTTCCGGGATCTCGGCCACGATCGCCGGTAGCGCCGCGATAGCCAATTCGAGCCCCTTGCCCGGCGAGATCAATCCAAACGTGGACAGCACAAACTTTTGTTGCAGATCTAGGGATCGACGGGATTTCGCCCGATCAGCTTCGTACAAAACATCGGGTGCACCATGGGGAACTATCACGATCTTTTTTGGGTCAACCAGCCCCTGACCCACCAGAAGATGACGAGCCGCCGGCGTAAAAACCGTCACTACATCGGCCAGTTCGCACGCCCTTCGTAACGCAGCAAGCTGCCCCTCGGAAAATGACGGAAGTACCGTGTGGAGAGTAAGCACGATCGGAACGCGCAGCGCCTCCATCAAGTCTCCAACGTATTGACCATCAGCTCCACCAAAGATCCCGAACTCGTGTTGGACGATAACCACATCGCAACTTACGTTCGCAACGACTGCAGCGCCTCTATAAGAATTGACGTCGGGCTCATGGATTTCAAACAACACTGAGGGTGGCCGTTGGGTGCCTGTTGGCGATGTGCGAACCAAACGGTCCTCATCGTTGGTCATGCGCAGGATGGACACCGTGCCAATCCCAGCTGACCCGTTCAACGCCTGCTCTAAATCTGCAGCAAACGTGGCGAGCCCGCAGGCTCTAGGAGCGTAGGTGGAACAGATTCCAATACGTATTAGACGTTCATTCATAATTTCACTCCATCGAGCAGCAGGCGGGCCAACCCCTTCGTACCTGAGTGGTTCGGTGATACCCGGTCGCTACATTCCTAAACACGATGTGACCAAGAACAATGTGACCAAGAAATGCACGGTCTTCGTCCTGTCATCTTCGTCCTGTCATGGGTGTTTCGCGATGTTCTCCACGTCGGCCGGGCGGGCCACATCTCCATCGATTCCGCTGGTCTGCGGATCGAGGTTCGGGTGAGGGTTTTCCAATCCGCTCGCATGCTCCCAATCGGTCAGCGGGTTACTCCCGTGTGGTGGCGTTGTTTCATCGACCTCGCTGGAAACATGGGAATCTCCGTGGGCAACCGAAACAGCATCCTTCGCCGCAGCGAGCAGAACATCATCGGGCTCTGTGGAGCTACCGGGTTCACCGTGAGCGCGCGACGCCTGTGTTTCATCGGCAAGGGCTTTCGCTTCAGCATCGCGGTCACCCGTAACCCAGTGCAAAAGTTGCCTCAACGGTGCGCTACCCGATTCAGGAGCCGGATTGTCCTCCGCACCCTTTTTGTTGTCATCGTTCACTGTGTTCGTAGTTCCCACGGTTTCCTTTCGAATCGCTCGTTGTCCGGTGAAATTGCCCGACACCCGCGTTCTGGTGCCCCCGTTTCACTACCCCAAAATAACTTCCCTAAACATAAAGTCGCGTCCAGTGTCACAACCATGTGGAGAGCACCACGCTGTGCGGTTCTCAAGCGGTCCTCACGGATTTCCCCGTTGCCAAACACCGTGAATAGAGGTGAACATTTACCGTGATTGGTTCGCTTACAGGGTGAGCGGGGGTTCCGTTTCCAGTGAAACAGCTTGCAATCGTTGTGCTGGAAAAACGCCGGAATCCGTCTGCTCAAAAGACCAGTCGGGCTGCTTCTCCGCGTGGCTTTGGTCATAAATCGCCTTACCGTCAATGATGTCCAATAAAGGAACGACCACGCCGAGTTCTCCTGGCGGTGTTTCGCCAAACTGCGGAGGCAGCAAGGTGGTTGTGTTGCACAGTTTAATAAGCGAACCTACAACTACTTGTTGCTGTGTGGCGAGGTAGCAGCGCGCTTCATTCACGACGGTACCCAAACGTTTAGCGATACGAGTTTCAACATCTATGGGCGCCGTACCGTCTATGAGTTGTGCCAACAGTACTGTTACCGCTAGCCCGTCCTCTTTACAGGGGAGGCACTGGCCACACGATTCAATAGAGAGAAATCGTGATGCGCTATGTGCCAAGAGGAAAGGATCGGCAACGTCATCAACGCAGTGGAATCCTGCTGAGCCAAGACCGCTACCAACAGCTTTGAATGCTTCATGGCTAACCGGGGTAGTCAAGCAACTTTCTCCAAGAAACGCTGAAGATGCGCCGGGAAGTACGCCGATAAGTCGACGTCCGGGGAAGGGTCCACCGCTGATCTCGTTGATGACAACGTCGAGTGCCGTTCCCATTGGATACTCGCCCACACCGCTTCGCAGAACATCACCAACGACCGTGCACACGATGGTGCCAGGTGATGTTTCCGTGCCGACTTCACGAAACCATTGCGCGCCATTTTTCACGATGAGCGCAACGTTGGCAAAGGTTTCCACATTGTTCACGAGTGCTGGCGCTCCCCCGTCACCGCTTGGTGTAGCCATTTCTGCGGTGGCCGAAAGAAGCTGCATGGCCTCTTCCTCACCCAACCCTCTCCGCCAAGGGGGTGTAACGCGAGGGAAGGGTTGGCGGCTATTCACCACTTCGAGAAGCGCTGTCTCCTCACCAAACAGGTACGAGCTGGGACCCGCCACTAATCGCACTCTCAAATCCCCGAACCATCCATCATGCTTCATCTCGTTCATCGCCGTTTCAACGCGTATCCATTCCTGGGAGAACGACTCCTTCATCGCGAATATCAATTCCTCTGAGCTCATTACCATGCACCCAATAAGTGCACCTTCAAGCACTCGGTACGGGTTGTTCCGGAGAATTGCACGATCTTTGAATGTGGACGGTTCTCCTTCAGCGGCGTTCACAATCACTGGCGTGGGAATTGATGGCGAGGCATACTTCAGCACACTTTGCCATTTTGTTGCGGTGTGAAACCCGGCCCCACCACGGCCTTGAAGGCCACTCTCACCTAGCAAATCAATGATCTGCGGGGCTTCTAACGTTCGCGCAATGGCGAGTGCCTCACCGCCACCCCTCCGCACGTAGGACTTGAGCGAGGGGCAGGAGTGTTGGTCCAAGACTCTGTAAACGTTGTGCACAGTTAGGTGATACCCGTTGAGCAATTTCCTAAACATCGACCTGCAAGCACCGGGCTAACGTGAGACGAAAATTGGAGGCGTTCCCTCACCGCGTTTCTTCATGACTGATCCGGGTTTAGGAATCCGTTTCGTCCCGGAAACTTAGCATTGGTCGTTTTGCGCAGGACCGACAACCACGATAGCTACATCGTCGTGTGGAGGGCCGCCGCACCACGAAGTCGCCAAATCGATGAGCGCAACTGCAACCTGGGATGCGTTGAAAACCTCAGTGCTGGAAAGCAAATTCTCGATTCGAGAGACGCCCAATTCCTCGCCGTTTCGTCGAGCTTCAAACAGACCGTCGGTCGCGAGAACCAACAAGTCGCCTTGGGAAAGTTTCACTTCCACTGATGCCACAATCGGCGGGTCCATCATCCCCAAAATTCTTCCTCCGTCACCACAACGTTCTACTGTTCCATCCTTACGGCGTATGAGGGCTCCCGGATGACCTGCCAGGGCCAAGCGTGCAACCATATTTCCATCAGACGATGACTCCCACGTCAACATCTGCGCAGTGACGAAACGATTGAGGTCGTGGCGGAGCAAGACGCCATGCAGCGTCTCAAGAATGGTCACGGGATCGCTGGTAAAAGTTGCGGCCGATTGAATGGTCCACCGGGCCAAGGCGGTAAGCCTCGCCGCATCTATGCCATGTCCACTCACATCGCCAATGGAAACGTTCCAC
>JAYSVF010000386.1:0-14822 GCA_043718695.1 Acidimicrobiia bacterium | reverse complement strand
GCAAGCCCGCGCTGCACTCCGTATCGTTTATACGCCTATGCACGGTGTCGGCGGAGAAACCATTCGCACGGTCCTCACCGCAGCTGGATTCACCGATCTCCATATGGTCACCGAGCAGTTTGCGCCCGACCCCGATTTTCCCACAGTGGCGTTCCCGAACCCCGAAGAACCCGGTGCGCTTGATCTTGCTATCGCCAAAGCGAAGGCGGTAGGTGCACATATCATTCTGGCGAATGATCCTGATGCTGATCGTATGGCCGCAGCGATTCCCGATCCGTCGGTGCCCGGCGGTTGGCGTGCCCTGCGTGGTGATGAGATTGGATGGCTGCTTGCGGAGCATCGACTAGCGCTCGTGCCCGGGTCGGCTGCTGATCGGTTGTTGTGCACCACTATCGTGTCGTCGTCGCTCCTTGAAGCCATTGCCGCCAAGCGGGGAGCTACCTATGTAGAAACGTTGACGGGTTTCAAGTGGCTCGCTCGTGCAGCATTGGCTCGACCTGAGCTCACGAACGTGTTGTCCTATGAGGAGGCGCTGGGCTACTGCGTCGGCTCGTTGGTGCTCGATAAGGATGGCATCAGTGCGGCGTTGGTGATGGCGGATTTTGCTGCGTTGGTTGCTTCGCGAGGATCGAGCATGGTTGAGGAACTCGGGGTGATTCGCGAAACCTACGGTGATTACCGAACTGAGCAATGGTCGCTGCGTTTCGATGGACCCACCGCCACCGCCGATATGGCCGCCTTCATGGATCGTCTGCGCGCAGATCTTCCGGCTTCAGTTGCTGGAGTCGCGGTGACAGAGGTTCGCGATTTGTCCACATCGGAACCAGCATCCGATGTGATCATTTTGCGCCTGGCCGACGGTGGCCGAATCATCGTACGCCCGAGCGGAACCGAGCCCAAATGCAAGGTCTACTTCGAATCCGTCACCCATGCTGGCCAACCCGAACCCACGAGCGTCGCCGGATTAAAAGCCGATCTCGCCACTCGATTCAATATGCCCGCATAGTAGTGGTTGGGCTACTGCGAGGACTGGCCACTCCCCGGAAAACGCTGAGGGCAAGCGGTTCCCGGTGCATCGTGACACCTATTTGCGCCACTAAGGCGGGTTTTTGCACTGGGCTGGTGCAAAAAGTGCCACTAATGGCGCGCATTCCCTCCAGCGTTGCCCAAAGGCTCGCCGGTTGGCAGCTGAGGCTGTTCAACCCGAAGGACCAACCAAGACTCAGGCGCCGAAGGCGAGTTCGTCGCGGAGGGCGGCGTAACGGGGCTTGATGATTTGTTCGATCAACCGCAGACGATCATCGAACGGCCAGAAGGCGCTCTTCATGGCGTTCACGGTGAACCATTGCAGATCGGCCAGGTTGTAATCGAACGCTTCGGCCAGTTTGGTGAATTCGTCGGTAAGCGAAACGCCGCTCATGAGCCGGTTGTCGGTGGACACGGTCACCCGAAACCGCAGACGTTTCAGAAGCGCAATGGGGTGTTCGGCAATCGACCTTGCTGCCCCGGTATGCACGTTTGAGGTTGGGCACATTTCGAGGGGAACCCGTCGGTCACGGACATACGCGGCAAGGCGGCCCAGCTTGTGGGTGCCATCGGGGGCGAGGGTGATGTCGTCAATGATGCGTACGCCGTGGCCCAATCGCTCCGCACCGCAATCTTGCAGGGCCTCGTGAATCGAGGGGAGACCAAATGCTTCGCCGGCATGGATGGTGGTGTGAAAATTCGCGTCATGCACCTTTTGAAACGCGTCGAGGTGCCGGGTTGGGGGGAAGCCCTCTTCGGGCCCAGCAATATCGAAGCCGACCACACCAATGTCGCGGTTGCGGATGGCCAGCTCAGCAATAGCAGAGGATTTCGCGGCCTGGCGCATGGCACACAGTAAGGTGCCCATAACGATGGGATTCCCGGCTGCAGCCGCACGTTGTTGACCGATAGCAAACCCGTCTTGCACGGCCCGAACCACTTCATCGAGCGTCAGTCCAGCTTGGAGGTGTTGTTCGGGGGCGTAGCGAACCTCAGCGTAAACAATCCCATCCGCGGCGAGGTCTTCGGCGCATTCGGCGGCCACTCGGATAAGGGCATCACGGTGTTGCATGACTCCACTGGTGTGGTCAAAAGTTTCGAGATAGAGCGGCAAACTCAGGCGATCGGCACCTTGGCGAATATGGGCCGCGAGATCCTCAACATTGGTTGTGGGCAGCCCGGCGTATCCGTATTCTGCAGCCAATTCCACGATGGTCGCAGGACGCAATCCGCCATCCAAGTGGTCATGTAAAAGCGCCTTGGGTGCTCGGCGAATGATTTCGGGAGTTAGTTCCGGCATCGGTCCAGGCTAGCGGTAGCCGTAGGTTTAACGTGCGGTTGCGAGGGAATGCTGCGAGGGTTCCCACGTTTGGGAAGGAAAGGAACTACGGTCGCAGGGGTGTCGGATTCGCAACGTATTTCATCGGGTCTTCCTTATGAATTGGTGGTTGGTTACAGCCGAGCCATTCGGGTTGATGATCGAGTGTTTGTCTCGGGAACCACACCGCAATGGGCCGACGGAGTTTGTAACCCCGATCCTGAAGCGCAAGCAAGGCGGGTTTTCGAAATCATTGAGAAGGCGCTGATGGAAGCAGGCTCTGGCTTGGCCGACGTCGTTCGCACTCGGGTCTATCTGACCTCGACGGAAAGTGTTGCGGCCATCGAGAAGGTGCACGGCGAACTGTTCGCCTCGATCCGCCCAGCAAACACGATTCTGATTGTTGCCGGCTTGCTTAACCCCGAATGGAAGGTCGAAATTGAAGTCGACGCCATCGTTGGGGTTCGCGATCGGGTGTCAACCAGCGCCTAGTTGCTCAGCGTCGGAGCCCGCCATCGGAATACAGAATCTGTGCGTTGATCCACTGGCCGCTCGGGGAGCAAAGAAACCGGACCAAATCGGCTGTGTCGGCCGGTGTACCCACGCGCGGTTGCAAGTTTCGATTCAAAACGGCATCGGTGATTTCGGGGGACATCCAGCCGGTGTCGTTGGCGCCCGGGTTGATGACGTTGGCGGTGATGCCGAGGTGAGAGAGTTCATCGGCTGCGGCTATGACGATGCGATCAAGGGCTCCCTTGCTGGCACCGTATGGCAGGTTGTGCGCAGTGTGATCAGAAGTAATGGCAACGATGCCCCGCAGAGCAGCATCCAATACAGGTGTTCCCGATCCGGCTTGCTGGTTGGTTGCGGAGACTGATTCTTCGGCTGACGTTGTCGTCCCGCCTGCGTTCGTTGCAGCCGACGTGCCGGTGTACTGCTCGGCGAAGGCTTTGATAAGTAACCATATGGATCGGGCATTCACGGCGAAGTGACGATCGAAACTTTCGACGGTGGTAGTGAGGATCGATGAGTCGATTGATTCGCAATGGCACATGATTAGGGCTTGCACCGGGCCGTAGGTGCTTTGAACTTTTCCGAATAGTTCGGCGGGTGCATTTGGATCAGTCATATCGGCTTCGAACTCGGCAAGCGCGTTGTTATCGGCACCCCACGGCATGCGATGGTCATAACCACGCCAACCAGCAGTCGCCACAGTCCACCCATCGGCCCGCAGTCCTGAAGTGATGGCCGCCCCGATTCCAATGGAACGTCCAACTCCCGTAACAAGGGCAACCGGCGAAGATTCGGCTAGAGACATCACGGGCACACTACAATGGCGTCACCGGTCGTTTCTGGCGAATTATCAATCAAAAGTCAAGTACTGGGTCCTCTCGTCCGCAGGCTTGAACATTTCAAATAGATCCTCGCGCTGTCGTTCCTTTAGCGGTTCCAACATGACTGACTCAACGAGTCGAACAATCGTTTCTGGATCGTTCAAACCGAGGTGAGTGGCGAGCCACAGAATGTCTTCGTGGTCGGTCTGGCGAAAGGCACTCACCTTCATTGCGAGCATGAGTTCGGGCTCGGCTCGGATTACTCGCAAAGAACCTGCCTCGAATGCGACCGAACCGTTTGGTGTGAAGCCAGATGGAAGAAAGGGTGAAGCTTGATCGTTGAGCCATGATCGAGGCAGGTTCAGGGTATCGGCGACTTCGTGGGCGGCCCGTTGAACTGGACCGTGGGGTGACCAAACCGCGTCAACGTCTCGGGTCGAGTCTCGAGAGTTAAATCCCAGAACCATGGCTGCACCTCCGAAAATGAAGATGTCCGCCGAAACTTTGTCCTGGCGTAGGCGTTCGTCAAGCCGTCGGAAAGCGGCTACTAACTCCGCTCGGGTGAGTATTCGGCCGCTCATGCAACTTCGAGGTCGTGAGGTTCCAAGAAGATATTGCGACTCCGAAAAGGGATCGGTGAATTATTGAGCGCTCTGCGTTGAGCGGTTACAAGATCATTAGTGAACCAGGATTCCGTGAGAGATCGACCAGGCTCATCAACCCACGTTGGTTTCGGGAACCCCGAGACCTCAGCCAAGTGCTCTGCCAAACCAGCTAGGAATCCATCCCATCGAGCATCCACCAACGCGGGCGCCTTGGTGGTCAATTGAAGTTTCGTAGCCCGTGTTTCGTGGCGGAACTCTTCAAGAAATTCCATTACTAATCTCCATTGCGCACGAAGATCTTTGGCAGCCGCCAGCTCCAGAGCCAAATCCTGAAGTGACATCGGTTCAAAACTCATTGTGGTCCTCGGCTTTTGAGATGTCATAGCTTTCAGTTTCAAATTTTCACTGTGTCTCAAGATTAACCGCACACAAAATTGCTAAGCGCTGCGGGCATATCACTTTTGCCCATCATCACTTTGCTTGATCTCAGGGCCAACGATTCTTATCCCATCGGCCTACTTGGGGAGGTCTTCGGGACCGAACCAGTCGGGGAGGAGTTCGGAGTGGGGGCGAGGGCCGTTGATGCCTTGTACCCAGAGGTTGGGGCCGCCTTGTTCCATGAGGAGCTGACGGCACCTGCCACAGGGGGTGAGGATGTTTCCGGCGCCGTCGACCGCTACGATGGCAACGAGTTTTCCGCCACCGGTTAGATGTAACTGGCCAATGAGGGCGCATTCGGCACACAACGTCAAACCGAGTGAAGCGTTTTCAACGTTGCAGCCCACTACCACCCGTAAGCCATCAGGGCCTGAAGCTATAGCAGCCGCACCAACTTGTAAGCGCGAATACGGTGCGTACGCGTGCTGGGCGGCTTCGGTGGCTAAACGACGAAGGTACGCCCAATCGATTTCGTCGACCGCTAATCCGTTGGCCGTAAGTTGCGCAAGCGGAATCAACCCCGTGCTGAAACCTTCAGTAGAGATTTGCTCGGAGCCCATTGACGCTGTCGAACCCGAACTCGCGGCCGAACCTGAAGCCCTAGTCGCATCATTCGGGGACATCAGCTGAAACCTTCCGATCGATGTTCATCAGGACCAAGGATTGTGCAGATGCCCCGATACCCACAGTCATTAGCTGGAGCCCTTCCGGAACGTGATGCCTGCCGCCGCTGGTGGACGTTGTCGCTGTGAGGAGAACACCAGAACCAGCAAGGTGATCAGGTACGGGAACGTTGCCGTGAGTTTGGCGTCGATGTTTTTGGAGAACGCGAACCAGGCCAGTGCCGCTGCCGTGAGCCCGGTGACGACGAGCCCTTCACGGATGTTTTTTCGGGAGTAGGACCACACGGCCAACAGGGCGAAAGCAAGTGCCCCTACGAATACCAGCGAGCGTGGTTCTTTGCCGAAGGTGACCAATCGTACCGCGTCGGGGTATTCAAAAACCAAGGACCCGGCGAGAACACCGCCGAGTTTCCAGTTGCCAAACACCACGCAAGCCAATGCTAAGAATCCACGAAGGTCTACCTGGCCCTGGATGTAGCGTCCGACATCAACGGCGAGACAGGCCCCACCGAGACCGGCCAGTGAGCCCGACAGCAACACCGCAGTCCACTGGGTGCGGATCACGTTGATACCGAGTGATTCAGCGGCCGCTGGCTTCTCACCGCACGAACGCAACCGTAAACCCCACGGGGTCCGCCACAACACGTAGGCGGCGATGGGGAAAATGATAAGTACAACAAGGGTTGCCGCAGAGATTTCTTTGGTGAAGCCACCGAAGAGTCCGGCGACGTCGGAGATTAGGAACCACTTCTTCTCGGCGATTCGGCCCAGCACATCAGGTGATTGCCACGATCCGATGTGGCCACCGGAAAGTACCGGGACGGTGTATTTGGTGAGGGCGACCATGGTGGGTGAATTGGTAAGCGAACCGTCGTCACCTTTTCCGGCGAACAACACCGATGCCATATATCGACAGATACCCGGTGTGAGGAGGTTGATGGCCACCCCCGAAACGGTGTGGTTTACGCCAAAGGTAATGGTGGCCATGGCATGCAGTGCTCCGGCCAACGCGCCACCGGTTACGCCACCAACGAGGCCCATCCACGGTCCAAAGTGCCAACCGAGTAACCCGGCGAAACAGGTACCCATAACCATCATGCCCTGGAGCCCGATATTCACGATGCCGGCGCGCTCCGAGATTATGCCGCCGAGGCCGGTAATGGCAATGGGTGCAGCGAGAAGCAGCGCAGTGCTGAAGATCAGCGGTTCAGTGAGCCCAGAAGCTTCTGGGGTGAACATGCGGGTGATCGTGAGGAGAAGTAGTGCCCCCAACACAATGAGCGGTGTTTGGAATCGCTTGAGCCGAGCGAAACGTGACAGTGCATCAACCGATTCGGTCACGGTTGTGTTCAGGGAAAGCGCAAGTGAACTCATACTGTTGCTCCTGTCGCTAGTGAAGTCCCAGAACCGCCCGAGACACCCGAAGTGCCGGAGCCAGCAGACATGCGTTTGGAGGCGGCCTCAATCGCTTTGGCTTGCGCCGAGCGTTGTGTAACCGAGTAAACGATGACGGCAACGAAAAGAAACGAACCTTGCAATGTCGTACCAATTTCCGAAGGAACCCTAACGTTCGGTAACCCGCGAGCTCCATGCTCAATAGCCGCCCACACCGTCGCTGCAAATGCGATTCCGACTGGATGGTTTTGTCCAAGTAGAGCGATGCCAATCGCGACGAAACCGACTTGTGTCGGAAATCGGTCACCGTACTCAAACTGCTTTTGTAGGAGGGTGCTCATACCGCTTGTCCCTGCTAGCGCGCCAGACATCAGCATCGTGATCACGATCATCCGCTTTGGCGACACACCGGAAGATCGAGCAGCATTTGGATTGATGCCAGATGCTCGTAGATCAAAGCCAAATCGGGTTCGATAGATCAAGGTATAGAAGGAAATTCCAACGATCAACGCATAAATCGGAAAGCTAAAGAGTGGTGTTCCCTTCGGAATGTGAAATCCCACGGCTGCCAGTACTCGATCAAGATTAGGAAGCCTCGCCGAGCTCAGGAGAGTTTTTGTGTGGGCGGCTTGATCGCCTTCTTCGCGAAAATACCCACGCAAAAGATAACCTCCGATCCCACCAAAGATACCGTTCAACATAATCGTGCCAACGACCTCATTTACTCCCCGAGTTACTTTCAGCACTCCAGCAATACCCGCAACGAATGCCCCGCATAGAGCGGCCACGAGGAAAATGAAGAGCACCATTAGCGGAGCCGGGAGGGATACTTCCGCTCCCGCCGCGGCGGCAATTAGCGCTCCAAAGATGAACTGGCCGTTTGCCCCAATATTAAAGAGATTCATCTTGAAACCAAGAGCCAGAGCGCAAGCGGCCACGTACAGCGGAGCCATCTCGTTGATAATCGTCACAACTCCAGAGGTGCCGTTGATATTTTCCCACATCGCTCCGTAAGCGCGCAGAGGGCTGTGTCCACTGATAACTAGCGCGAGCGACGCGATTGCAATTGCAACTGTGAAGGCGAACGCTGCGGGCCCGAACTGCTGTCTCAATATTCCAACAAAGCGTTTCATGCTGCCACTCCTTCGGCGACGCGAGCGCCGGTCATATATGCGCCAAGATCGGCGGGGGTTACGTGCATGGGATCAAGTTGGGCAACGATACGTCCACGTAGCATTACTAGCAGGGTGTCGCTGAGGCCGATCAACTCTTCAAGGTCGGCAGAAACGAGCAGCACGCCCAAGCCCTCCGCCCTGGCATCACGCAAGATGTCCCACACCGAAGCTTGGGCTCCAACGTCGATACCGCGGGTTGGATGGGCGGCAATCAATACCTTTGGTTCGGCCATCATTTCGCGGCCAACGATGAGTTTTTGTTGGTTACCACCCGAGAGAGCGAATGCGGCAACATCAGGCCCGGGGGTTCGCACGTCGAAGCGTTTGATGATCTCGTTGGTACGTTCGAGTGCACCTGCCTTGGAAATCCAGGTGCCGTCGGAAACCGGGGATTTCGTTTGATGGCCCAGCACCACGTTTTCCCAGAGCGGCGCCGAAAGGAGGAGCCCGTCGTGCTGACGATCCTCAGGGATGTAGCCAAGGCCAGCCTCACGGCGCGAGCGAGTGGAAGTTGCGGTGATGTCATTCCCGTCAAAGGTGATGACTCCTGCTGAGGGTGAACGTAATCCCATCACGGCTTCGAGTAGCTCGGATTGACCGTTCCCTTCGACCCCCGCGATACCCACCACCTCGCCCCGGTGGACACGGATAGAAACGTTGTCGATTACGGCCCGCGAGTCTTTCAACACCGTCAGCCCTTCGACGCTCAGCACCACCGAATCGGTGACGGTGGAGACGGTGGTATCGGGTTTTGGCAGCTCGGAACCCACCATCATTTCGGCCAAATCGCGTGCGGTCACCACGGAAGGATCGGGAACTTCGGCCACGGTTTTCCCGGCACGAATCACCGTGATGGCATCGGCAACCGAGAGCACTTCATCGAGCTTGTGGGAGATGAACATCACCGTTGCCCCGCCCGCTACAAGAACCCGAAGCGAATGGAACAGCTCCTGCACTTCTTGGGGCACGAGCACCGCGGTTGGCTCGTCGAGAATAATGATTTTGGCGCCGCGATACAGAACCTTGAGGATCTCCACTCGTTGACGCTCGCCGACGCCCAGGTCACCGACAAGAGCATCAGGATCAACATCGAGGCCGTACTGCGTGGCGAGATCCCGAATGCGTTGGCGGGCATCGTTGCGGGCTAGGCGGAACTTGGAACCAGGCTCGTCGCCCAGCACGATGTTCTCCCAAACGGTGAAGTTCTCCGCCAACATGAAGTGCTGGAACACCATGCCAATCCCCACGGCAATGGCGTCACGAGGCGATTTGAAATGCTGCAACACCCCGTTGACTTTCACGGTGCCTTCATCGGGAAGATGCGCGCCGTAGAGGGTTTTCATGAGCGTGGATTTGCCGGCACCGTTCTCGCCGACGATGGCATGAATCGTGGCGTGCTCAACCGAGAGGTTCACTCCGTCGTTGGCCACCACCCCAGGGAACCGTTTGACAATGTCTCGTAACTCAATGGCGAGAGGTTGTGAGGTTGAGGTGTCGCTCATAGGAAGGACTCCAGTATGAGCGATCCAGCGAGGGTGAGTGTGGTGAATGACACGTCTGCCTTGCTAGCACACGAACCAACAGATCTCACCAAACGACGGCTGGTCAATCCAGTAAATCGAGCGGTCAAAACAAACGGGCCGGGTCTTGGTAGACCCGGCCCGTTCAAATTGCAAATTGCGAATTGCAGTGCACAAGCACCGCAAAGGTTTATGGCTTGGTTGGAACTACTACCTTGCCGGAGATGATGGCGGCCTTAGCGGCTTCGATCTTCTTTACGTAAGGAGCCATGGCCTTCTTGTTGGTGGTTGAGTAGCCAACGCCACCCTGCTTGACGTCAAAGTTCTTCAAGCCGGTAAGTGGGGTGCCTGCGTTGTACGCCTTGATGGCTTCGAAAGTGGCAACGTCTACACGCTTGAGCATCGAGGTGAGGATGTAATCACGTCCGCCAGCAATCGAAACGGTGTTGTACTGATCGGCGTCTACACCAATGCCCCAAACCTTGCCAGGCTTCTTGCCCGACGCCTTGAGACCACTGAATACGCCAAGGCCAGAGGTTCCGGCCGCTGCGTAAATGACGTCTACACCCTGGCCAAGCATGGCCTTGGTGATGGCCTGAGCCTTGGCAGCATCGTTGAAGCCACCGAAGTCTGGTGGATCAGATACGTACTTGATAACAACGGTTGCTTTTGGCTTGATTGACTTCACACCAGCGGTGTAGCCAGCTTCGAATGCCTTGATCAAGTCGATCGACACGCCGCCAACGAAACCAATCTTGTTTGACTTTGAAGCCTGAGCGGCAGCGACACCGACAAGGTAGGAACCCTGCTCAGCGGCGAAAACGAGTCCAGCAGCGTTGGGAACGTCCATGACATCGTCGATGATGGCGTAGCTGGTGGTTGGGTTGGCCTTGGCTGATGCGGTGCAATCCTTGTTCCAGAGGAAGCCAACGCAGATGATGAGGCCGTTCTTGGCATCGGTAAGGGCCTTGACGCGCTCTGGTCGGTCGGCGTCGCCGGTTGGTGCGGATTCGGTTGGGGCGATGCCGAGTTCCTTGGTGGCCTTGTCTAGACCAGCAGCTGCTGAGTCATTAAATGACTTGTCGCCACGGCCGGTGATGTCAAACAGCAGGCCAACCGTTTTCTTCTCTTGTGCTTGTGCGGCGCTAATGGGCACGAGTAGTGCGCCAACGGCCAACAAGCCGGTTATAGCCAAAGTGGTCTTCTTCAAGGTTTCCTCCGAGTTTTGGGTGGTGTTAATTGACCTGCTGCGAACGACTGGGAAGTCGAGTGGTGTTCGTGACAGGCCGTGTTGAACGTGAACGTTAGCCAGCTCTGAGGGGGTGGGCAATCGTGTAAGCGCTTTCGGAGATGAATTCTGTTGTTCAGTTTCAAATCCTGAGAGTTTCGGCCTCGTTCACGCAATTTGATCGGAAAGCAAGCCGCAAGTTGGTTTGTGGTTCGGGTTGGTTGGCGAGGCCTGCTGTACTGGGGGCGTGAAGATTCCCTTACGGCGTCTAGCTGGCCGATTGCCAGTTTTTGTAGCACTCACCGTTTTCGCTGTTTCGATTCCCACCTCGGTCACGACGGTTGCTTACGCCAAGTCTGTGGCGGTTGTCGAGGTTGTTGCCGTTCAGGTCAAAGCCCCAGAGCCCAAAGCGGTGAAAAAGGTCGTGCTCAAAAGCGCGACGTCTTCGAGGACTTCTAAGACCCCGAAGTCTGTGGCCAAAAAGAAGAAAGTTATCGTCCGCGTAGTTCGGGTTGTTTCCACTGCGACAACTTCCGCGGCGCCCGCAACGAGTGTCTTGCCCCAAGTTCCTCCCGATACGACCGTCACCGTTTCGACTACAACTGTCCCCACTTCGTTGGTCTCCGCACCTCCGGTATCGCAAGCCGCAACTACGACGTCATCCACTTCCACGACCGTTGCCGTCACCCGCCCGACATTGCCGGCTCTGGTTCCCGGCGCAGCACCGGCGATCCTTCCGAATATTCGTAAGTTTGACCCTGGATCTGAACTTCCCGCCGATCTCACTCCTGCTGAATACGTCTACGTGGTGGTTGGATGGACGGAGCAGTACAGCGTGCGTCGTCGACAGGTAGATATGGCGAACTTGCGAGCTAGAGTCGAATTGGCGACGGCTAATGCCGCAACAATCGCCGACACCTATCCGTCGTTGCAGCTCTATCTCGAAGCGCTCGGTGACAATCACAGTTTTTTGTACACTCCTGCTTTAGCCAAGGTTTTGCTGAGCGGCACTGGGAAGAGTTTTGGATTCCAGGTGATCGATCAAGTGATGTTTCCGCTGCCCGGCTCTCCAGCGCTGAATGCGGGAATACGCGACCGGGATCGTCTCATCGCAGTGAACGGTGAGCCGTATTCGCGCACCATGCGCTTGACGACGATTGGCGATACCGCAACGTTCACCGTTCAGCATGCTGGTGAAGCAACTCCCGTGACCATCACGGTTACCAGAGGCGAAGTCAAAACTTCGCAACTTCCGACGGTTAAGGCGCTCGATGATCGGCTTGGCTATATCGATCTGCCCGGTTCAACGGGAAGCAAAGCCGATGAGGTGTTGTTTACCCAAACCGGTCAACGAGGTATTCGTGACGTTGACGCCGCCGGTGCAAGATGCGGCTGGGTGCTCGATCTACGACGGAACACCGGTGGATACCCGTATTCGATGTTGGCCGCTATTTCGGCGTTGTACGGCAATGCCGAGCTCGGTGGAACGGTTGATATAGACGGAAACATCAACCGGTTCTCAACGTTCAATGGCGCGCTTCGCGTGAACGGCCTTTTTGCTGTCCCCGCCTCCGGCGGCATTCCTCCGCTCTCCCAACCCAATGGGCCCATTGCCATCCTCACCTCGTCGGCAACGGCAAGTGCGGGGGAGTTGGCCATGGTTGGTTTTGCTGGTCGTCCAGGCGTTCGTACGTTTGGTGACCCTACCTTTGGTGTTCCTTCGGGCAATGTGGGCCGTTCGTTTCCCGATGGTTCGTTTCTTGCCGTGACCAACACGCTCGACATTGATCGCACCGGACGCACCTATATCGGCCCCCTGTTACCTGATGAACCAGTGGCCATGGATTGGTCGTTCTTCGGTACTCCTGAGGATCCGGTGCTTGCCGCTGCTACAAGGTGGGCTAAAGCACAGCCCGCTTGTAGCCTGGCTAAGCCATGACTGATTCTAAAAAACCTGTTGTTCCCGCCGCACTTCTCGAAACGGTAACGAAACTTGCCCGAGCTGGTTTGTCTGGGGCGAAATCGGTTTCCTCCGTAGTGGTTTCCGGTGCCACGAAAACGGCGAAGCTGGGACAACAACGTGCAAAGGATCTTGTTGACGCGCGAAAGCCTGGTTCGTCGGGCTCGTCTGGTTCGTCCGGTTCGTCCACTGCGGGCTCAAAGGGGTCCAGCGCGGGCTCAATGGGCTCAACGGGTATTGCCTCGTCTGATGGTTCAGGTTCAGGCTCTTCGGTTTTGAAGGACGCGAAATCGTTGACGACCCGCAAACGCGAAGTACCTTCGGATTTCAACATCGTGGCGGGAACCTATGACACGTTGGTGACTCGAAACCCCGGGTATCTTGATCATCTCGGCGTGAGTGCCTCCCGGTTGGATTTGCCCAACGAAGGCGAAGGTTTGCGGTTACTGGATTTGTGTTGCGGCACGGGGCTTTCTACAGAGGCGTTACTCAAGGCGTTTCCGAAAGCCACAATCGTCGGCCTTGATGCATCGAGTGGCATGTTGGATTTAGCTCGCAGCAAGCCGGAAATGAAGGCCGCTGGGGTGCGTTTCGTTTTGGGCGACGCCATGGACCCCCGTGCTGCCCTGAACGCTGAGCTAGGCACCGAGCCTGATGGATCCGATGCGAAGTTTGACGGCGTGCTGATGGCGTACGGCATTCGCAATATGCCCGATCCCGATGCATGTTTGGCGGTTCTGCATTCGGTGCTGAAACCCGGCGCACCGATTTGTTTCCACGAATACTCGGTTGCCGATTCACCCCGATCCAAAGGCACCTGGACCACGGTCGCTTGGGGCATCATTATTCCAAGTGGACTTATTACTTCGCGTCATACCCGGATCTACCGCTATCTGTGGCGATCCGTAATGGACTTTGATGGGAAGCGCGCTTTCGAAGATCGTCTGCGTTCCAATGGTTTTGTCAGTGTGCATACTGAACCAATGGACGGTTGGCAAAAGGACATCGTGCATAGTTTCCTCGCCAAGGAGCCAGATGCGGCTGAAGGCCTGGTTCACGAAGGGGGCGCAGTTGCCAATAGTGACGCCGTCGCCTTTACGGGAGCGGCTGGATGAGGGACCAAGGTTTCCTGAGTTTGGCCGACACTGTTACGAGATTTCGAAAAGTTCGGGCGCCGCAGTTCACGTTGCGTTTGGAGTGGAATCCAGTATTTCCGCCTCTCATACAGAGCGCTTCACCAAGGCGCGCCGCGTGAATCTTTCCGCTCGTCGACGGAAATCCGTGGGGCCAATTGGCGCCCATGATCGCAAGGCCCATCTTGTTTCGCGACCGGCTTCTGCAGGGCAGCCAGCTCGATTGACGACTGCCCAAGCTCGGCATGTAACCGTTGTTGGTGGTGGGCTTGCCGGAGTGGCCGCTGCGGTTTCTCTGGCTGAGCGGGGCGTTTCGGTAACGCTGCATGAAGCCAGCCCGGTTCTTGGCGGACGTTTGGCTTCATGGAGCGATCATCTCGCCACGGGTGAACCTATCCAAATGGAACGCGGATTCCACGCCTTTTTTCGTCAGTACTACAACGCCCGAAATCTGCTCCGCCGGGTCGATCCAACGTTACGCTTTCTCAAACCGTGCGATGACTATCCGCTGTTCGGCCCCAACGGTTCGTTTGAATCGTTTACCGGTTTGCCGAAGAAACCCCCGTTCAATCTGTTGGCTCTGGTAAAGCGCACACCAACATTGGGTTTGCGTGATCTGGCTGCAATAGATGGTGATGCCGCTGCGGAAATGTTGGCCTACGACGGTGATGACACCTACGCGCGCATGGATTCGATGAGCGCAGCGGCTTATCTGTATTCGGTGAAGTTCCCACAAGAAGCCCGTCGAATGCTGTTCGAAGTGTTCGCGCATTCGTTTTTCAATCCTCAAGAACAAATGTCGGCCGCTGAGATGCTGATGATGTTTCACCTCTACTTCTGCGGTTCAGCCGAAGGCATCTTGTTCGATGTGCTCGATGAATCCTTCGGCGATGCCGTGTGGACACCCATGACCCGGTATCTGCAATCCCTGGGCGTCACGATCCACCTCAACTCACCCGTCACCAAACTGCCGGAGCCGACGGGCAACGATGGCGTGGTGCTCGCGGTAACCGTGAAAGCGCTGCAGGGTTTGATTGCGGCGAACCCTTGGATGACCGCTACTGGGC
>JAYSVF010000385.1:0-14857 GCA_043718695.1 Acidimicrobiia bacterium | reverse complement strand
GGGAAACAAGGCTGTGAAGAAACTTGACGGTATCGGGGCCGATGGCATCGATGCGATCAACCGCAACCGGCACCGATGCGCGGCCTTCGGCCAGGTCTTGCCAAGGGGTCGAGATCATGAGTTGGCCTTTGTTCGAGCGGCCCGCATTCGGCGTGCTGCGGGAACCGCGGCCAGCAACGCAGCGGCTTTGAACTGACACTCTTCGTCTTCAGCCACCGGATCAGAGTCCGCAACCACACCGGCACCGGCTTGCACCGAGGCCCGTCCGTCGGGCGCCACCCACATGGTGCGAATAGCGATGGCCGTGTCGAGGTTTCCGGCAAAATCGAGGTACCCAACCACGCCGGCATAGGGTCCGCGCCGAGTTGGTTCAAGGGCATCAATGATTTCCATGGCCCGCACTTTTGGTGCCCCCGAAACCGTGCCTGCAGGAAATGTTGCCTTCAAAACATCGATTGGCCCAAGACCTGGCTTGAGCGTTCCCGTCACCTGCGAGGTGAGATGCATCACGTGGCTGTAGTACTCAAGCGTCATCAGCTCCTCGACCTTGCAGGTGCCGAACTCCACCACACGACCCACGTCGTTCCGGGCCAAATCCACCAGCATGATGTGTTCGGCAACTTCTTTTGGATGTTCTTTTAGCTCACCGGCCAACCGACGATCCTCGGCTTCGGTTTTCCCTCGTCGGCGGGTGCCAGCAATAGGCCGCGAAATCACTTTGCCATCAAGGAGCTGCACCATGGGTTCTGGCGACGAGCCAATCACGGTTACTTCTGGCGTTCGGATGAGGTACATGTACGGGCTGGGATTCACTAGCCGCAACACTCGGTACACATCGTAGGGATCGGCTTCGAGGTCAAAATCAAACCGCTGCGCCAACACCACTTGGAAGATGTCGCCATCAAGAATGTGTTCCTTGGCAATCCGCACCGCGCTTTGGTACTGCTCGGCACTCATGGACCGGGTGGTGCTGGGAAGCGGATCGTTCGAATCCGGCGGAACCGACATCGTGTACGGCAAGGGCTTTCCCAGGTCGTTCGCCATTGCCGCAATCTTGCCTTCGGCGAGTTGGTATGCGCGCGTATTGCTTGTTTCGTCGGCGGTGGTGAGTACGTTTTCGATCAGGTAGACCCGATGTCGCCAGTGATCAAACGCTGCGACGGAGCCGACCACGTTGAGCACCGAATCGGGAAATGCGGTGTCGTCGGGGTTGATGTTTGGCAGCCGTTCAACTTCCCGGATGATGTCATAGCCGAGGTAGCCAACCACCCCACCGGTGAGGGGTGGAAGATCAGGGTGCTGCGGGGCATCATACGCGCGCAGAATATCGTCCAGCGCGGTCAAAACCCCCTCCTCCAAACGAATACCTTCGGGTAACACTCCCGTTGCGGTGAGTGAGGCCTTTCCGGTGGAATCTCGCTTAGCCACCAATACGGCGGAAGGATCACGACCAACGAAGGAGAAACGACCCCACTGTCCGCCGTGCTCCACCGATTCAAGGAGAAACCCCGAACCTTCCCCGACTAATTTAGCGAAAGCGGCAACCGGTGTTTCTAGGTCACCCATCATTTCGCGCCAAACCGGTACGACGGGATACTTCGCGGCCAGGTTCAGGAACTCTCCGAGTGAGGGCTGCAACGATCCGGGGGCTGAGGCGAACGATTGGTCACTCACGGTTTCGCTCCGTTCGATTCGACGCTTCCATCGGCTCTTGTCTTTGCCAAATTTTCCTGCCACCAACTGGGCGCCACCACAGGCGAAGAATTGGCCGTTCCGCCGCCCGCCGTTCCCCCACCATTATCGGCTAGCGCATCTGCAACCGCGCCGAACGCTCGGTAAAAGCAGGTGCGTTCCCCAGTGTGGCAAGCGCCTTTGCCCTCTTGCTCAACCACAAACAGCAGGGTGTCACCGTCGCAGTCATAGTGGGCGCTGCGAATGAACTGTCGGTCGCCCGAAGTGTCACCTTTTCGCCATACTTCTGACCGGGAACGCGACCAAAAAACGGTTCGACCCTCAGACAACGATTGGGCCAGAGTTTCTGCGTTCATCCAGGCCATCATGAGCACCTGGCCATTTGCTTCGTCCTGCACGATGGCCGCGACCAAACCATGTTCATTGAACCGCACCGAGTCAAGTTGTGCGGGCGCAAGGGCAATCGGCTGAGCAACTGGCATACCCTTGAGCCTACGCGTCACCGTGGTGATCAAACCGTCAATTGTTGAACAGAAGCTTGCCCACTACGGGAGGCAAACGTTTACTGTGGTGAACAATTTGAGCAAGGTTCCATGATCGCCGCCGCAACTTGGCGCGTCCCTGTGCGGACCGTGAAGCCGACCAAAAAGCACCACCAAGCGCTCTTCTATCGGATACGGGGCTACAGGTAAAGGCCGGTTCCGCCGTCGATACGATCGGCGGCTACTCCGTGAATATCTCGTTCGCGGAGCAGGAGATAGTCCTCACCGCTGACCTCGACCTCGTAGCGATCTTCGGGATTGAACAACACCCGATCCCCGATTTGGATCAGCCGAACGCTGGGACCCACAGAAACCACGGTGGCCCACGTCAGGCGCCGCGAAACTTGTGCGGTAGCGGGAATGAGGAGGCCACTCTTGGAAAGCCGTTCGCCTTCGGCCGCGGGAATCTGCACCAAAACCCGATCGGCGAGCATGGTTATCGCGAGCTTCTTATCGTCAGGCACGGCCGTAAAGGTTACTTCCCAATCAGCGCAAGCACTCCAAGTAGAAGTTGGACATCGTCAATCGCGGTCAATCGCGGCAACGCCCCGCAAAGATCGGCTACGTCACTGGGCGCACGCTCACACCCGCTGCGGCCAGATGTGCTTTGGCCTGAGCGACGGTGAACTCACCAAAATGAAAAATGCTTGCAGCAAGAACCGCATCGGCCCCACCAATCAGCGCCCCGTCAACAAGGTGATCGAGCTTACCTACGCCCCCTGAGGCAATGACGGGAACACCTACCGCATCAACTACGGCCCGGGTCAGGACCAGCTCGAAGCCGTCGCGGGTACCGTCACGATCCATTGAAGTGAGCATGATCTCCCCTGCCCCGCGGCTCACCAGTTCTTCGGCCCAAGCAATCGCGTCGATACCCGTCGGTGTTCTCCCGCCTCGCACGAAGACCTCATAGCCATCGCGGCCATCAGACCAACGTCGGGCGTCGATTGAAGCCACAACTGCTTGCGCGCCAAACTCCACCGCCAATTCATTCACCAATTGGGGATTGGCCACCGCAGAAGAATTCACGCTGATTTTGTCGGCACCGGCACGAAACAACCGACGCGCATCGCTAACGGAGCGGATACCACCGCCGACGGTTAGGGGAATGAACACCGTCTCAGCAGTGCGAGCAACCACATCAATGATGGTGTCCCGAGCATCGGAGGAGGCAGTGATATCTAAAAAGACGATCTCATCGGCGCCTTCAACGTCGTAACGAGAGGCCAGCTCAACAGGGTCGCCGGCGTCACGAAGACCAACAAAGTTGACTCCCTTGACCACCCGTCCTCCCTCAACATCTAGACAGGGAATCACCCGAACGGTCTGCATCCCTCAACCGTACCGCCATCAGATCACGACCCAGACGGAAGAACCTCAAGAACCTCGAGAACCATCGGCATACCGGCAACGAACCGGTCGAGCGAGCGCTTCGTTAGCTTCGTTAAGGAGCAACTGAGTCCGCACGAGCCAAGGCCCGTTGATCCGTACAATGAACGGGTGCATCAAGGAGCTACACCCTTCCCCCGTTTTTACCAACGAATTTTCGTTCTTGTACTGACGATTGTCGCAATGTTGGCCGTTTGTGCTCCCGAGTCCCTTGCGGCCAAAAAGTCGAAGTCCAAGGTGCCCACCACAACGAGCGAAGTTCTCAAGGGCAAACCTGATGCTGTGTCGGTGAAAGAGGTTGCCGCGGCAGCTAAGGCTCAAGCGTTGATCGACGGAACTCGGCTCGGGGTCACGGTTGGCAATCCTTCGTGCTCAGCGCCAACCAAAGCTACCCCCGGTCTCGTCGTTCAGTGCCTGGTGCCATTTGGCACGAATGGCATTCCCTACCTCGTAGCGATTGGCTTAGGTTCCACCCTCACCGCTCAATCGACCTTCCCCCTCGTACGGGCATCGGATATGGCCACAGCTGCCGGGGATAACTCAGCTACCTGCGGTCCTGCGGTGCAATCCCTACCCGTTGGCACCACGATCACCTGCACGATCCGAACCAAGAAATCCTCGTCAACCGTGCAAGTGCAAGTAGCTGATCGCAACGGCCTAATCCGCCGAATTTCCTAGGGGTAGTGCGCTAGAAGCAGCGCCAAATGTGTCCAGAGCGTTTTTGGTCCTAGCAGTGAGTCAGAACAGACGAAGCACGTTTGACGGACGGTCTCGAAGCTCGTCGTAATCCACTTCAATGCAGGCAATTTTGCGATCGGCTGCCAGAGTTTTGGCTTGCAGTTTGATCTCTTGGGCAACGAACATTCCTCGGACTGGCGCCAACGCAGGGTCGCGATTGAGGAAATCCAAATACCTCGTAAGTTGCTCAACTCCATCGATCTCGCCCCGGCGCTTGATCTCTACGGCGACGGTATGCCCATCCGCATCACGACACAACAGATCTACCGGACCAATATCGGTTGGATACTCCCGGCGGATCAGGGTCATCCCGGCGGCAAGCGCATCGGTTCGTTCCGAAAGGAGTACCTGCAGATCGGCCTCGACGCCTTCCTTTTGGAGGCCCGGATCGATTCCTAAATCGTGTCCGGTTTCGCTCAGAATTTCGTGCAGCACAATGCGCAGTGTCTCACCCTTAGGGTTTCGTACCTGCCATTCGCCAGGTGATTCAGTGATCACATTGGGTGCCGTCATCCAGTTCAACGGTTTGTAGGCACCGCCATCAGAATGCACACAAACACACCCATCGGCTTTCACCATAATCAAGCGGGTTGCCTCAGGAAGGGTCGCAGCGAGACGACCTTCGTAAAACACGGTGCATCGAGCTATGACCAATCTCATGAGCCGAGTTCCTGTTGTTCTGGATCGCTTGTCACGCCAGCCAATTGCAGGGCACGAACCCCTTCAGCCACCGTTAGTCGATGTTCATAAATGGCTCTGCCCGCAATAACTCCCAACAGTGAACGGCCGGGTTTAGGCGCGCCACTTCGCATTGCGCCCAGGGCGATCACATCATCAAGCGACGAAACGCCACCCGAGGCAATAATGCCGATCGTGCTCGAATCGAGCGCTCGCTGCAGGCCGTCCCGGTCGGGCCCCGTCAGCATGCCATCGCGTCCAATTTCGGTGATGATCACCGCAGCTACGCCTCGTTCTTCGAATCGTTGCAGCAGCCCAAACAATTCAACGCCGCTACCTTCGGTCCAACCTCGTACCGCCACCTCATAGGTTCCGTCACTGGCTCGACGGGCATCCAACCCAACGGCAATTTGTTTGGGATACTCCGTACACATACGATCTACAAATTCCGGGTCTTCAACTGCAGCGGTCCCAATTACCACCCGAGCAACTCCACAGCTCAGAAGATCCCGTACGGCTTCGGGGCTGCGCACCCCTCCCCCCGTTTGCACCTTCGCGCCATAGGGAGCCACGGCGGCAGCGATCGCCGCAATGACCGAACGATTAACACCATCACCACTACGAGCCGCATCGAGATCCACCGTATGAATCCATCGGGCGCCAGCTTGCGCAAACGATACGGCAACCGCAACTGGGTCTTCCCCGTAGGTGGTTTCACGGTCGTAGTCCCCCTGTTGCAGGCGCACACACTTTCCGCCACGGACATCTATTGCGGGGTACATCTCCGGGAAATTAGTTTGCATACCTATCATTTTCTGTTTCGTGGCTGGCTCGTGTGGCCATCGATCGTATGGTTACGCCAGTGAAATTCGCCAACAGTGCCATTCCCGAGGCCGATGACTTTTCCGGGTGAAACTGTGTGCCCATAACGTTGCCTCGTTCCACAACGCAAGAGATTTCGGTCCCGTAATCGCAAACGCCAACCACATCGGGGTGAGGCTCTGGGGCGAAGGAATGCACGAAGTACATCCATGACTGATTGAGCCCTTCGAGCAAAATGTTGGGTCGCAGCGAACGCACCACGTTCCATTGCATCTGTGGACGTTTCACGGTGTCAGGCAGGAGAACCACGGTTCCGGAAAAGTATCCAAGTCCCTCAACGCCACCGAATTCTTCGCTCCCGGCGTGGAGCATTTGCATGCCCACACAGATACCCAAAAATGGGCGGCCGGAGGCAATCGTGTCAAGCACAGCATTTCGCAACCCGTAAGAATCGAGCGCTTCCATGCAACGCCCCATAGCCCCTACGCCGGGGAGAATCACTGAATCAGCTGCGGCAATTTCCGCCACGTCGTTGGTGACAAACGCTTCGGCACCGCTTCGTTCAAGGGACTTGCGAACCGAAGGAAGGTTCCCTATTCCGTAGTCAAGTACCGCAATACGCGGAGCCCTGGTCATGATGAAATCACGAAGCAATTCAGAGCATCCTGAGACCTCCGCGCAAGGAACCTTGACATGCTTACAGAGTGCCTTTGGTTGAGGGCACAACGAGGGGTCCTTCAACTCGAATGGCATCTCGCAAAGCCCGAGCAACTCCCTTGAAGCTGGCTTCCAAAATATGGTGAGTGTTTTTACCAGCGCGCATACGAATGTGCATGGTCATCATTGAGGCCATCACAAAAGCACGCCAAAATTCTTCGGCAAGTTGTGGGTCAAAGCCTGGTTCACCCAAAAGGAAGGTTTGCCCGGTTCCGCCGGAGGGATCAACCTCGTAAACCAAAAAGGGCCGGCCGGACAGATCAAGGGCGATCTCCAACATCGCTTCATCGAGTGGTACGGCATTGGAAGCAAATCGTCGGACTCCCGCTTTGTCGCCCAGCGCGTCCCGCCATGCTTCACCGATTGCAATACCGACATCTTCAATGGTGTGGTGCGTGTCAATTTCAAGATCGCCGTCGCAGTGTACGGTGAGATCAACCCCGCTGTGCTTTCCCAATTGGCTCAGCATGTGGTCGAAAAACGGGATGCCTGTAGAAATATCCACCGTTCCCGAACCGTCAAGATCTACCGTGACCGTTATGGCGGTTTCTTTAGTGGCCCGAGACCGGGTGGCTGTGCGGGGCATGGTGGATCCAATCACGGGCGGGAGCGCAACCTCACCATCAGCCGGCGGACCGTGCCGAGGGTGACCATTTCGCTGACTTGAGAGCTTCTACGTTAGTGCGTGTGCGCAGAACGCAAAGAGCCTCCTCTTCCCCTTTCCAGGGATATTCCTAGGCACAGAAGTGCGAGACAATCGTGGGGTGATCACCACCAAGGCCGAACTTGCCGCGCTGTTGCAGTCGCTCCAAGACACGACGAATCGAATCGATAACATTGCTCGCGATATCCGTTCCGTTGAGGGCCGAGAGCAAGAGTCTTCTGAACTGATGGCGATTGAGGCGGGTCTACGCAATGCGCAACGACGTCTGGCCAAGATGGTCGAGCGCATGCGGGCATAGGGCTCCGGCGAACAGAATCGCGAATGGGTGGCCATGCATTGGCGGCAGATGAAATCGGGCGCAGACGCGCACAACGACGCCCATAGGGCGCCGTTGGCGGCGGGACAAGTGGCGGGACTCGTCAACCGCGGTGCTGGCCAGGTGGCGGGACCCGACCAGCGATTCCGACATTATCAGAAGCAAATCCCCCAAGTTGCTCAACTTTGCCCAAATTCGACGTTGAGATCCAAAAAAGTTTCTTGCCTGCTACGAACTTCACTCCAAGTATGCGGAATCAAACCGCGACTTCAACATCCATCCGAGTTGATCGATACATCGATCGGAAATCCCGAGCGAAACAAACCTAAACGGTGCCAACGCTTGGGCAAAGATGGGCGAGGGAACAAGATCCACATGCCGGCTTGCGAGCGGCACAAACCCGTCGGCCGTGCAGAATAATCCGCAACGAAAAACCGCCCCAGTCCTTCGGCGCCAACAGCGCGCCGATGGCGTGCTCAACCTTGACCGGATCTTCTTCGGTGGTTAATCCAAGGCGCCGAACCAGTCGGCCGACATGCGTGTCGGCTGGAAGCCCAGGTAACCCAAGTGCAACCGAACGCACGACATTGGCCGTCTTGCGACCGACTCCGGGCAATGCAACCAACTCGACCATTTCACCCGGCACTTCGGAGTTGTGATTCGCTACCAGTTTCGCCGCCATCCCCAGCAACGAGGTGGCCTTGTTGTGGAAGAACCCGGTGGTCCGGATCACTTCCTCGAGTTCATCACGATTCGCTCCCGCAAGATCTGAGGGAGTTGGGTACTTGGCAAACAGCGCGGGCGTAACCAAATTTACCCGGGCATCGGTGCACTGTGCTGAAAGGATGGTGGCCACGAGCAGTTCAAACGGGTTGGTGTGATCAAGCTCGCACAGCGCTTCGGGATAGTCCTCGATGAGCAGCCCGTAAATCGCTGCGGCTCGTCCCTTGGGAGTTCTTGGTTTACTCATTTGGTTAAGGCTCAGTGTTGCTTGGGTAGGTGCCAAACCGCAGATCTGCTACCGGTGAGATCATGAAAACGGAGCGCGCCTTCAGCGTAGTAATGACACACAACCGCTTTGCGAGTTGCATCCGGGTCAGTTATTGGGGCTCCGCTGTGCATCATGTTGTGGTGCCAAAACACCACGTCACCTTTTTTCGCGAGAAAAGGCGTGCCGGTAATTTCGGAGTCGAGGAGCACCTGACGCATTTTCGGAAAGTATCGCTCGTTGTACTGCTCGTAGCAGCGCTCTCGCTCTACCTCAGCTATCCCCACATCCCCGCTCAGAATGTAGGGCAATCGATGCGAGCCGGGGTAATACACAATTGGCCCACTCTCTAAACGAATGTCCTCGCACGCGATCCAAGCACCAATAACAAAACCCGTTGGGTATGAGCTCACGTGAATTGCGTCGGTGTGTGCTGGAATTTCGGTGCCGTATTCACCCGCTGTGCTTTGGTGGGTCACCGGGCGCCGACCAAAAAAGAACTCCAACCATTCCAGGATGCGTGGATTGGAAATAAACAGGGAGTCGAGGGTTGGTATGTGGTGGTGCGGGTTAAGAATTCGTCGATCAGCCCCTTCGCCAGAAACGACTCCATCAGTTCGACCTTGAACGAAAGCGCCAAACGCTTCATCGACCGTGGAGTGATCGAGAAGTCCTTCGGCAACAAAAAATCCATCACGAGCGAAAGATTCAGCGGCAGCTTTGCGAACTGGATCCGAAAGCTTCGCAACAGCATCACGCCAGTCGGGTCGATCCAACCATGCCAGCTGTGCAACCTCGGGTGATGCAAAGTCACCCCCACGAACCTGGGCTTGTGATCGCAGAGTGAGACTCTTCGATCCGATGTAGTCCGCAGGGTAATCCCACGAGGCGTAACCCAAACGAGCTCGCAGAGATTCAACGATCCTGTGGCGCCGCACTCTCTGTACGGAATCGTGACGAATGAACGCCCTCAAAAACGAATTGTTGCGTAACCGTCTCCACGGTTCAACGAGTTGTGAAGGCACAGTTCCCATCGGATCAAGCGTACTGGCAGGATTTCATGACCTGCTGACTTCATCAGAGAAACTCCCTTTTGAACGGCCGCAAGTGCGTTTTCCAACCAGTTGTCCCGCGGATTCACACCTATTCGTTCCAAGCAACCGTTCGAGCTCAGCGGTCAATGTTTACGTATCGTTTCTATTGACGAAAGCCAAAGCAATGATGACAAGCGACGCAAGAACGATTACCGCCAAGAACTTCACGGTTCCCAGCGTAACCTTGTTGTCGTGTCTTCGAACCCCAGCCTTAGCAATTCAACTCGTACCTTGGGTTCTAATGGTGAAAACGTGGAGAAAAGCGCGGTTTACGTAAAGATCGCTAGTCGTCCGCGCCGCACCATGCCCGGCCCGCGCCGTTATGACCTTCGACCTGATGACGTCGCTGCGCTCGTTGGCAATGAACCTGCCTACCGGGTGAAGCAAATTTGGGAAGGTCTGTACGAGCAGGCCAAGGACATTGATGAGATCACCTCGCTCCCCAAGGCTCTTCGAGCAAAGCTGGCGGCGGAACCCACCTTTGACATGGCGCTCGATACTGAGCTTGAGAAACGCAGCGAGCACGGAGAGACGATCAAATGGCTGTGGAATCTGATCGATGGAGCTGCCATCGAAACGGTGCTCATGCATTACCAGGAACGCTCAACCGTTTGCATTTCTTCGCAGGCTGGTTGTGCGATGGCTTGTGGTTTTTGTGCGACGGGGCAGGCTGGGTTCGAGCGCCAACTCACCGCAGGCGAGATCATCGAACAGGTAATCCGGGCACGCCGACGCAGCACTGAAGATGGTCGTCGGCTGTCAAATGTGGTGTTTATGGGCATGGGCGAACCTATGGCCAACTATGACGCTGTGTGGCGTGCGGTAGAAGTTCTTCACCACGACCTTGGCATGTCCGCTCGTCACCTCACGATCTCAACGGTAGGCATCATTCCGGGCATCAAACGGCTAACGCAAGAGACGCTCCCGGTAAATCTGGCCGTTTCGCTCCACGCTGCCGAGGACAAGAAGCGTGACTCACTCGTACCCATTAATCGCCAGTACCCGCTGGGCGATCTAGCCGAGGCGTGCGGCGCGTACGTTGATGCCACAGGCCGACGCTTGTCATTCGAATGGGCACTGATTGCCGATGTAAACGACACCATGGCTGATGCTCGTCAGCTTGCCGCCTATGCCCGCCCGCTCAAGGCCCACGTGAATCTGATTCCACTGAACCCAACACCGGGTTACCCGACGGTTGGGACTTCGGCCGCTGGCGTTCGGGCGTTTCGAGATCAGCTGCAGGATTTTGGGGTGAACGCAACAATTCGGCGTAATCGTGGGACCGGCATTAACGCAGCTTGTGGCCAGTTGCGTTCTCGGGCGCTGAACCTCTCACCGAAGCCTTCAACCGCGGTCACCGAATCAGTTCCAAACGCGGATTGATTTTGGGCTTTTGGCGGAATCGACCGTTTGGGTCGTAGGGTTCTCCTATGACAACTTTGCAATTTTCCTCCCTCAGCGACCACATCGGCGAACACCTCGGCTACTCCGAGTACCACCAGGTAACGCAAGAGCAGGTGAACATCTTCGCCGATGCAACTGGTGACCACCAGTGGATCCACATCGATGTTGAACGTGCCAAGGCCGGCCCGTTTGGCGGACCAATCGCGCACGGCTATCTCACCTTGTCATTGGCACCGGTTTTGCTTGCCGGTGTTTTGCGCGTTGATGGCGTGGCTATGGGTGTGAACTACGGCGCGAACAAGGTGCGGTTTCCTTCGCCAGTTCCGGTTGGCTCGAATGTTCGCCTCGGCGCGAAGCTGCTCGGGGTTGAAGATGTTACTGGCGGTAAGCAGGTAACCATTGAGGCAACCTTCGAGGTTGAGGGTGCGGCTAAACCAAGTTGTGTTGCTGAGCTGTTGTTTCGCTACTACGGCGCCTGATGGCTCACCTCTAGGTTCGGCACCTGTCCTACGTTTGCGTAGGTGGTTCAAATTTCAGCCCGAACGAATCGACGGCAAGCAGAAACGGGCACCCGAAAAGGTGCCCGTTGCTGTACTCCACAGGGTTTTCACTTGCCGGTTGCTGAGAGCCAAAAACCGGCCGATATACCGATCATCCGAAAATGCAACGAACCGGTCGGCGCTATGTGTGCTTACCTTCCGTCGTTTACGCCGTCACGTCCAACATCGGTAAAGAAACCAAAGTACGAAGGATTGAGCAGCACCGCATCCTCGGTAAGTTTGCCGCTCTTCACCTTGATGTTCTTGCCCTGCAAAACAATGTTCTGCATGTTGTTCGGGTCAATACTGCGAGCCATTTGTGCCAGGACCAGGAGATCACCGGTTTTAAGGTTCGTCGCGGCGTTTGCCTGCATTGACTTGATCCACTTGATGAGCCCATTCACGTCGGTTACTTCCTCGCGGAGCTTGGCGAGGGTGTAAACCAAAAAGCGGCCGTGATTAAGGGCTCGCCCAAAGTCTCCGCCAGCGACAGTTTTTCGATTGCGGTTGAACGCCAACGCGGCGTTTCCGTTCATGGCGAACCAGCCCTTGGCGAACAATGCTCCCGAAACCTTGTCGTTCATTGCCGGGTCAACAAGCACGTTTACTCCGCCGATGTCATTCACCATTTTGGTAAAACCAGCGAAGCCGGTAACTACGTAGTTTTGGGTGTTGAGGCGTGAGATTGAGTTGACGGTTTTCAGAAGCAAATCCGGTCCGCCGAGCGCCAGGGCCGAGGTGATTTTTCCATTCCCCTTCCCGGGAATTGCCACGTAAGAATCACGGGGGAAACCCACGATGATGCCCTTGTTCCAGGCTGGATTCCACACTAGGAGGCTGATTGCATCGCCTCGGGTGCGCTGGAAGTTCTCGCCAGGACGAGCATCGGAGCCGATAACGAGCAGCGAGAAAATCTTGTTATTCGGAACGATCTTGGTGGTTGCTGCCTCAAAGCTCGAAACTGAAGGAAGGCTGGCATCGGTAGAAGCAATTTCCCATAGGAACGGTCCAGCAGGCTTTGGCGCCCTGCCATTCGGCGCGTAGGTCTTTGTGTTGACCTTTGCTTTTGCTTTGGCCTTCGTTTTTGTGGCCGTCTTCGTGGCGGCTTCCGCTGATTGGACAGCCACGTGCGAGGCAGCGCCCACAAGTAATGCAGCGGCTCCTGCGAGTGCAACGATTCGACGCACCGGGGAAGTGCGAGGGAACTGATTTTTCATGGGGAACTCCTTGTTCTATTGACGTCGAGACGTTTCCGCGCCAGCATTTCGACAGATGGTGAGCCTACCGGCGAAGGCTTTGCGATTGGGTGACCCAAGGCAATTCCCTCAACGAAATGGTGCACAATCGCTGTTTTCGAACGACTGTTTTCACGTGTATTCATTGTTGCGAACGGATATGAAGAGGAAATGAGCAAAGCCTCATGAACTTCGACACGTCGGTAGGTTTGTTGCAAATCCACGTCATTGCGTGACTTTGGCAACCATCGCCCGTCTGCAGGCGAATTCGGTCTGATCTTGACCGAGGGGTGGTCCGGTTGTTTGTGGTCCAGTTGTTTACAGCGGCAGCTACGAGACGCCTACGATGCGCAGGTGCCCTTTCCAAATAGCAAAACCAGCGCAGCGTGGCTCGTAACTCCAGGCAGCAAACCTCGTTTGAGTTCCATCGACACCCAAAGCACCACTGATGCGCCCAAAGGAGGCGAACGAGCCGAGACCGAGAAGGCCACAAAAGCATTGCGAGAGGAACTTCGCGGCCTGCAAGGAGCGCTTCAAGGAGAGGCCAAACGCTCAATTTTGTTGGTGCTCCAAGCGATGGACACCGGAGGTAAAGACGGCACCGCAAAGAGTATCTACTTAGGTATCAACCCGGTTGGGGCGGAAATCAGCAGCTTCGGTGTGCCCAATGACGACGAGATTGCCCACGATTTTTTGTGGCGAATTCACACAAAAACGCCGCCAAAGGGAAAGATCGGCATTTTCAACCGTTCACAGTACGAAGACGTGTTGGCTGTGCGAGTGCGAAACATCGCCCCTGAATCGGTTTGGCGTCCGCGTTTCGAGGCAATCAATGACTTCGAGCGCAATCTCACTGAATCGGGGACCACGGTGGTAAAAGTGATGCTGCATATCTCCGAGGAGGAACAGCGCGTTCGGCTCCAAGCCCGTATCGATCGTCCAGAAAAGCGCTGGAAGTTTCGCATGGGTGATATTGAAGACCGTCAGCTTTGGGGTGACTACCAAAAGGCTTATGAGGAAACCATCGCAAAGACTTCAACCGACCATGCACCGTGGTTCGTTGTTCCAGCTGACAAGAAGTGGTACCGCGATTTCGTAGTGCTCACGATCCTTGTTGATGTGTTGAAGGAACTGAATCCTCAGTACCCGGCATTCGACAACCTTGATGGGTTGAAAATCCCGTAATCCCTTCAGACTCCCCTCAAGGGTTCCCTCAGCGAATCACCGGGCGAGGCAATGGTGAAGCCATGCCAGGCTTTCGCTTTGCCACAAGCACGCCGTTCGAGCGAAACACAACTTCGAACGGTCCCCCCGCAGCCGTAAGTTCTGCGGCCACATCGGCATCGCCCGGCTCCAACAAACGATCATCAATCACAAACCAATCGACGTTGTTTGGATCGGGAAGAGGTGTGGGAGCTATGGGGTCATAGTTTCCCCAGTAGCGCTCTTCGAAGGGGTTCGGCCAAAGATACGCGTGCTTACGTTGGTCAAGATGCGGGAGAACAAAATCGGATGCAGAAACTCCTGCGCCCGGAGGCACAAGTTTTACTGCCTTAGTCAACGCCTCCGATCGCGCATCCGGTACGGCCCAGTAAATTTCACCCCGCTTACTCATCGGTGCCGGCGAGAAGTCCTGCTCGGCATAGAACGTGAGACCGAGAACGCTCAATACGGCCATAGCCATGACCCGTCGATGTCGGCGTAGTTTCGCCAAGGAGCAGATCGTGGCGATCCAAAGTGGCCCCACCAAAACCGCTGCATACTGATATTCGATCATGCGCGGGTACTCGCTGTCGGTCAATACATTGGACAGCATTGACGGCGCAGCCATGAGCAGCTGTATCGGAGAAAGAAGGAATACGAAGCCAACGGGCCGCCCGAGTGCCCAGTAGTAATCGAGCCGATCCTGCTTTGTCGCCAAGTTAATTATGGTGCTCGGATCGGTGACAAACGTTTTGAGAATTCCGCCGACCGAACCTCCCAGCGAGCCAAAGAATGACTCGAGGTAGTACGGCGGGCGACCGTTGTTGTACCGAGGC
>JAYSVF010000384.1:0-2565 GCA_043718695.1 Acidimicrobiia bacterium | reverse complement strand
AGCTCACGGTTTCTGCAGCGTACGACTCGTTGAGTCCGCAAGATCAGGCCCTGGCACTTGGGCAACTTCTCTTGACTCTTGAATTGATTCCAAGTTTTCCTGAACTTCCCCCAGTGGAGTTTTATGTGAACTTGGAGCCCAAAAACGTATCTGACGACGCCCCAGAGCCATCGATACCAGCAGAAACGTCGGTCCTGAGCGAACGAAGAACCAAGGTTCCCAATGCCAAGGGAGAGGAAGTCGAACGCGAATTCCTGCTGCCGAGCGACTACGAAGATCTGAAAGCGGACAACCCGATTCCGGGTTCCTCAAAAGAAATCTCTAGCTCAAGGGAATGTCGCTGATAACGTAGAGCCGGTCCTTCGCGGATCGTCCAATGGCAGGACATCTGGTTTTGGTCCAGAGAATGAGGGTTCGAGTCCTTCTCCGCGAACCAAACAAGCCCACCCAACCGGGTGGGTTTTTGTATTGCCAGGCAGTTGCGCCTCAACAACTTCACGTACCGCAATGCCTCAACGGGGAGCGGCGGCGCTGGCAGGATAGAGGGATGACACGTTTCACCGCTTCCTCCCGCCCACTAGCTGCCGTAATCATGGCCGCCGGAGAGGGAAGCCGAATGAAATCCACCAGACCGAAGCCAATTCACATTTTGTGTGGAAAGCCCATGGTCCTCCACGTGATTGACGCAGCTGTGGATTTAGGGCTGGAGCGGGCCATTGTCGTCGTCGGCCATGGTGCAGAAAAGGTAACGAAGGCGCTCTTGGAGGAGGACCCCTCCACGGTGCGGTTGGAGTTTGTAACCCAGCACGTGCAGCGCGGAACCGGCGATGCCGTGTCGGTGGCGCTCACGGCCTTTACCGCTGATGAACTTGATGACGAGGCTGACGGCGACATTTTGGTTATGCCCGGTGATCAGCCGCTGTTTCGTCCGTCAACGTTGGTGGCATTACTCAAAACCCATGTCGACGCTGATGCCGCGGCAACGGTGCTTACCGCCCATCTTCCTGATGCCACGGGTTTGGGTCGAATCGTGCGAGGGAAAGGCAACCGGGTTCGCAAGATTGTGGAGCACCGCGATGCCACCGATGAGGAACGAGAAATTCGTGAAATCAATACGGCCGTCATGGTTTTCAAACGCAGCCTGTTGGCACCGGCATTGCGTCGTTTGAGTCCAGAAAACTCGCAAGGGGAGTATTACCTCACCGATGTCATCGAAGTTCTGTATGACGCGGGGTACAACGTCACGTCGCATGTGGTGGAAGATTCGGCTGAGGCGAGCGGTGTGAACGATCGGGCTCAGTTGGCGGTCGCTGAAGCCGAGTTGCGCCGTAGGACCAATCTGCGCCTCATGGCCCAGGGAGTCACCATGTTGGATCCTGATCGCACCTACATCGACGCGACCGTGCAAATTGGCCCTGATTGCACGATCTTTCCCGGCTCGTTGCTCCAAGGACACACCGTCATTGGGCGAGGATGCGAAATCGGACCTGATACCCGGCTCGTTGATTGCCGTGTTGGTGAAGGGTCTGTGGTGGAACAAACCTCGGGGACGAGAGCGGAAATTGGTTCCGGAACCGTGGTAGGCCCGTTTGCGGCCCTCGGTGTGGGCGCTAGGGTTGGCGACGGTGTAAAAACCGGTCCGTTCTTCCGAGCAGAGGCTGCGTTATAGCGAGCCCTTCGTTCTGAATGTATCGACCGGTTGAGCGCTACGACGTTTGCCCAACCGTCGTCCCGTATGTGCACATAGCGATTGTCTCGCTTGTAAGTTCGCCAAAGGACTGTCATGGAGTTTGCCCCGAAGAAGCGCCTGCAAATGTTTGCTGGGCGGTCCAACGAACCCCTAGCCCGGGAAGTAGCAGCTCATCTAGGACTTGAGTTGTGCAACCCCAACCTGGTTGATTTTGCCGACGGTGAGATTCGTTCCACGCTGGGTGAATCGGTTCGTGGATCGGATGTCTTTATTCTCCAGACCCACTCGGCCCCGGTGAACGATCACATCATGGAACAGCTCATCATGATCGATGCGGCCAAGCGTGCTTCGGCGAAGCGCATCACCGCCGTGTGTCCGCTGTATGGCTACGCCCGCCAGGATCGAAAAGCTGCGGGCCGTGAACCAATCACTGCCAAGCTCGTCGCTGATTTGCTGACGAAGGCCGGCGCGGATCGCGTGGTTTCAATCGATTTGCACTCAGGCCAGATTCAAGGTTTCTTCGATATCCCGTTTGATCACTTAACCGCTATGCCGGTCATGGTTGAGCACCTTCGTTATTTGGTTGGTCCTGGTGCGGTCATTGTGTCGCCCGACACTGGCCGTGTGAAGGTTGCTGAACGTTTCGCTAAGCACCTCGATGCTGATGTGGCCTCGGTCTACAAGCGCCGGTCCAAAACCACGGTTGATTCGGTGCAGGCGCTCGACATCATGGGTGAAGTAGAAGGCCGAGTGTGTGTACTGGTTGACGACATGGTGGCCACCGCCGGAACCATTTGCGCAGCAGCGGATCTCTTGATGGATTCGGGTGCCACCGAGGTTTACGGTGTGGCCACCCACGGCATTTTGAGCGGCCC
>JAYSVF010000383.1:0-5945 GCA_043718695.1 Acidimicrobiia bacterium | reverse complement strand
ACCAATGAATGATCAATCGGGTATCGGACCGCTGGACCGTTACCGAGCTAGGTAATGCTGACGGCTGATCGGGCTCGTTCTCGTTGTCCTCTATTGGCCAGCACGCAGCTTGATTGTCATCACGGATTTCCGGGAAGGGATCTTCGTCGTAGTCGATCACCGGGTTGACACCTTGGCCGGGTGCCGCTGTGGGCGTGTAGAGCCTTGGCCGTATCGGTGAGACCGTTCCGGACCCTCGATCATCTCGATCCGCTTCGGAGGAAGCGCCGTTCGCCGAATCGTTCGTTGCGTTGTCGCGTGTCTCCTTGGCTGAGCCTTCGGTCGCAGTTTCTTGCGAGGAAGAGCCTGCGGCTTCGGAGGGCTTCTTCGCTGACTGCTTCGCTTGTTGTTCGTGATCGTGCAGTGCTTGCGATGGGTTGTTCTTGGTGAGAATGATCAACGCATCAGCCATCCGAGCACTAGGCGAGGGGCGCTCCTTTTCGCAAAGGTTCAAGCGATCAGCGATCTTGCGCAATTGGGTTTCAAGTTGCTTTGATTCAGCAAACGGCAGCCGACCGTGAATCCGCGTTGATTGGCCGCCTTCCTCCGGTTTGAAGGCAAGGTATCGACCGGCTTGTGCTTTACGACGTTGTTCGAAGAGTTTCCCGCGACTGACAGCAGCCCGTTGTTCGAGTTGTGAAGACGTTGCCACCTTGGCCAACGCAAGCGCTTCATTCTCCGAAGTAGCCGAAGCGATTGCTGCGACAGCACCAAGTTGCCCATTCGAGATCTCTCCTTTGGCATGCGCATCGGCAATCCCGGGCAACACCGACAACTGTTTCGCCATCGCCAACTCACCCGCAGCCTGCTTCGGTGAACTCGCCGAAACACGAGCAACCCGACTCGCCGTCTGACGCTCCGAAGCACCACCCTCAGCATCCAACTTGGCAATCTCGCCAAGGATCGCCAGCCGCTCTGCAGTAAGCCGACTCAAAGACTTATCGACAACACGAAGCCGCTCAACAAGCACATTCATGCGTGAGGAAGATTCGTTGCCCATTCCTTCATTATATCGAACACATGTTTGTCTTGTCAAGTGACATTTAGAACTTTCTGAAGGAATTCTCCGGGATCTCAAACGCTGTCTGGACGTTCCAATCGCCACAGCAAACCAGTAGTACTGCCTGACCCAAAGGGCTCGCTAAGTGTGGTTCACAGTGGGAAGCGTGTCGCATTCAACAAACGTGTGTCGTGCTTCGAATCGATTTCAACCGAGAAATTCCTAGCGGGATCGGGAATCTGACAGCGAGAAGAAGCGGGTCAACAGCCCGGTTGTCAGTTTCATGTATGACACGGTTCGCGTCGAAGGGAATGTCGAATAGTTTGTAGGGTCGTGTTGAGCGATTCTTCTTCCGAGCCAATGGCAACAGTGGCGGTGACTGCCGAGCGGATTCGTGAGATGACGGTGCTCCTTGAGGCGATGGCGTTGGACCGTTCGGTGTTGGATGCGCTTGGCGATGAAGACAAGATGCGGTTCATTACGGCGGCTGGGATTGTGTATCAACCTGACCCGGAGGAGCGACGTCGAAGAGCTCGGATGGAGAAACGCAAGCGTGAATCAGAGAAAGCGCAGCGCCATCAAGCGGTGTTGGCTGAATCGGGCATTCGTGCGCTGAGAGCCAAGCCGGTGTTCACAACGCCCAATGTGTATCCCTCGATCAACGTAGGCGAAGCGGGTACCACAGATGATCCGGATTTTCGCGAAGCCGTCGAACCAACGCATTGCTATGTGTGCAAACGGCATTACACACAGGTGCACTTTTTCTACGATCAGCTTTGCCCTGAATGCTCCGAGCTGAACTACACGAAACGTTCCGAATCGGCAGACCTGAGTGGGCGAGTGGCTCTGCTCACCGGCGGCCGGGTAAAGATTGGCTACCAAGCGGGTATCAAACTTCTCAGGGCGGGGGCAACGCTGTTTGTGACAACCCGCTTTCCGAGAGATTCAGCCCTTAGATACTCAGCCGAGGCTGACTTCAATGATTGGGGTCATCGACTCGAAATCTACGGGCTCGATCTCCGTCACACTCCAAGCGTCGAAGCCTTCTGTGCGTACCTCACCACGAAAACGGATCGTCTTGATTACATCGTGAACAACGCCTGTCAAACGGTGCGCCGACCACCCGCGTTTTATGAGCACATGATGGAGTTGGAAACGTCGGCAGAAAGCGATATGCCTCAAGCGGCGAGGGCACTAGTTGGAACCCTTGAAGGTATGCGTGGTTACGATATGTTGCCGGTCGCAGAAGGGGCAAGTGAAGCACTCGCAACAAGAGACCTAACGGTGACTTCCGCCGAGATGTCACAAATTCCGTTTCTCCCGAGCGACAACGATGTGTCGCACCATCTGTTTCCCCAGGGTGTTTTGGATAAGGATCTCCAGCAGGTGGACCTGAGGGAACGCAATTCGTGGAGGCTCACGCTGGCCGAGGTTTCCTCTGTCGAGTTGCTTGAAACCCAATTGGTGAACGCAGTGGCTCCGTTCATTTTGAATGCGCGCTTAAAACCTTTGATGCTGCGGACGGCGAATCGCGATAAGCACATCGTGAACGTTTCGGCCGTGGAGGGGCAGTTCTACCGACGCATGAAAACCACGCGCCACCCCCACACCAATATGGCCAAAGCCGCGCTCAATATGATGACCCGCACATCGGCTGCGGATTATCACGCTGATGGGATTCATATGAACAGCGTCGACACCGGTTGGGTAAGCGATGAAGACGCCGCACACATTGCCGAACGTAAAACCCTCGAACAGAACTTCCACCCGCCTCTCGATATCGTCGATGGTGCCGCCCGAATCGTCGACCCAATCATCACCGGCGCCAACACCGGCGTCCACATCTGGGGCCAGTTCCTCAAGGACTACGTTCCAACCGACTGGTAGGCACCAGGATCAAACACCGTCGGGCTGGCTCCGACACCCGAACGAACGGTGATCTCAACCAACCGGCAAGCCGGATCATGAGCAGATGCATCGAACGCCGAACACCGAATGGGTAGCCGAATAGGCAAGGTGTGGTTGGTTGTGTACAACAAGTAACCACAACCACCCAAACGCTCCGCAGCTTGCGTTCTGGCGGAATCGCTGGGTGGTGGGTACGGTGAGGGGGTGAATCAGTTACTGCCGCTCGACGGTGTCCATGTTGTTGAGCTTTCGGGCACCTACGCCGCAGGATTCCCGGGCCGGTTGCTACAAGGGTTCGGCGCTTGCGTGCAGCGGCTCGAGTGGGACGGGCCGACCCCAATCACTAGTGACGAACGGCTCTACCTTCACACCGGCAAACAATCCCTGCCCACCACGGAGCTTCACGCAGCGCTAAGAATCGCCGACATCATCGTCAGCGATTTGCAGCCCTACCAACTAGAGCAACTCGGCATCGATTGGCACCAGCAACATGCCGTGAACCCCCGGCAAGTAATCGTCTCTGCGGCGGCCTTTGGTTTACGAGGACCGTATGCGAACATGCAACACACCAATGCCACGGCATTTGCCCTCGGTGGAATCATGGGCCTCACGGGGGATGCGCAACGCAGTCCGCTTCTCACCGGGGGCAACCATGCCTATGCGTTAGCTGGCCTTCATGCTTTCGCTGCCGCCGTGACGGGATGGCTTGGTGTACAGCGCAATAGGCGGGGTCAACTCGTGGATATTTCGGGTCAAGAGTGTGCTGCGGGCATGTTGGAGTATTACGGTCCGATGACGTCGTATACCGGCACCCCGCTCACTCGCCTAGGCAATCAAACTCGGGCGACGTGGGCCGTGTATCCGTGTGCCGACGGGTGGGCTGGCGTGTTTGCTCTGGCTCGCCAAGTGCCAGCATTATTCGCCTTACTGAACGATCCTGAACTTGATGAGTTTCGCTTTCGTGATCCACTGCAACGGTTGCTGCCCGAGAACGAGGAAGAACTCACCGTCAAGCTGTACTTGTATTTCGCCGACAAAACTATGGCCGAGCTTCGAGACATTTCCTTGGCAACGCGCGTCCCGATTGGTACCGCTACGACCCCGCTGGATCTGCTGTCGAGCGTGGGGTTGCGGGAGCGCGGATTCTTTGATTCCCTCGAAGCCGAAGTCGTGACGGATGCGAAGAAAATCACGCAGATTCCCGGACGTCCTTTTCCCGGGTTTGGATGGAGTACTGCTTCCCCACTGCCATCCAGAGGCGCTGGGTCGCTGAGTCCGCAGCTATCCAGCCCAGGCCCGGCAGAGAAGGCAACCTCTGAAACGCCAGCCTCTGAAATCGCGAGGCCGCTCGATGGACTTCGGATTCTCGATCTCACCATGATGTGGGCAGGGCCGTTCGCCACACTTCGAATGGCCGAGATGGGTGCAGAGGTGATCAAAATTGAGTCACCATCGGCTTGGGATAATATACGTACACTTATCGATCAACCGGGTATAGATGATCCGTGGAACTCGGCGTTCTACTTCAACGCCTACAACCGAGACAAGAAATCGCTCACCCTTGATTTAGCCCAGCCCGCGGGGCGTGAGCTGTTACTTCGCCTCGCTGCCAATGCCGATGTGTTGATCGAAAACTATCGTGCCGACGTGCTCGACAAGTTGGGATTGGCGCCCGAGATTCTCCATGCCGCCAACCCAAAGCTCGTGGTGTTGAGCATGGCGGCGTTTGGGAAAACCGGTCCCGATGCCAGCTATGTGGGTTTCGGGCCGGTCATCGAATTGATGTCGGGCCTTGCCTCACTTAGTGGTTACGGCGACGGTGAGCCTTTCAAGACGGGCCTTTCTTACGGTGACCCAGTCGCAGGCACGGCAGGAGTTGCAGCGATCGCTATTGGACTACTTGCGCTGCAACGATCAGATGCCGGCTGCCATATCGATCTCGCCCAGCGCGAAGTGGCTATGACCCTTATTGGCGAGGCCTTCGTGGCTGCGAGCCGAGGTGAAACTCCCGTTCATCGAGGTGTCCGCAGTGACCGGTTCGCCCCGCAGGGTGCCTATCGCGCAGCCGGCGATGATCAGTGGGTCGTGCTCTCGGTTCGCAGCGATGTCGAGTGGGTAAGCCTGTGTGACATCCTTGACGTAAAGACCGACAGTAATCTGCGCACATATGACCTAGAGAATCGCATGGAGAACCACGATCGAATTGATGCGGTAATCACTGAGTGGATGCAAACCCGTGACCCACAACTAGCGATGGAAACTTTGCAAGGCAGCGGAATTCCCGCTGGTCGCGTGCTCGACACCACCTCCATTTTGGAAGATCCGCAACTCAACTACCGCGAATACTGGATCGAAATTCCTCATCCCCAAATGCACGTTTATCGTCAGCAGGGAAGCATGTGGCCTCTGGCAGCGGCACGAGCGGCGCCCCGTCGACACTCGCCATTGTTTGGTGAGCACAACACAGAAATCCTCCAAGGCGAATTGGGCCTAACCGACAAGCAACTGGCCGAGCTCACTGCGGCACTGGTGATTTCCCGAGCGCCGATCAATCCCTCCGTCGGCTGATACCGATGGATTCTGATTCCCACGATCTGCTGGACACTCCACCTTCACCATCGGCTGCGGGTTGGTCATTGTTACGCAAGACGTTACGCCCACAGAAGATCAATATCGCCAAAGGTATCTTCGCCAGTCTTGGTTGGACGTTCACCAAGATCGCCATTCCAAGCGTTACCAAAATCGTGGTCGACCGCGGGATCGTGCGTTCCGAGCCGGGGGCACTGCTTCGTTGGTCGCTGCTGATTCTTGGTCTCGGTCTTACATCGGCGATGTTTGCGGGCTACCGACGAATCAAGGCGTTCTCCGTTTCCTATCAAACCGAACGGGAAATACGGGATCGGCTCTTCGGGCATCTCCAACGATTGCCGTTTTCCTTTCACGACAATCATCCAACCGGCCAACTTTTGGCGAACTCGAATACCGATCTCAAGGCGGT
>JAYSVF010000382.1:0-14960 GCA_043718695.1 Acidimicrobiia bacterium | reverse complement strand
ACCGACAAAACGCAGAAAACGGACACCGTACGGAGAACCGATAAGGCGCAGGCAACGGACACGGCACAGGGAACTGATCGAGCACAGGGAACCGATATAGAGCGGGAACCGGACGCAGCGGTGGGAATCGATAACGCGCAGGGTGGACGCCGCAGAACCAGTGTGGCCGTATGGTTCGTGTTGACTGCCTCGATCGTTCCAACATTCCAAGCGGTCACCACTTTTCAGGCCGTGCCACCCCTGATCGTGAAAGGTGGTGAAGTGCTAGGTGTGCATAGTGTTGCTGGCGGGGTGATGCGAACGGTTGATGTGTTGGTGGTCTCGCACGGGGTTGACCCCGCTCGTTTGCTCTCGGCATTACGGAAACACCGGATCAGAGCGGTGGGCACAGTTGTTATTGCCTCTGGCGGAAGACCGCAAACGAAAGTTGTCGCAGCGCTTCGTCAACGAGTCTCCATTGGCGCCGTGCTCGCCGGGGATCGTGCGTTTGCCGGTTTGGCCCCCGTTGTGCTTGTTCCAAACCCGTCTTTAATCTTCGGGAGTGGATCTCGCAGTTTCCTCGCTACAACCGGTTTGGCAGGCAAGGTTGCCGTAATCCAGACCGGATAAACGAAACGATTCCCTGGTTGATGCAGGCGCGGCGGGCAGCCACGGTCAGCTAAGTTGCTCCGGTGGCTTTAGGGGTGCATTCCGGATCGGTACGGGTGGGTTCGGTTGTGCTGGTCCGTGGGGATGACCTGTCGTTGAGAGCAGCAGCGACACGAGATCTGATCCACCAGGCACTCGCCGGAGAAGACCTCTCCCTCGGTCTGGACGATTTTTCCACGGATGATTACGAGCTCGCCGCCGCGGTAGACGCCGCCCAAACCCCGCCAATGTTCACCGCGAAACGAGTCGTAGTTGCACGGGAGGTGGGCCGTTTCGCTACCGACGAAATGGAACCGCTACTCACCTACCTGGCGGCTCCGTGCCCTACCAGTTTCTTGATTCTGGTGGCAGGCGGGGGCATCATCAGCCGCAAACTGCTTGATGCGATGAAGAAGACTGGCGAGATTCTCGAAACCGGCATTGGTACTGGCAAAGCCCGTCAGGCATGGTTGAGCGGGCAGCTGGCTGATGCGCCGGTTCGTTTCGATGGACGGGCCACCGCACGATTGTCGGAGCACCTCGGCGAAGATCTCGGTCGGCTGGCGGGAATCATCGATGTGTTGGTCGCGGTGTACGGCCAACAAGCACGTATCAGCGCCGATGATCTCGAACCCTTTCTCGGTGGCGCCGGCGCGGGCACACCATGGGATCTCACCGACGCTATTGACCGGGGTGACGTAGCCGGTGCGCTCAATCAACTGGCTCGAACTTTGGGTGCGGGGGACCGTCATCCGCTCCAGGTGATGGCTTCACTGCAGGTTCACTTTGGCCGGATGCTCCGCCTCGATGGCTCTGGCGTGCGGGATGAAACCGAGGCAGCGGGCGCCCTGGGTATGACCGGCTCCACGTTCCCGGCCAAGAAATCTTTGGCGCAAACGAAGAAACTGGGCGGCGCAAACATCAAACGGGCCATAGGTTTGCTGGCCCAAGCCGATCTTGATTTGCGCGGCACCAAAGATCTCCCGGCCAACCTGGTCATGGAAATCCTTGTAGCCCGCGTCACCCGTCTCGCCAGTACCGCCCGTCGCTAGGCTGTGATCCGGCGGCGGGCCGTGCATGGTACGAGGCTGGGTGCGAACCCTCCGCACCGGCGAACCACCCCGTCTAACTGCGAGGTGGGCGGAACCCCGCCGAATCTACTTTTTGCGACCGAAACCAAAGAGGTTTTGGGCAACTTTGCGCATTTGGATTTCTTCGGAACCTTCAGTGATCCGGTAGCGACGGTGGTGACGGTAGATGTGCTCGAAGGGCATATGTCGCGAATAGCCCATGCCACCGCACGTTTGCATGGCTCGATCGGCAGCATCACACGCTAAGCGGTTGGCACGATAGTTACACATCGCAACCAAGTGGGTGACCTCCATCGCGGCCTTTTGATCAAGCATCGTGGCCGTGTAGCGGACCAGTTGGCGCAACATGGCGGCCTCGGTGTGCAGCTCGACGAGCGGAAACTGAATACCTTGGTTTGTGGAGAGCTTCTTGCCCCAGGTGACTCGCTTGTTGGAATACGCAACGGCTTCATCAATGCAGAATTGCGCAGCACCGAGCGATGAAGCGGCTTGGCGGATCCTATTCTCGTGCACAAAGTGTTGCGCCAAATCCAAGCCGTGATCCAACCGTCCAAAGACCGCTTCGGGGCCTACGCGCACGTCGGTCAGGGAAACCTCGGCGTGATCGGTGGGCATGTTGAAGGTCCACCAGAAAAACTCGACCTTGAAGCCGGGCGCGTCGGTGGGGACGAGAAAGGCCGAGATGCCGACCGGATCCCCGTTTTCACCTGAGGTGCGGGCGAAGATGATGTCATGCGTGGCGTGGTGCAGGCCAGAGTTCCAGCGCTTCATGCCTCGGATCACCCATTCGTCCCCGTCACGGGTTGCGGTGGTTTCGAGATAGGTGGCATCGGAACCGTGATTGGGTTCGGTAAGCCCAAAAGCCAGCCGTTTGCTGCCGTTGAGGAAGCCGGGCATCCATTCTTTGATCTGTTCGGGCGTTCCGTAATCACGCATCATCAATACGGTCGGGAAGTTGCCGACGATAGAGCTTTCGTTCTGCAGATCGTTAAACAGGCCGAGCCCTTTGGTCGCGAGGTGCTCGCGGATGATGGCCATAGTGATGTTTGAGGCATCTCGGCCACCGAATTCGGCGGGTAGTGCGAGGCGTAGCCAACCAGCAGCGTCGGCGCGGCGACGCATTTCTCTCAGCAACGCTTCCCAATCCGCTCGGGGTACGCCACCGTTTTCGAAATCGGTTCGGGCCCATTCCCGTCGGTGATCAAAAAACCGTTCGTTGTCGTTTTCGGCCTGGAGGGGGGCGATCTCGGCGGCGATGAACGCGTCGAGTTGGTCGAGGATTGTTTGTGTTTCTGCGGGAATAGCGAAGTCCATCTCCACAGTCAAGCAAGTGGAGCCCCGATTCACCAATGGAGACCCACTTGGAACAGAAACCACCCAACTAGACCACCCAACCGGGGGGAGGGTCGGGTTGGGTGGTGGGGTTGGGTGGTTTTTCTGCACTTCTGGCTTGTTCGTGAAACAGCAACGCCCTGGCACGAGGCCAGGGCGTGCTTGAAGTTCTGATTACCAAGCGCCATCGGAGGCGCTGGTGTTTAGGCGGCGAGCTTGTTCAAGCGAAGCATGAGCTTCGACTTGCGGTTTGCTGCTTGGTTCTTGTGAATAATGCCCTTGGTGGCGGCCTTATCGAGACGCTTCATAGCCATCTTGAGGGCTTCGACGCTTACTTCTGAGCCAGGCTCGGCGGTTGCGGTACGAACGGCAACCTTTACGCGGGTCTTGAGCTCGCTCTTGACGGCCTTGTTGCGCTCTTGCGCCTTGGCGTTTGTCAGGATGCGCTTCTTTTGGCTCTTGATGTTTGCCATGGTGCTTGTCCTACCTAAGAATCTGGAGTTGATGGGTTGCAATACGGTATTTCAACAGAACTCCAGACCAACGAGTTGCCCAGAACCTGCATGTCGCTTTTGGCGAGCAGAAGAGATTAGCACTTTGCCGCCCCGATCAAGTGCCGTGTGACGTAGGGCCGAAGAGACCGGGCCGGGACACTGGGCCGACAGGCCCGGATCGACTCTCTGAAGCGGCAGTTTGGCCTGAATCGCCCGTTAAGTGAACAACGACTCGCTATCCCAATGCAGCTAGAGCATTGGTGGTGAAGCTTAGGCCGGTAGGATTGGCGGCTCTTCTGACCCTTCATTGGTCTGCGATTTTGCAACCCGGTGTAGTCGGTGGAGTTTCGACCGTCGATGTAGAGCTGAGCGCTAAAGACCTTATGGACATCACCACAATCCGAAACCTTTCGATCATTGCCCATATCGACCATGGAAAGTCGACGTTGAGCGATCGGATTCTTGAGCTCACCGGGGCCGTTGATGCCCGTGAAATGCGAGCGCAATACCTCGATTCGATGGACATCGAGCGGGAGCGCGGCATCACCATTAAGGCTCAGAACGTGCGGGTGGGGTGGAAGGGTCACACCATCCACATGATCGACACGCCCGGCCATGTTGACTTTGGCTACGAGGTTTCCCGATCCCTTGCCGCCTGTGAGGGCGTTGTGCTCGTGGTTGACGCCGCTCAAGGCATAGAGGCGCAAACTCTGGCGAACTGTTATTTGGCGCTAGAGAACAATCTTGAAATCGTGGCGTGTCTCAACAAGATTGACCTTCCCGCTGCCGATCCGGATCGTTATGCCGCAGAAATCGAAAAGGTACTCGGTATCCCGGCTTCGTCGATTCTGCGCATCTCAGCCAAATCTGGCCTAGGTGTTCCCGAGCTGCTCGATGCCGTGTGCGAACGAATCCCGGCACCTGAGGGCGACATTGATGCACCGCTGCAGGCCCTGATCTTCGACTCCTACTACGACGCCTATCGCGGTGTGGTGAGCGCGGTTCGGATCATGCATGGTCGTATGCGTACGAACGATGGTTTGTTCTATATGAATGCGAAAAGCCGTTACGACGCGGAAGAGATTGGGGTACGTACACCGAGCAACCTTCCGGTGAAGGAACTCGGTCCGGGCGAAGTTGGCTATGTCATTTGTGGCATTAAGGACGTTGGAGAAGCTCGTTCCGGTGAAACCATCACCACGTACTCTAAGCAAGCAACCGAAGCGCTCCACGGCTACAAGCAACCGAAGCCCATGGTGTTCTGCGGCCTTTACCCAATCGAGGGTGATGATTTTGCGTTGCTGCGCGAGTCGCTTGAGAAAATGAAACTTAACGACGCCTCGATTACCTACGAACCCGAAACTTCGGGCGCTCTGGGCTTCGGGTTCCGTTGCGGCTATCTCGGTTTGCTGCATATGGAAATCGTGCGTGAACGTTTGGAACGCGAATACAACCTGGCATTGATTGCCACGGCGCCGAGCGTTGAGTACAACGTGACCACCACGCTTGGCGAAGTTCTCAAGATTGACAATCCCTGCGATATGCCCCCAGCGAACCATATTGCTTCGATCGCTGAGCCGTACTTCCGGGCCTCAATTCTTACGCCGACGGATTACACCGGCACGATCATGGAACTGTGCCAGGGCCGACGCGGTGAGATGGTGAAGATGGATTACATCTCCGCCGAGCGCGTAGAGCTGGTTTATTTGATTCCCCTTGCTGAAGTCGTTGTGGACTTTTTCGATTCGCTCAAGAGCCGCACCAAGGGTTACGCGTCGCTTGACTATGAACCCGATTCCTATCGTGAATCAGAACTGGTGAAGCTCGACATCTTGTTGAACGGCCTCCCTGTGGATGCGTTCTCCGGCATCATTCACCGCTCCAAGGCCGACGAGCATGGCCGCAGAATGTGTGCGAAGTTGCAGGAGCTGATCCCTCGGCAAATGTTTGATGTGCCTATCCAGGCGGCAATCAGTGGCCGAATCGTGGCCCGCGAAACCGTGAAGGCTCGCCGTAAAGACGTGTTGGCGAAGTGTTACGGCGGCGACATCAGCCGTAAACGCAAGCTCCTCGATAAGCAAAAAGAGGGCAAGAAAAAGATGAAGTCAATCGGACGGGTAGAAGTACCCCAGGAAGCCTTCATCTCCGCCCTCCGCCTCGACGACTAACGGGCCACAAGGGTGGGTTGGCGTGAAGGCCCCCAAGGGTCAGTATTGCTCGGCCTTCCCATGAGCCAGTAAGCACCATCGGTGCGCCGACGGTAGCCTTGACTGCCCGAATAACATAGATGATAAGCGTGCGTAATAATTTGCGTGATGTTGTCTTCGTCCTGTCTGGTTACCGATTCGATGGCAGCCACCGTTCTAATAGCAGTGCCCCTCCAACTCAACTCTTGCCTGGCAACACGTTTAGACACGAACGAAGATGGGTATGGAGTACAAAATGAGTGTTCCTGCCTGCCTTGGCTGCGTACTTGAAGTCGGTGCCCTGTGAGGCGGCGACTGATTGCTTTCGATCTCGACGGCACGCTGGCTCTAACGAAGTCACCGATCTCAGATTCGATGGCTGGCCTGTTGCGTGATCTGTTGTCGCCGTACGAGGTGTGTGTGATCTCTGGGGGTGCATTCGAGCAGTTCCGACTGCAGCTCATCGAGCGGCTCGATGCCAGCCCCGAACAGCTGTCCCGGCTGCACATCATGCCGACATCGGGCACGAATTATCTCCGTTTCGATGCCCACAGGGGTGAATGGATCTCGCAGTACTCGGAGAATCTGGAGCCCGAAACCCGCACGCGGATCGTCGAGGTGCTCACTGCTGGGGCGAAGACACTCGGCTACTGGGAACCCAAGCCTTGGGGCCCGATCATTGAGGATCGGGGCTCACAGATCACGTTCTCGGCGCTGGGTCAGGAAGCGCCAGCGGCGAGGAAGTACGCATGGGATCCGGATGGGTCGAAGAAGCGATCGATACGCGACCTCGCCGCCCAACGATTGCCCAACCTCGAAGTTCATGTTGGCGGGACGACGTCGGTGGACGTGACCAATCAGGGCATTGACAAGGCGTACGGTATGCGCAAATTGATGAGCGCCGTCGGCCTGACGAGTGAAGAGATTCTGTTCTTCGGTGATCAACTAGACGAGGGCGGAAACGACTATCCGGTGAAGTCTGTCGGGATCGACACAATCTCCGTACGTGATTGGGAAGAGACGGCTCTCGCTGTTCGCGCGATTGTCGAGGTGTCCTAATGACCGCAGTTGGGATATTCAAAAATTCCATGTCGGATGATGTTGTGGTCACGCTGGACGCAGCGGCAGCCGCGTCGTCCCCAATCGAACAACTTGATGTCGAGATCCGCCCCGATTCCCGGCGTGTCATTGTCAGACCATTTCTTCCGGACGAGCAGGTTCTTCCCGATGACGGTCTGCTGGCCCGAATCCTCGCCTTGTCTGAGCGGGACGTCATCGGGATACTGAACGCCGCTCGGAAGAAGTTCCAAGATCGACATGTGAACCTTGAAGCAGAGCTCAACAATCACTTTGAGTACGTGACTGTTAGCACCACCGAATGCTCGGATCTGTCGAAAGAACGCCAGCTGCTCATCGGCGCGTACTACACCCAAGAATTCTCAATCGAGACCGCTGCACTCACGAACCCCTCTATAGTCCCGCACCCAGATCAGAGCGGCCTCGATCCGGGGGAGCTCAGATTCATCTTGAGCCTCCGATCGATCGGTGAAGGTCATCTGTCGTCGGTCGAGTTCCGCGGCGGCATCATCGACGCCGGAGGGGCCATTACCGTGGAGCCACCGACGCGTTACGCGGGCACCGGCATCCATTGTCCATCGGTCTTCGACAAAGCCTCGTTCCGCGAGAAATTAGCGGAAATGGATGCCCTTGACGGCACCACGGAGACGGTCACGGACCTCTTGGCGGACCCTTTCGAGTTGCACCAGCTCGACACGGCAATTGCCACCGTTGAGGGCAAGCGGGCACCGTGCCGCCTGACCGAAATGGCCACCAAAGCTATGCATTGGCTGGCTACGTCAAATTATCGGGTTACGTTCGCACCAGAGTCGAAACTCTCGGAACGAGTTATCTTCCCGTGGTCAGCCATCGAGAGCCACGGCTTGGAAGATGCCCGTTTCGTGCGATTCACAGAAGATGACGGACCCATCGTCTACTACGCCACGTGTACGGCCTTTGACGGTTTCCGGGTATTGCCGCTGATGATTTCGACCGTCGACTTTCTGACCTTCGACGTATCCACTTTGAGCGGGGCGTGCGCGAAGAACAAAGGAGCGGCGCTTTTCCCTCGAAAGATCGGAGGAAAGTATGCGGCCTTGTCACGATACGACGGTGAATCCAATTTCGTGATGAGTTCCGACAATCTTCGGATCTGGGAATCGGCAGACAAGATCCAATCCCCTGAGTTGCCGTGGGGACTGGCGAGAGCCGGCAACTGTGGATCACCGCTGGAGACCGAGGCCGGATGGCTGGTGATCACCCACGGCGTGGGACCGTTTCGGGAATACAGTCTTGGCGCCGTCCTGCTCGACATCGACGAGCCTACCCGGCTCCTCGGACAGCTCGACGAACCACTGTTGGCCGTGACCGAGGCAGGACGGGAAGGCTACGTTCCGAACGTGGTGTACTCGTGCGGAAGCATGATCCACGGCGAGCACCTGCTCCTTCCGTACGGATTGGCAGACACCACGGCTCGAATCGCTCGGCTTCCTGTCGCGTCACTTCTGGCCAGGCTCACTGGATAACTCGTGAGCGGGTGCGCACGTTGGCGCTATTGCCGCTGGTATCGCAGGAACAAGTAGCCGTCTGACTCCAGTACGTGGTGAAGTTGAAGCCGTGGCGGTGGTTGAAGCAATCCTCCATTGAGGATCCGTGTGGCGTCTCCGCCCGCGAGAAGGGGTGACACGGTCAGGCATACCTCGTCGAGGAGGTCTGCGCATGCGAGTTGGGCGGCGATGCCGGGCCCACCTTCCGCAAGCACGCCTTCGTGACCGCGCTCGGCCAAGGCAAGCAGCGCCTCGGCAAGATCGACACCGTCATCGCCAGCGATGATCACTTCGGACACCTCCGCTGCGCGGGCCCGGTCGTCTATCCCGGCGGAGGAAGCGGTGATGACGATCGGGCGCTGCTCGGCGTCTGCGAAGAACGACGAGTGCCAGTCCAACCGACAGGCACGAGTGACAACGGCGATGGGCGGCACTTCGGGCATCGCCCAACGCCTTCGCTGGTCTCGGCTGGCAACGTCAAGGCGAGCGGGGCCGTAGTTTTCGGTCCGCATGGTCGCAGCTCCGACGAGGACCACGTCGGCCAGGGCACGCAGGGCCGCGAACACGGCCTTGTCGGCCTGTCCGCCCAGGGCTGCGGAGTGCCCGTCGAGCGAACCGGCACCATCGATACTGGCGATCATGTTCAGTCGTAGTCGCGGACGGTCACCGAACCGGCTGAGCCGCTCGTATGCGTCGATCGGGTCGACCTCATCAGGGCCGGGAAAAAGTCTGCGCATCTCCGGTGTCAGCGAGCCGTCAGTCGGCGGGCTTTGGTCGTAAGTGTTTCGAGGACGTGGGCAAAAGATTCGTGGAAGCCAGCCACGCCTTGGTCTTCGAGGCAGCGACCGATCTCGACCAGATCGACACCGACCGCAGCGAGACCGTCGAGGACTGCTGATGCATCATCGATATCTAGGTCGATGGTGCGGGCGACGGTGCCATGATTCTCGAATGTTGTGATGGTGGGTTCGGGGAGGGTGTTGACCGTGTCTGGGCCGATGAGATTGTCGACGTACAACGTGTCGGGATATGCCGGGTTCTTCGTTGACGTCGACGCCCACAGCGGGCGTTGCAGGCGCGCACCGCCGGCCTCGAGTGAGCTCCACCGCTCGTCGGAGAACCGGGCGCGGAAGAGTTGGTAGGCGAGTTTGGCTTGCGCAACCGCGGCACGTCCGCGCAGTGCAAGCGCATCCGGTGTGCCGATGGTCTCGAGGCGACGGTCGACTTCGGAGTCGACTCGGCTCACGAAGAACGATGCGACGCTATGGACGCCAGAAAGGTCGCCGCCACTGCTGGCGTATTGCTCGAGGCCCGACAGGTAGGCGTCAATCACTTCAGCATAACGATGCAGCGAGAAGATCAACGTGACGTTGACGCTCCGCCCTTCGGCGGTCATGGCCCGAATGGCAGGGATGCCTTCAGGCGTCGCAGGGATCTTCACCAACACGTTGGGGCGGTCTATTCGGGTGTGAAGCTCGCGGGCGGCACTCACGGTGCCGTCGGTGTCGCGCGCCAACTCGGGAGCGACCTCGATCGACACGAACCCGTCGAGACCGTCGCTGGCATCGAACGTCGGCCGCAGTATCGCAAGCGCAGCAAGCAAATCGTCGATGACCAGATCCCAATACGCATCCACTACCGATCGGCCGCGAGCTGTCAACGCCGCGAACTGATCGTCGTAGGCGTCGGACCTCTCGATGGCCTTGGCGAAAATGGTCGGGTTGGCCGTAACCCCACGGATGCCGTCGTTCACGAACCCGGCCAGTGTGCCATCGTGAAGAGACGTGCGAGTCAAGTTGTCGAGCCACGGGCTCTGACCCTGCTCGTCGAAGAGGCGTTCCAACTTGGTCACGACGAACGTAGGGCGAACCGAGAACTTCCTCATAGCTACTCCTTGTCGTAATTGTTCGATGTCGTCGGTGTTCTCGTCGGTTCAACAGGATGTGAATTCGACTTGGTCATCGCTCACCTTTCAGCGTCGGAGACCGAGCGTTTGTCGTGTCTACCCAATCGAGCAGATTCGAAACATTTGGTTCACGATTGAGCGGAAGAACTTTCCTCTCGTTGCCCAGGAAACCGTAAGGCTCGCCGTAAAGACGTGTTGGCGAAGTGTTACGGCGGCGACATCAGTCGTAAACGCAAGCTCCTCGACAAGCAAAAAGAGGGCAAGAAAAAGATGAAGTCAATCGGCTGCGTCGAAGTACCCCAAGAAGCTTTCATCTCCGCCCTCCGCCTCGACGACTAACTGATTCTTACTCACCGTTTAGCGTGAGTCCTGCGAGCGTTACGGTTGGTTGGCCATCCCAGGAGCCCGTGAGAAACAAAGGTGCATCGATGGCGGACCCGATGACCCGAACGAGATCGAGAGTGTATGCGTGCGTAATACTTTGCGCGAGGTTGCCCTTTTCGTGGCAGGTCACTGATTCGATGGCCGAAACGGGTGAGCCCGGTGCCCCACTTCCGCGAACCACGACCGTTGGGGGCATGGTCACCATCTGCCCGTCGGACTCCACCTCAACGTCGGACTGGCTCGCCCCAGTGACCATTGCGGTAATCAATGCGCGCACAGCAACGGGGTCGCCGCATCCGTCATAAATCCAACGGGGACCGAGAACAGAGTGCCGCATCGTGCCGAGGAGGTGCATCTCAGCGTCGGCAAGTGGAGCACCGCGGTAGGCAAGGGGAACCTGGAACATGCGCTCGCCAGATTGCACAATCATGACTTCGATCCCCACCTCGCCTGCTGGATCGTCGAATCGGTACGAACCCAGCCTGGTTAACTCACCACCATCGTGAAACCACGATCGGCTTGGTAGCCACGCACCAAGCAATTCAAGCTTTGATGGGGTCAACGTTGCCTGGTGCACAAGAGCCATAGAACAACCTTAAAGCGAACAGCAAAGTCGCCGTTGCGGTTCACTCAAAATGTGCCCTAAGGCAAAGCAACCGCTCTCCACCTAACCAATCGAGTTAGAACTCAAGGCTGAGTTTTTTCCTGACACAAACCTCTCTATGATGTCCACAATTTCCTTCGGGGGCTCGGCCATATACTTCGCGATTCGCGGTGCGGTTGTCAGTTTGTCGAATTTCGGAGCACAGTTGAAGTGCTTCCAAACTGCTTCAAGCACTTTAAAGCCGGGGACAATTGAATTCTTGCTGGCCGCCCACTGGCTTTCAACCTCTCCGCTGACTGCCTCCCAGACCTCGTCTATCCGCTCGTCTGTGGGAATCAGGGCCAAAGCTTCCTTCGCCTTTTGCTTGAAACCGTCGGCGGACCCGTTAGAGCCTTGAAGTCGCAACAGGTTTTGATTCTCTGCGACGGGATCAAGCTTGACCTGTGCTCGTAGGCGGACCACCTCGGTCTGTAGGTCGTCGACTGCCTTTTCGATTTGGAGAGTCACCTCTGATTCGTCGACAGGCGCACCACCGTCCTCTTTGAGAACCGCGAGAATGGCAGCAGGTTGATCGAGGAAGTAGTTCTCAAGCTCGCGTCTTTGCAGAATTTCGACTCGATCCTTGGGCTTCCGAGTTCCCTCATCCGCATCGAGGATTGCGAGCACGTGGGCTGAGTTGTAGAGGTCCAGTCCATCGATGGCTTGAACTGAGGTTCCCGCCTTAGAGCACCCAGCGAGCTCGATGATGCGAAACCACGGTTGAAGATGAAGGTCACTGAACCAGTGCTCGAAGCATTTTGCTTCGGTTGGACCTTCTACGAACAGGACTCGAGTGGCTGCAAACCCATCGATTGGGTTGACTCCAAGTTCATTTAGCGCCGTCCAAAAGGTTTGATCACATTCTTCCACAGTGGACTCTCCAGGGTTGGTTTGCCGAACCACGTAGACGCGTTCTCCCGGGTGCTCGGTCGACGGCTCGATCATGGTTGGGGAATGGGTCACGACAACAATTTGGCGATTCTCTGCCCAGCGCCGGAGGTGTTTGAGCAGAGTTCTTTGCGCCGTAGGATGAATCCCGATTTCTGGTTCATCAACAATCACCATGCGACCGGCCTCCTGTGATTCAGAGGCAACGGCAACAAGTAGAAGTTGTTCGATGCCCGCGCCGAGTTGCTTCAGGTTCCTGGTTCCGAATGCTGTTCGAGCGACGATCGCCAACTTGTTCCCGTTCACTTCAACAATCAGTTCACCTAAGGACGGCACCGTGTCTGTTACGGCAGCGCATATGAGCTCCCACGTTTTCCGGTCTTGGGTTTGAAGCCACAAACAAACGTCCGCCAAGTTCGAACCGTCGGGGAGCAGCACGCTTGTTGCATTCACTTCCTTATCTGGTCCACTTGAGCTGCGAGAGGCTGGCAAAGAAAACGGTGGAGGCATCGCGGCGAGGCGATTCTCGACGGCGTCATGAAATTGTTTACTTAATGAATCGGTAATGGTTGGTTGACTCGCTCCAATTCCCTGGATCAGCAGTAGGCCTGAGGCACTAACTTCGGGGGTTCGAGTACCCGTAAGGAACTGGGAGCCGAACTTCTTTGAGGCTAAACCCGGGATCGCGGTCGCTGTAAGGCACGCTCTGCCCGTCTCGTGTGGTTGTTGGGTGGAGTGCTTTACCCAACCGGTGAGGATCGAATCATGGCAAGTGAGCCGATCGCTTGTTTTGCGTTCAATCACGTCGTTCCCAAAATGATAAGCAACCGTCGTTTTGTGTGGGTCGGCGAGCCCGGGTTTCAGCTCTGTAAGCGACTGAGCTATTCGAGTTTTGCCAGAGTTGTTGGCGCCGACGAAGAAGGTCAAACCGGTCTGCTCAAACTCGATTTCTACCCGCTTTGCGAAGGGTGGGTAGTTTTCGAATTGCCAGTGGGAGAGATACACGTGACCAGTGAACCATAGAAGACGCGTCTCAGCTCGTACCGAAGAGCTCGATAATTAAAACTGACTCGACAGACCCTCAGCCGTAACAAAATCAGGTCTTTTACCCTGGTTGGCTCTTTGTTGGCTTGTGGCGACTACTGGTTCGGAAAGGTGTTCAGAATGCGGTTGTAGCTCGTGCAGGGTCCGCAGAAATCACTGAGAAATGAAAAGAATCCACTTGACAATATCGTACGTATGTTCGTAGAATGAGGACGTGGAAAAGACGGAAGTCCGCCTGAAGGTTTTGAGTGATCGGCTTCGAGCTATTGGTAAGTCCATGGCTCGGTTAACGGCTGAGCAATTGGCGATTCTGGCCGAGATTGCGCGGTTGGATGCTGAAGATGGTGTGTCGGAACGCAAAACCGCTACACGTGTGGCCAACATGATTTCGAGTACTGCGAAGCAGGCGGCTGGGGAGTTAGCGATGGCGAAGCAATTGTCAACGTTGCCCGCAGTTGCCGATGCGCATCGCAACGGTGAGATATCCAACGGGCAACTGGGAGCGGTGGCTGCCATCGCGCAGGCCGGCTCCGAACAAGAGGCCCTTGCGTTAGCGAAAACGGCAACGTCTTCACAGTTGGAACGCCAAGCGGCCGCGAGCCGAGGCAGGCTTACTGAGCAGCGAATGCAAGCCAAGAAGTCTCGCTACTTGGCGTTCAAGCCAGAAGAGGATGGCCAGTCGACTCGCTTGCATGGTCGGCTGCCCTTTGCTGAAGCGCGGCAGCTTGAATCGCAGCTCCGCAAGATCGCCGATCGGCTCGGGCTGTGTGAAAAGGAACGTCCATCGCCGAGCACCCGAATGGCCGATGCCCTAATGATTCTCACGAAAGGCAATGCCTCTAGTGCGCTGCATGATTTCGAGAACACAGCGAAGACACCGTGGGAAACATCGAGCGGAACCGGCAGTCATGGTGGCAACCAGCGTGGTGATGCGGAACCGAACACTGAGTCTCGGTCTGGAGCTACGCAGGAGCCGTTCGTAAAGCCGAAGCTATCGGTCGTCGGCGGTCGAGGGGTTGACCCACTCCGCGCTTCATCAGGAAGTTCTGGACCAGTTATTGACTACGACCTTGATCCGTTCCCGGAGGTAGATGGTGAAGGTCAATCGGGCTTTGGTGCCGAAGAGTATTGGGAAGACGGTCCAGCCGACGTCGTGAACGAAGAGCGCAATACTGGGATACCTCGCCTCGCTGAAATTGTGCAACGTGCCGACACCCGTTTGATCATCCATTGGAACGCAGCGACGGGCACCCTGAATTATGAAAACGGTCCGCCTATCGATCATCCTCGCCTTCAGGCAATTCTGTGCGATGCGCAAATAGACATTCAGCACTGCGACGAGAACGGTTTACCGACGGGTCTGGTCACGACGGCTCATCACGCAACTTGGCGACAAGAGCGATATCTTGCGTTTCGTGATGGGGTTTGCCGGATGCCGGAGTGTGAGGGAATCGGCAAAACGCACTCGCACCACATGTTTGAAGACCGAGCGGATCGGGTGACCGATGTTCGAGTAATGATGAGCTTATGTAACCGTGATCACCAGGATCACCACGATGGGTTGTTTACTATCACCGGCGATCCCGAAGGCACGATCATTTTTACCTTCCGTGATGGAACTGTGCTTTCCTCAACGGCAAGGCCAACGCCGAGCAGCATTCGTCCTCCGAAACCTAAGCCGTTTAGCAAATACTCGATCGACGACACCGAGCTTCTCGACCTCCCGAAGTCGGCGTAAAGACGTGGCGAGCCGCAGTTTGGT
>JAYSVF010000381.1:0-2583 GCA_043718695.1 Acidimicrobiia bacterium | reverse complement strand
AAAAGTCCGCTGAGCTGATCCGAAACGCAAAAAATCTGCTGAAAATGGGTTCAGAACTGTAAAGGTCCCGATTCTTAGTGCCGAAGAGCAAACATGACTATCTCCGAAACTTCCGGTCCATCAGCCGAAGGCCAGAGCGCAAGGACGAACCATAACGGAACGTCGGAGCTGCGTAGTGGACTCGGCATTTCCCTCATCGGTGCAGGAATCGCTGCGTTTGTCCTTTGGTCCCAAGGAACCTCGTCGATCAATATGCTGAGCTTCGTGGGACGCGGTGTTGCCTTGTACGCAGCATTTCAGCTCGTTCCGTTCTTCCGTAAACATGTCGATGCCAAACTCAATCGCACACTTCGGGCGATGGCCGCGGTATGGGTAGTTTCGGTGTTGGCCCAGGGCCTGTCGCTTGCTACCGCTTTCGCCAAGCCGCTTCTAATTACCATTGCTCTCATCGACTTTGCGTTGCGGGCAGTTGCTTTCGCTCAAGCCCGTTTCGTAACGTCACAGCTTCAACGCTCCGTTGCCAATACTTTGATCATAGGCTCAATCGCTCGCTTGGCCACCGGCGCCATGATGATCTCGATGGCCGCAGCAGGAACTTCGCGGCTGTCAACCGCCGTCGGCATGATCGTAGTTGGCGAGCTTGGGGCCACGTTGCTCGGTGCGACCTTCGTTGAAATGTCGTTACCAAAGCACTTCGCCGCAAAATCTGCCCAGTCCTCAACGGTTATCGATTCGCCGACCGAAGTGGACGCGACTGCCGATGACGCTCTTGATGTTGTTCTCGACCTTCGCCATGCTGACGCTGTTGTTACCCAGCCGGTTCTCGTCGATAACGTCGTGGACCTTCGTGAGCACGCCGAAGCTGCTAAGAAGTAGAACTTCGTTGCGGCTCAGGCCGCAGACATTGTGATCAGACAAGGAGCCCGGCCATTGGTCGGGCTCCTTCCTTGTAAGGGCAATTGGATCAGGTCTCATCCAAAGCGAGCAAAGCCAGTTGTTACGCAGAGGCCGATAGGCTTGTTTCCTATGGATACTTCGCTTGCTTCCGAACTTCACGTGACCACCTCACCGCAGATCTCGGCCCAACCGAAGCCCTCCGCCCTGGGGCTTACAACACCGCTCAAGTCAATTGCCGGGATCGTTGAGTCACTGCGTTTGCAGTTCAACAGTGCCCACACCAAACCCATGGCGTGGCGCAAACAAACGTTACGCCGCTTGCGCGAACTGCTCGTTGAACATGAACCGGCACTGCTTCGTGCTTTGGCAACTGATCTTGGCAAGCCCAATTTGGAGGCATGGGTATCTGAGCTGGGGTTCACGAGGACCGATATTGATCACACGTTGACCAACCTCGACCAGTGGGCCGCGCACCGCAAAGTTGCTACCCCAACTACGTTACTTCCTGGTTCATCAGCCATTGTCCCCGAACCGGTTGGTGTGGTTTGCGTTATTGCACCCTGGAACTATCCAGTGCAGTTGTTGTTGGTACCAATGATTGCCGCTATCGCTGCCGGGAATGCTGTTGTCGCGAAACCCAGTGAGCTCACTCCAGCAACAAGCGCGGCGCTGGGAGACTTGCTACGTGCACTGAACGATCCAGCCGTTGCGATTGTGCAGGGTGGCGTTGCGGAGACCACCGAGCTACTTACTTATCGCTTTGATCACATCATCTATACCGGCAATGCACGAGTGGGTCGCATAGTCATGCGTGCAGCAGCCGAGCATCTCACCCCGGTCACCTTAGAACTTGGCGGCAAGAGCCCAGCAATTGTAAGCGCGCAGGCCAATATTGAGGTTGCCGCGCGCAGAATCGTATGGGGAAAGTTTGTCAATGCCGGGCAGACCTGCATCGCCCCCGACTATGTGTTGGCGGAACGACCAGTACACGATGCCCTTGTTGCCGCAATGGGAAAAGCGATCACCCAGTTTTACGGCACGGATCCAAAGAGCAGTGCCGATTACGCCCGTATCGTGAATGAGCCGCATTTTCACCGCCTGGAGAAATTGCTTGATTCGGGCACGGTGGCGGTTGGCGGGCAAAGTGACGTTGATTCCCGGTACATCGCGCCGACGATCCTTACCGAAGTGACACTTGATTCCCCCGTTATGAGTGAGGAGATCTTTGGCCCGATCTTGCCGGTGATTGCCATTGATTCACTCGATGATGCGATTCGAATCGTGAACCGGGGAGACACTCCCCTAGCGCTTTACAGTTTCAGTGAAACCGACGCCGAAAACGATCGCCTGATCAACGAGATCCAAAGTGGCGGCGCCTGCGTAAACGGGACGCTGTTTCATATCGTCAATCCGTACCTGCCCTTCGGCGGAAAAGGAGAGAGTGGTATGGGCGCTTATCACGGGCAAGCCGGTTTCGATACCTTCAGCCACCTCCGTTCGGTGCATCGCCGGAACACCAAGATCGATCCAGCACTGCTCTACCCACCGTTCACAGCCAAAAAAGCCAAGATTGTTCGCAAAGCCTTCGTGCTGAGCGATCCTCGCGATCTCCTCCGCAAGCTTCGCAACAAGCTCCGCTAAAACCTTGCTTCAATCGTTGGGGTCACAGCTTGGGGTCGCAGGACG
>JAYSVF010000039.1:0-2318 GCA_043718695.1 Acidimicrobiia bacterium | reverse complement strand
ACAACAAGCAGCACCGAAAACAACAATGCCCCGAGCCAAACGGCCGGGGCATCGTTTTTGATCGAATCAACCGCTGTTCAAGAACGGTCAGAAACAATCGGGATCATTCAGAGCAGTCATCGGGGCCGCCACGAGGGAACTACAGGCGGAACATGGCCACCATGGTGCGCTCAGAGAACGAAGCCAGGGCATTCCACTCGCCACGATGGGTACCAACCCATGAAGTAATCGAGGTCGTCAAGGCACCAAGCAACGCATTCGCCGCAGCCGTCGAATCCTCAACCCGGTACAAGCCACGAGCCAAGCCCTGCTCATAACGCTCAACCAACACCGGCAACAGGGCCTGGCGGAGTGAAGCGAAGAACATCTCGTCATCAAGAACGCCAACACGTGGGCCTTCCCAACGAAGCAGCGAACACAACAGGCCGGGCGTATCCGCAGCACGACCGCAAACAACACGAGCAAAAATCGCCAACGGATCAGGATCGCCACCAACAGCGCGAACTGCCTCGATAGCCGTCTGCTCTTCGATGATGATGCGGTTCAGCACGTAATGGGTTACGGCCGCAGCAATGGTGTCCTTGTCCTCAAAGTGGAGGTAGAAGGTTCCAAGGCCCACGTCGGCACGCTCGGTGATCGAGGAAATTGTGGCACCCTCAATACCCAACTCGGCGTAGGTTTCCGCAGCAGCATCAAGCAAACGACGCTTCGTGTGCTGCTTGCGGCGCTCACCACGGCGCAATGCCGGGGCTTCGGTACCAGTCAGTGTGGAATTTTCGAGAATCATAATTTCCTCCAAGAACGAGGGCAGTTTGGCGAACAACACACACGGGCGAGCGTGTTGCATCAAGGCTGGGCAATCACCCAACGTCTCGATGTTGTAGCTATCGGCCCACTCCTCCCACAACTGAACCCCCAACCACTCCAAGCAGCAAAACTGAATCGTTCGACCTACGGATTCTCTGAAGCCGTTGAGCGGTTCACGACCGAGTTCCCCAAAGCCCAAATTTTCCTAGGTTTAACCCCCAAACTCCCGACTCTGAATCAGAAAACCACCCAACCCCACCACCCAACCCGACCCTACCCTCCCCCGGTTGGGTGGTCTAGGAGAGTGGTGAACAATGCGACCTAGGCAAGTCACGAACTGCGAAAACAGAGCGAAATGAGCAATCCAGTCGCATTTGTTCACCAGTCTCCTAGTTGGGTGGTTTTGAAGCCCCGAGCGACTGAATAACCCAGTTGGACCTGAAGGGTGGCGAACGGCAGTTGCGACAGGTTGCCGGTAGCGTTGGCGTGTGCCTTTAGCGGTTGAAATTCGTGACCTGGTTGTTCGGTATCCCACCCCAAATGGTGATGTGGTTGCCGTAGACGGGCTCAACCTGGGCATTCCCGCCGGAACGGTATGCACCCTGCTCGGCCCCAATGGTGCCGGGAAAACCTCCACCGTGGAAACCCTCGAGGGCTACCGCAAGCCGACGACGGGTACCGTCCGCGTGCTCAATCTGGACCCAGTCAGCGAAGCTAAGGCTTTGGCGCCGCGCATAGGCGTGATGCTGCAACGCAACGGGGTCTACGTCACCATGACCCCCCGAGAAGTCATGCGCCTCTTCGCCTCGTACTACGGCACCCGGTCCCTCAATGCCGACGACATGCTGCAACGAGTTGGCCTTTCCGATGTGGCAGCAACTCCATGGCGAAGGCTTTCCGGTGGGGAACAACAGCGCCTCTCCCTCGGTTTGGCCCTCATTGGGCGTCCGGATGTGGCCTTTCTCGATGAACCCACCGCCTCGGTTGACCCCAACGCCCGCATCATGGTGCGCGACGTTATTGGGCAGCTACGCACCGATGGAGTAACCGTCGTCCTCACCACCCACGATCTTGACGAGGCGCAAAGGCTGAGCGATCACATCGTCATCATCGATCACGGCAAAGTTTTGGCCGAAGGTACCCCCGGTGAATTGATGCGCGGCTCCGGGCGGGGCGGTATCCGATTCCGAAGCCCCGACCGATTCGATTCAAACGCCTTGGGCCTGGCTCTAGGTGGCAGCGTGACTCAAGGTTCCGAAGGCGAGTACCTTCTCGATGTTGATCCTTCCCCGGTCAACGTTGCCGCACTCACCACTTGGCTGGCCCAACACAACCTGGGTATCGAAGACCTCAAGGCTGGCACCCACTCCCTTGAGGATGTGTTCCTTCGCCTCACCGCAACCGCCCAATCTGCACGAACCGAATCCGAAGCCACCGGCTCAGGAGCGGCTGGCTCATCCTCCACCAGACGAGCAGCGCGACGCAATCGTGGTGGCCGATCATGAGCGCGC
>JAYSVF010000380.1:0-14976 GCA_043718695.1 Acidimicrobiia bacterium | reverse complement strand
TGCGGGATGAGCGAGTTGGGAGCCAATGCGTCATATGGGTCAACTCGTGGAGAACGTACATGGAATGAATCGTTGATGGTGGACCAAGCTTGGTTTGGGCGTAGTTGCGAAGCAGTGTCCCTGAGAGAGAGCAATTGTGCACACCAACTACATGTAGGACGACTGAGAAAAATTCCCTGTCGGCGCGTGCTTCGAAACCTACTACTCCTTGTGGTAGGTTTTTTTGTCGTCTTTAAGGATGTGGCCCTATGAGTTTTCGTTCGTTGTGTTTCATTCCCCTCGTTGTAGTCACTATGGCCCTCGGGGCTTGTAGTGGGGCGGCGAATGTTTCCGTTGAAGACTCGGTGGCGAAGTCGGCCGAAAATGCTGCGCCAACGTTCAACGATGCTGATGTCACCTTTGCCCAAAACATGATTCCCCACCATCAGCAGGCGGTGGAAATGGCGGTGATCGCACTAGACGGCGCCCGAAAACCATCGGCAGCAGTGAAGGGTTTGGCAGAGAGAATCCAAAAAGCACAACAGCCTGAAATCGATCTGATGACTGGGTGGCTCAACGCTTGGGGCGAAAGTGCTCCGGCGAGTGAAGACACCATGGACCATTCTCAGCATGGTGGCATGGACGATGAGGCCACTATGTCAGGAATGGCTGGCATGATGTCGGTCGCTGAAATGAAGGACTTGGAGATAGCTTCAGGCGCCGCCTTCGACGCAGCATGGATGGAAATGATGGTGCGCCATCACGAAGGAGCGATTGTGATGGCTAAAACGGTGCAGAGCGCTGGTGTCAACCCTGAAGTCAAACAACTGGCCGGGAAAATTGTTACTGCTCAAAAGGCGGAAATTGCCGAGATGAAAACGATTCTCGGATCATGACCCGTCGACCCGACGGCGCCCTCGAAGACGCTGTTATGAAAATCCTATGGAACACGAATGAGCCCTTGCTTCCCGCAGAAATTCGGGAGCGGCTGTCTATGGACCTTGCCTACACTTCGGTTGCGACGGTACTTGGGCGACTTTTTTCAAAAGGCTTGGTTGAACGTCAATCGCACTCCAATGCCTTTACCTATCGAGCGTGTGTTGATGAGGCGACCCTCGTTGCTCAGCGAATGCGGGCGGTTCTTGCACAAAGTTCAAACCATCACAATGCCCTCGTTGGCTTTGTGAATCAACTCGGCAAACGCGATGCGCAACTTCTTCGAACGTTGTTAGACGAGCAGGAGGACTAACCGTGGAAACGTCGTTGTTCTTCGTGCCGCTTCTTGGAGCGGCGATGTTGTCAGTTTTTGGAGTTTGTTTTCAGTTGAAGATCGCCGCCCGAGCGAGCGCGTACGTTGCCTCGGGTGCTGCTATCAGCGTGAGTATCGTGAGCTTTCTTGGAGCGGCTCTCCTGTCGATGAAGTACCTTTCCCATGTTCGGATCCTTGGGTTTCCGATGCCCTGGTGCTCGATGATGGAACACGCCCACGTTGAAACAGGAACAGTGACCGGCACTCTCTCAACGATCGTTGTTCTGTTCGGAACGTTTCGCGCCGTGCAGTTTTTTCGAAGCGTTCACCGGGCCCGTTTAGTAACTCAGGAACTTCGCTCGCTGACCTCTAATCCGATTCTGGTAGAGCCTGATGATGCTATGTATGCCTATAGCGTGCCGGGTTCCGTGCCGTTAACGATTCTGTCTTCGGGGTTAGTTCAGCAGTTAAATGACTTTGATCGTGGGGTTGTTTTGGCCCACGAAGCTGCCCATCACAAATACCGACATGGCCGGTTTCTTTTCGTTGGCCGGTTGGCCACAGCGCTCTTTGCTCCAACGTGGTTCCTCACCCGCGGGTTGGAGCACGCGCTAGAACGCTGGGCCGACGACTATGCGGCAACGGTTGTGGGTGACCGCAAATCGGTTGCGCTGGTCGTAGCCCGGGTGTCACTGGGGTCGCTTGATCATCGAGTTCCGTTGGGTGTCTTGGCTTTTGGCGCCGCTGGGCCGTTTAGTACAACGCAAAGAGTTCGCTCTCTCTTGCGTCCACCCCAAACCATTCCGGTGTGGGTTCCTCTCCTTGCAGTGGCAATTGTCGCTGGACTGCTGACTCAGCTCTATCATTTCGAAGGAATGCTCTCGAGCCTATGTCAAATGTAACTATATGTGCACGTAGAATATTCTCAAACTTTTTACTTCTGTTGGTGCTGGCAATATTCATCTCGCCGCTTTTTCCTCACAACGCATCTGCTCATAATCGCGAGAAAACCAGCGACCCAGCGAATGGCTCGGTGCTCACTGTCGCCCCCAAGCAGATCACCTTTTACTTTAAACAAGCCGTTGGGCAAGACAGTCTCACGGTGCTTCTTATCGATCCAACCGGCGCAAGAATCCCTCTCAGAATATTGCGCGCAGCTCAACTTGAAGCGGTTGCAGAGATTCCGCCGATCCAAGATGGCGTGTATTCGGCACGTTGGAAGTTGATTAGCTCCGACGGCCACCCAGTTACCAACAAAGTCACCTTTACTGTTGACAGCCAGGGGGCACTCGGCGGAGCGTCGAGTCCCGAAACTCAGTTGGGCTCCACTGTTCCTACAAGCTCCGTTCTCCTGAACACGCTGACGCCCACAAACCTGCCAACCATGAACGTTCCAACCGTTCCTGCCGTTGTGCCGTCTGAGACCCCTGTGTCGTCGTCGGACGTGTCCCCGTCAACGTTGTCTGCGCCAGCCGCAGCGCTTGAGACAGAGTCTGCTGTGGCTGCCACGGTTCGAATACTGCCCGTGGCACCCCCTGAACTTGGTAATCCCGATCAAATTGGTGCACCGAATTGGTTTCGTTGGTTGCTCCGCTTTGGCTCGTATCTAGCGATCTTTGTTGTTGTGGGAATCATCACCACAAGCAGATGGGTCTGGAAGAAGGCGCTCACTCATCCTGCACTTCATCGCGCGGCAGTTCTTGGTAGCGGCGCCACGGCAGCCCTGGCCACGCTGCAAGTGTTGGTGCTCGCCAACGACATTGATGCGCCTTCGTTGGTCGAATCACTTTGGCGAGTCAGACTCTTCGATGCAGGTGTTGGGTATGTCGCCCGAATCGTGCTGGCCGCCGCGATGATAGTGATCCTTAGGATGTTGCGAACCAACAAATCACTGCAGAGTGGCCTCAACGCCTGTGCCTTCCTAGCTATTGGACTGTTGATCACATGGTCCTATGTGGGACACGCAAAGTCGCAACGGTGGTCTTGGATAGGCCTACCCGTTGATGTTGTTCATCATGCTTCCGCGGCGGCTTGGATCGGGGCGCTAGCCATTGTCGGGTTCGTAGCACCGAGTTTTGTTGAACCAGGCACGCTGAACCGTATGCTCAAGAGCCTTTCCGTTTTCGCACAAGCGGCAGTGATCGTGATGATTGCGTCCGGTGTTATTCAGAGTTTTCGCCTAGTTGGTACTTCTAATGTTTTTGAAGGTACGCACACGAAACTTCTTGTCGCCAAAATTTTTGCCGTTGCGGTCATGCTGTTGCTTGCCAATGTGAATCGGCGCAGGGTCATAGCGATTTCTGATGAGGCGGCCGAATCCAAGCTTCAAAGAACAATTGTTGTTGAGTTCGTCGTCGGCCTAATCGTAATTGGGCTTACCTCATCGCTAGTCGTAGCTTCGCCAGCAATATCTCAGCTATGACCTTCAATACATCGGTCTTCAACACCTAAACGTTTACTCCCCAAACATCCAAACCCAGAATCTCCAAAACCCCAGAATCTCCAAACCCAAATACCAAGGAGCTACCCATCATGAAACGCCTCACTATTGCCTTGTTCGCAGGATCACTCATTTTCGCTGGATGCAGCAGCGATGATAAAGCGTCGACCGAAGCTGTCGCTGAAACAACGGTTGCGGCCGCTCCCGAAACCGACGCCGCCGGGGCCGTTGCGCCCGAAACTTCTGCCGAAGCCAACGAAGCTACCGGTACCGGTTCATTCAATGACGTTGACGTAAGGTTCGCGCAAGGCGGTCTTGGCCACCACGCTCAGGCCGTCGAACTCGCGGAAATTGCCCTAGACCCCAAAGCGGCCGCTCAGCCAGAAATCTTGGAATTGGGAAAGGCAATAACTTCCCCAAGCCCCGAATTTGACGCGGTTGAAGGTCTTCTCACGAAGTGGGAAAAGCCCCTCGAACTCTCTAAAGAAGAGATGGCCAAAATGGACGGCATGGCTACTGTTGAAACCGTCGACAAGCTCGCCACGCTGTCTGGTAGCGAGTTCAACACAGCCTTTTTGTCAACGCTGGTAAGACACCACGAAGGTGCGATCAAGATGGCCGAGAAGGTAATCGCCGAAGGCACTGATCCTGAGCTCAAGCCAATCGCCGAAAAACTGTTGGCCATGCGAACAAGTGAGCTTGTTCTGATCAAGGGGCTTCTCGGCTAAGCCGTTTCGGTCCGCTTCCCCCACCGAGTGACGGGCGTACCGCCGAGATAGCGTTCCAATCAGCATTGGAGTTCGGTTTCTATGATTGTGATGCAGCGGCTATTTGATGAATTCTTCGTTTGGTGATTCCGGAAGGGTGCTTGTCGTTGAGCCATTCCATGAATTAATCATAGGTAGGCGTAGGTTCTGGTGAGGAGCCAGAGACCATGGGTGGCGTGGCTGCGGTTGCTTTGGATCGGTCAAACGGTCTAAAACAAGGGGATGAATGAACGTCGCGTTGCTCTGATCGCCCCCGCCGGTTCCTATGTAGGACCGGAGCTGGCATTGCTTCTTGCCGCTCGCGGCTACAACCTCGTATTGGCTTCGCCAACCCCACAACTAGTGTCCGCGGTGCGAGAACTTGGGGCGCACGTTGAGGTGGTTGGGCCCGAAGATGATGGTGAGCCAACGATGGGCAACTTCGGACCTGAGTTTGGCCGTGAAATGGTTGACAGAGCTACGACAGTTTTTGGCTGCTTCCATTCGGCGTTCTTCTCCTCGGGCCGCATCGCGTTGGGCAAGTTCAGTCGTATGTCCATAGAGGACTTGCAGGCCGCGTTTCACGGCAACGTGGAATTGCCGTTTCATTTCGTGCAAGCAGTGCTTCCCACCTTGATTGCTCAGGGTGACGGCCAAATCCTGGTCGCCACCAGTGCCACTGCGTTGCGCCCAACTCCGAGTGCCTCCGTCTACGCCGCAACTCGAAGCGCTGCCACGGTGTTGTTGCAGTCAGCAGCGCTGGAAGTTGCAGCCTCTGGCGTGCAACTCAACGTGGTTGGCACCAACTTCATGGACTTCCCAGAGTTTCTTCGTGGAAACCGAGTTGAAACACCCGAGGACCGAGCCCGAGTGGAATCGATGGTCCCCATGAAGCGCCTCGGAACCATGGCCGAATTCGCGTCGTTCTGCGCAACCTTTCTCGACGGTTCCAGCCGTTTCGCCACCGCACAGTTCTTTCCTTACGCAGGCGGATGGGCAACCTAGGAGACTGCTGAATAAATGCGACTGGATGCTAAATTTCGCTTTGTTTTCCCAGTTCGCGATCTGTCTAGGTCGCATTATTCAGCACTCTCCTAGTGCGTGTTCGCGAAAGAGATGATGCAGTGATTTCGGCGTGGATTCCGCAATGGTGCTGAGGATTGGGTTGAAAACACTGCATCACCACTTCCGCTTCCCTGCACTAGTGGTGTCTCTGCCTGGAAGTGCTGCGATCATTCCGCTTCCCTGCATTAGTCGCATGAATCGATGGCTTGTTGGCCGAGTATCGGCTGATTGGCGCAATTGTCCCGTCAAATTTGCCACAAATCCGAACCAGTAGTACGTACATAAGTGTTATATACGTACGTGTTACTCTTGGAACATGGTTCTGACCGCTTCCAAGCTTCGGGAAAGCATCTATCGAATACTCGATCACGCGCTGGAAACTGGCGAAGTTATTGAGATTGAACGCAATGGACGCAAGCTTCGCATCGTTCCCGACCAGCCACGTTCTCGAATAGATCGGTTGGTTCATCGACCTGAAGTTGTCATCGGGGATTCAGAAGATTTTGTGAGTCTCGATTGGTCAACTGAATGGAAGCCGTAGTTCGCCTCGATACGCACATCGTCGTTTGGCTTTACGCAGGAACCCCGGAGCGCCTGAGTAAATCGGCTACTGAGGCGATCAACAACAATGATCTCGTTGTCTCACCAATCGTGGAACTTGAATTGACGTACCTTTTCGAAATCGGTCGTCTAGCGGTCAATGGGTCAACGATCATCGGGGACCTTCGCCAGCGGATTGGGTTGTCCCTTTCTGATTCGTCCATGGCTGCGGTTATGCAAGCGGCCGATGCACTTTCGTGGACCCGAGATCCTTTCGATCGGATCATTGTTGGTGATGCAATCGCAAGTAACACGAGACTTCTAACCAAGGACGAAAAGATCCGCGACAATTCCGTTCTGGCCTTTTGGTAAGCCATTCCGAAAGGAAAGTCTGCAGCGCGGCGTGTTGCCACAGCGCCTCGCCGCCTGGCCCATGATCGCTTCAAGGGCGTCGGGCGAAACCGCACACTTCTCAGATTCGACGGGAACCGGTTCAACTCGCGAGAATGCGGTTGACTGGGAGGTCAAAAATGGGAGCATCGCAGGACAAGGCACGAAAAATTGGTCGGACTATGGCTGAGAGTGAGCCATGGTTTGAGACCGAACCGCAGGCTCCAGAAGGTGCGCCGAATGTGGTGTTCTGCGTGTTCGACGATGTGGGCTTCTCCGATTTCGGTTGTTACGGCTCGGAGATCGCCACCCCGAACATCGATCGATTGGCCAACGGTGGAATACGGTTCACCAACTTCCACACCACGTCGCTCTGTTCACCAACGCGAGCTTCGCTCCTAACTGGTCGACATCACCACGCGGTCGGGATGGGTTCGTTAGCCAATTTCGATCACGGTTTCCCGGGGTATCGCGGACGGATTTCCAAGAATGCCGCGCTGCTTCCGGAGATGCTGCGACCTCAGGGCTATAACTCCTTTGCCGTTGGCAAATGGCACTTGACTCCAATGCATGAAGTTGGGCCATCAGGACCGTTTGATCACTGGCCAACCCAGCGAGGTTTCGATCGCTTCTACGGCTTCGTCGACGGGGCCATGAACCAGTGGGAGCCGTTTCTTACCGAAGACAACCACCACGTCGCCACACCCGATACGCCCGGCTACCACCTCACCGACGATTTGGTGAGCAAAACGATCCGGTTGATTACCGATCAGAGTTCCGTCGCACCCGACAAGCCATTCTTCGCGTACTTAGCATTTGGTGCCGGACACTCTCCGCACCACGTAACCAAAGATCGTATTGATGCCTACGTGCCACTTTTCGAAAAAGGTTGGGACGTAACCCGCGACGAGAGAATCGCCAAACAAAAAGCGATGGGCATCGTGCCCCAGAACACCCAGCTGCCGCCGAGAAATCCAGGGGTGCGAGCCTGGTCGAGTATCCCCGTCGAAGAGCAGGCGCTGTTCGTTCGGTTCCAAGCCGCCTACGCCGCGATGCTTACCCATACCGACGAGCAAATCGGCAAGCTTCTGGATTCGCTGGAGCGCTTAGGCCGGTTGCACAACACGATGTTTGTGCTCATGTCGGATAACGGCGCATCGCAGGAAGGTTCCCAAGTGGGCACGATGCACCAAGGTCGCTACTTCGAAGGCGCGCCGATCGGCATTGAGCACGCGCTAGCCCATATGGACGAGATTGGCGAGACGCAATGGTTCAACAACTACCCACTTGGTTGGGCCATGGCCGGGAACACGCCGTGCAAGTTCTATAAACAAAACACTCACGGCGGAGGCGTGCGCGATCCCTTCATCGTTCACTATCCAGCTCGGCTCGCTGATCAAGCGGGGACCATTCGCAAACAGTTCCATCACGTGACCGACGTGGTACCAACGGTCCTGCAAATGATCGGTCTGGACGCGCCCGCCACCGTGAACGGCACCACGCAACTACCGATTCACGGAACCTCGATGGTCTATGCACTTACGAATCAGGACGCCCCGACAGAGAAACGAGTGCAGCATTTCGAGATGCTTGGTCATCGCGGCATCGTGGCCGACGGTTGGAAGGCCGTCACCATTCACCAACCGCGGACCACCCTCGATCAAGACGTGTGGGAGTTGTACAACCTCAACGAAGACTTCTCTGAATTTCACGACCTGGCCGCCGAACATCCCGAGAAGCTACGTGAACTTACCGAACGTTGGTGGGGTCAAGCAGGCTTGTACCAAGTGTTACCGGTTGACGACGGAGGAGGCGCAAAACGCCTGAAGCGCCCAGTGCGAACTTCGTGGACGTTGTGGCCGGGAACCGAACGCATTCCTCTTGACGTAGCTCCACAAACTGCCAATACCAACCACACGATCACGGCGTACATCACCGTCCCCGAAGGTGGGTGCAGCGGCGCCATCATTTCTGCCGGTGACCGTTGGGGTGGTTACGTGATGTACCTCGACAACAGCGTCCCGGTCCTCCACTACCAGTTCCCGATTCAGCGATCCGAAGCGCGAGGACCTTCTGCGCTGAGCCCCGGAGATCACACGGTTATCTGGACACTTACGAAAAACGCCACCAAAGGCGGAACCGGAGTACTGAACGTCGACGGTGTTGATGTGGCCACCATTGAACTTGAAAGGATCGTTCGCGGTTGGGCGGCGTTTGGTGGCATGGATATTGGATGTGATAACGGTGCACCAGTTGGCCTCGGCTATGAATCACCGTTCCGATTCACCGGAACCATTGACCGTGTCGAGATAGAACTGCTCGGACGCGTTGGCCCCAATCCCACCGTCGCCCTCCGGACCGAAATGGGCAAGCAGTAAGAACGAAGCCGCAACTGTGAGCCGATTCTCGATACCACTTACTCGTTGCCCGTTCCGGCAAATGAGCGAATAGCGCTTGAGTGAGAGCGGAACTTAGCAATCAGCCAGTGACTCAAGGGCTGAACAAATTTGGTGGTGACCGAGCACTCCGAGCGCTCCCAGACGCCGGGTGAGTATCGATTTGGGAACCGTCGAAAGGTTGTCAAAAGAGGCAACGCTGTCATGATCGATTCCTTCTTCGGAACCGATCGTGATGTTGGTCGGAATACGCCGGATTGTCGAGGTTATTGGGGCTACGACGATGTTGTTGAGGACGGGAATCGATGCGTCCCGACTCACGATAAGTACCGGTCGCTTTTTCCCATTTGGCGGTTCCATCAGCCAAATTTCACCTTGCGCTACCAAGATTCTGCTTCCGTCAGTGCGATTGCATTAGCCATTGCCCAGGCATCGTCAGAATCAGTTTGCGGTTTCAAACGGTATGCGTCGGCGATTGTTTGACCAAGAACGCGACGCCGATGAGCATCATGCAGCGCATCGACTGCGAGCCGAATCACTTCGGATCGGGAATCTGCGAGGCCCTCTGCAACCAGTTGGTCCAGACGAACAAGCTGCGAATTGTCGAACCTCGTCGGAACCTGGACGGTTGTCATACAGTTAGTATACCAATGGACTCTTCCACACTTGTCCCGAGTCCGGACCCCGACGGAAGGCACCTATTCGTGCATGGCAAGTACGTTGAGGTAATCGTCTAAGCACGGGCCATTGGTGATCTTGCAGTCGGGTTGGCCGTATCGATCTGTCCAGATGCGCACGTCGACGAGTTCGGCGCCTTCGCCCCAAATGCCAACGGTTGCGGGGTCGACGAACCAGATGGTGTTTGTCGTCGAACCGGGGCCCTCGTTGTACCGAAGCAGCGTTTCCATCATCACATCGACGATTGCAACGCCAAGATGTTCGAGTTCTTGCGCGACGACGAAATTGCGAGTTGGTATGCCCAGAATGTAAGGCTTTTCCGGGCGTTGAAACAGCGCGTGCGTTGAGGCGTAGTTCGAGCCACCATCAATTGCCGACATTGGGCCACGGCCGAAGTGCTGAACCGTTTCGTGTTCCAAGGTATTGAGGAGTGCAGTGGCGAAAGCCTCTTCTCGATCAAGACCCCAAGTCTCCAGGTTCTCCTCGATCACGTGTTGGCCGTAACCAGTACGAACGATCATCAGCGCGGCAACCAAACCTGGAAAGGAGGGACGGGTCACGCAATACTCGGGCAGACCATTGGGAAGCAACCGAACTCGAAGACTGGCTTTGGCTACCTCGGGGCTGATTCCATCGCCAGCTGCAACGAGCTTCATCGGAGTGTTTATGACGACAAACCATTGTTCGATTCGGTGTGGCCAATTGGTTTCTGGCATGGCGGCGCATTCGTTGATGAGGTTGCAGAGATTCATTACCGCACCGTTTTGCAGCGTGAGGAGTGGAACCTCACCCTCAAACGTGAGCTGGTGATGCTTTGCGGCCTTGTGCATCTGGGCGATAAACCGGCGGCGGCTAGAGCGCGTGAACGTTGTTGGCCAATCGAACGTGATAGTTGTCATGCATTCAGTTGTAACCCTCGAACCGCTCCAACAGAAGGGCCCAAAAGCGCGTTGCGTAGAGTTGCCTACCGCTTGGTCAATGGGTTTCGCATTTTCTGGACGTTTCAGTTTTTCTATGGCTCGCCGTGGCACACTGTTAGAGAGAAGCGCTAGGAGGCGACATGACGAAACGAGACACTAGATTCAACGAGCCTCTCTACACTGTTGCGGAAGCCGCGCGTGTGGTGGGCGTCCCCTCGCTCACTCTTGCGACGTGGACCAAAGGTTATGTGCGGGACCGGCTCGATCAGGGAGCCGTTATTGGCGAGGCAGTCGTGACTGCTTTTGTAGCCGTTGGACCCAGCCCGAGCATTCCATTTATTGGTCTGGCCGAAGCATTGGTTTTGGCGGCAATGCGACAATCGGGTGTGCCGATGCAGCGGGTTCGGCCCGTAGTTGCTGTCCTGCAACGCCATATTGGTATCGCACATGCGCTCGCGTCACGTCAGTTGTGTACCGACGGAGCCGAAATTCTCTATGGCTTCAGCGCCGACACGGTAGATGCTGATGTTGTGTCCTCGCTTGTCGTGGGTCGAAATGGTCAACGAGTCTTCCTTGACGCTGTGCGAGAACAATTGGACCGAATCGAATTCGGACCGGACGGTTACGCAAATCTCGTTCACGTTTCTGGATACCGGGGCTCCGTAGTTTGTGACCCTTTACGTTCGTTTGGTCGCCCGATTTTTGTGCACGGTGGAACGCGGGTTGATGATGTCATCGCGCGTTTTCAATCCGGTGATTCGATCGAAGAACTCACCCAAGAGTTTGGTGTGAGCCTCATTGACATCGAGGACGCGTTGCGTGTCGCATCCCGACGGGCTGCCTGACCTTTTCCTTTATCGAAGTCTCGGGCGTAAGAAAGTTCCCGAGTTGCTTCGAGCAGAAGGAATTCGCCTGGTAACTCTTGCCGAGCACTATGGCATTCCGAACGACGAGACCATTGCGGACACGGAGTGGCTAGAGCTCTGTGGCGATCGTGGCTGGCTCGCCGTAATGAAGGACGATCGGATTCGCTACGTTGGAGCCGAGCGACAGGCCCTTTTCGATTTTGCCGTGATGGCCGCGGTCATCACGAATGCAAATCTTCCAGCCGTTGAAATGGCGGCCCGAATCATTCGTGCACTTAGTGATCTTGCGCTAATTTGCGGAGACCGAGATCGACCGTTTCTCTACGCTCTTCATCAGAACCGCATCGAGGATATTCCGTTAAATTGACCTTGGGAGTGCAGGACGGCAAGACCCTTAGGTGGCGGCCACCAAATTGTTCGAATGTGAACACTCGTCTAACTCAACGCAGCCGAACTTTTGGGCTGGCTTCGCTGCAGCGAGTAGGGTTCGCGTCGCTCGGCATGCTGAGCAGAAGCAGTGCCGCTGCGGAGTCACCTCCAGTGTCGATAAGCTCGGTTTTGTGAACGAAACTCGGCCTGTTGGGTTTAGCGATTCATCTCTTGAGTTAGCAGTAGAAAACGAAGACGTCGAACGGGTAAAGACGGCTCTAGCGGCGGGCGCCGATGCTAATGCCGTCGGAAGCATTTTTGGTCAACGGTTGTGGACCACTGCATTCGACAATGAAAGCGACGAAATTGTCAGGGCGTTCGTGACGGCCGGCGCGGATCTGGATTGTGTTGATTCGACAGGTCGCCATTTTGCTCGCACTTGCAGCCCGAGGTGAATCAAGCGCTCAATTGAAGCGCTTGTTAGACCTGGGCGCGGCTACCTCCGCGGTTGACACTGACGGTTGGACCGCACTTCACGTAGTTGCAAGCTACGGGTACTTCAGCTCGGCTTCCTTTGTTCTTGAACGAGGAGCCGATCGCCATGCGCAGACGAAGAACGGAAAGACGCCGCTAGATTTTGCGTCAATAAACGGCCACTCACGAGTCCTCAAGTTACTTCTCGGTTGAGAACAAAACTGAACCTGTCATGGGCAGCGCTCGGGGTGATCCCATACGCAGCCCAACGCTCATAGTTTTTCGTTTGGGTACTACCAATTCTGAATGCTCCAGCTAGAGCCACAGCGCCATGTGGACCTCGTCGCGATCGTCCCCATCGGCGAGCAGAAGCGCATTTTGGTGGCGGCCGAACTCTTTCCAACCATGCTTCTCGTAGAAGGGCTCAAGCTTCTCACCCCCTCGTAATACGAGGGTTAGATGTTGCAAGCTGATCTGCCGACCGAAGTTGACTGCACAAGTCAGAAGACCCGCTCCAACGCCGATTCCTCGACGCGGCGGATGGCTCTGCAAACGCTCGACGGCCGCCCAATGGCTAGTCAATTTGGATCGGTTCAACCGGAGTGTCACCCATCCAACAAGTACCTCGTCCATGTGAGCCCCGATGAAAATCACGCCACCCTGCTCGACCTCGCACGCGAGTTCGTGAACCGCTTCGGTCACTGTGTCGTAGCCAACGGGCGTGAATGGAAAGCCGACGGCGCCTCCACTATTCGCGACATCCATCCAGCAATTCGTTACTTCGACTTTGAGACTGTCTGACATCGCCTGTTCGAGAACTTGGATTCGGAGATTGCTAGTCACATCGAAGACCCTACGCCCTGGTCTCCGGGCCGAGCACTGCCGATCATCTTCGTCAGTGGGTGATGAGGGCGGAACGTACTTCGCGGTCCAGGGCTGCAGGATCGACAAGGTCACGGAGGCCAATCGCTACGAGGGTCGAGGGGCCTTTGGTCCATGGTCCGTCGGGGGTGAAGGAAAGACGCAAACCCACTCGGTGAACGATCATGCGGTGATCCGGTTGGCCTGCCTCGCCTGCAACTCGGACGATTCCTTTCACTCGTACGATGTCGGAGTGCCACGAACGAAGGACCGCGTCAAGAAGGTTTTGGTCGAAGGGTTGTTCGGTGGAAAGGCTCCAACTGACGAACAGGTCTTCCGGGCTGACGGCTTCGCTTACAACGAATATCCCCGGGGCTAAAGAGCCTCGTTCATTGCAGCGATCTGCGTCTTCGAGCGCAATTTCGCCAGAACCGAGTAACGCATCGAGAGCAACCTGACCTTGCACCGCATCGATCGTCGCTCTACCTACGTCGCCTAAAGATGTAAGCCAAGTTCGTAGACCAACTAGTTCAGTCGGCGCGATGAGATCGGTTTTGTTGAGGATCAAGAGATCGGCTGCCACAATTTGTCGGCGAATGGTGTCGCCAACATAGCGATCATTACTACGTGCACGTACTGTTTCGGCATCTACGACCGTTACGATCCCGTCGAGGTGCAACCCGCGACCGTGAGCGTAAGCGGCAATGGACGCGGGATTGGAGACACCACTCGCTTCAATGACCAAACGGGTGGGCGCAGGATCGAGAGATCGAACCCGCTCTAGTGCAGAAGCCAACCCATCAACCAACGAGCAACAGATGCATCCATTGGCCAGAGTGATCTTGTCGCTGTCGGCAGCAACGATCAACGATTCGTCTGATCGAACCGAAATCGTTCACCAAGATTACAATTCGCTCATTCGTCGACCGGAGGATGTGGTTCAGGAGCGTGGTCTTTCCGGCGCCAAGGTAACCCCCAAGTACGGTGACGGCAATGCTCGGCCGGCCTTCGCTCACGCTGGTGCTGCTCCTGCTTGAAAGGCGATGCCGCCCACCATCGTCCCCCACACCTTGATGTCCTTGAGCACGACCGGATCGACAAGCAATGGATCGTCTTCGAGGATGGCAAAATCAGCGAATTTTCCTACTTCGATACTGCCAATGAGGTGATCGAGTTTGAGTTGGAATGCCGCCCCGATCGTGGCCGCATAGAGAGCGTCTTCAACAGAAATACGTTCCTCCGGACCGAGTACCTGACCGGTGGAGGTCAATCGGTTCACGGCGCACCACATGGTTTGAAGATGACCCATTGGGGTTACGGGCGCATCGGAGTGAATCGAAATTGATACGCCTTCGTGCAGTGCCGTGGCACACGCATCCATCTTCGCTGCCCGCTCCGGACCGATACTGCGATCTCGGTGCTGATCACCCCAATAGTAAATATGATTACTAAAAATGTTTGCGCACATACCAAGTGCTGCCATGCGTTTGTACTGAGCAGGCGTGGTCATTTGGCAGTGCTGCACGGTATGGCGATGATCCCAACGCGGGTGTGCCTCAAGTGCAGCTTCAACGGCATCAACGAATATCTCGGTAGCTTGATCACCGTTGCAATGCGCGTGAATGGTGATGCCCTGGGCATGAAACGACGTAACCAAATCCCGCACCTGTTCGGGAGCAAGCAGCCACAAACCGTTTCCTTCATGACCCTCCGGCGGACGGTAGTAGTACGGCCAGGACACCCGTGCGGTGAAGCCTTGGATCGATCCGTCGAGCACCAACTTCACGATGCCAAAGTGCAACTTGTTGGATGATTCGGCCTTGAGCCGTAGCGTTGTTTCGGAGATTGTTTCAGGGTTCACTGACCCTCCAAACGCTGTACCGAAGGCGACCATGACTCGCGCTGGGTACGCAGGATCTTCCACCACGGTTCGCCACGACTCTGCCTGTCCGGGAAGGGCGAGCGGTGTCGTCCCCAAGTCGGTAATAAACGTATGGCCGGCA
>JAYSVF010000379.1:0-15009 GCA_043718695.1 Acidimicrobiia bacterium | reverse complement strand
ACCGGAACCTGGGCCACCGTCGATCGATAGCGTGACCGTTGGTTTGTGCCCGCCCAAACAACGACCCCTGACCTCGCGAGTCCGGTCAGTTGACCCGTCAGCGACAGGCTAAGTGACCGCACTTCTCGCTCTGCGTTCCCACCCGCCTTGCGATTAACGACCGCTGCGCTGGGCGAGTCCGCATCTTGTCCTGGCGAGTCCGGTCATTTGACCCGTCAGCGACAGGCTAAATGACCGCACTCCCGCCCGTTACCTCCCGGATTCGGCCATCAACCAGCAGTCGTGGAATCGATCGAAATTCTTAGGCGGCGGATTGGATGAGGGTCGTGGTGCCGTCGGCGATCAGGAAGCCGCGGCCGGTCGGGAACTGGCCGATCACTCGGCGGGGGAGTGGGGTCATCCACAGCTCGCCGTCGATTTCGAGTTGTGGGCGCAGGGCCAACCCGATCCGGCTCCGGCGAATGGCGATGGTCCAGTGGGAGTAGCTGGTGCGCAACACGTCGGCTCGGCCCGCGGCGATGATCCAAACGTTGTTGCGTCGTTGGCTTAGCAGTGTGCCCAGGACGTTGCCTGGGTCTTCGACCATTTCGGCGTCATCGATAAGCAGTAGGTGACGGCCGTTGGTGTCGGCGTTGATGCCCTCAACGGCTTGTACCAAAGACTCGGCGACGCAAATTCGGTCGCTTAGCGCTACTGCACCGGCCCACGTCTGCTCATTGGTGCCTTGGGTGCTTCGCGGGGCCACGATGGTTACGTGTACCGATTCGTTGTTGGTGATAGCGGTTTTGGCGATATTGGCAAGTGTTGTGGATTTTCCGCTGCGGGCCGGGCCGGTAATAAGCGCGCATTCACTATCGGCAAGGCCAAACCCGGTGGTTCCAAGTGTGTCATCGGCCAGGGCGAAGGGAAGCCAAAGCTGTGCGTGGGGCGGACGGGGAGCTTCGCCCAGGTCATGCATCCGAACTTCAACGGGTAGCACTCGAATTGGCTGTGGTCCGCATCCTAATGCTACGTGGGCATATGAATCCGCGATCGTGGCCAGCGTGGTGGGCTCGCAGATGGCTACTTCAAGTTCGCGGTTGGTGCTGGGATCGAGTGCTCGGTTCCCCGTGAGGGAAGCCGCGTCGGCCGGGCGGATGCCGTAGTGGGCGTAGTCGAATGGGTCGGCGAGGCGGAATGCCAAACGGGTAGCGATTGCTGAGCTCACGATCGATGGCAGCGCTGTGGGGCGATCTGCACTCAGAACGAAGGTGATGCCGTGGGCGGGGCCGTCGACGATGATGCGGTGCAGGCTGTCGAGGTGAGCCATGCCAACCATGTCATCGTGTGCTGCGCGTAGCGAGGGGTAGTTGTCGATGAACACCACGATTTGTGGCCGTGCATCGTTTGGCTCTTGGCCGGTGTGCGCTTTGCGTTCTTCAAGTTCAGCAGCAAGGAAGCGAAGGAGACGAACCCGGCGAACTTCGTCGGAGCCAGCAATAACACTGCCTACGTGGGGCAGAGCGTTGAGTGCGGTGAGGGTATGGCCAGCATGATCGAGTGCGTACATATGGAGTTGCTCGGGTGAAGACTCGGTGGCGAGTTGAGCGGCAACCGTTAGCAGGCCGGTAGATACACCGGTTCCCGACATGCCAATGAATGCCACGTTCCCCGCAGCGAGATTAATATGTGCACAGGCCAATCGTTGTTCTTCGGGCAGATCGGCTACGCCAATGGCGAAGGTAGTTTTGTTCGAGTCGGAGTCTGTTGCGCTGGTGCTCGTGGCGTTCGTCGGGCTGTGTCCACCCAAGGCGATTGCTGGGCCGGTAAATCCATTGATTTCTGGATAGTTGACCTGATCAATGCTGAGTGGTGAGGGGAGTAGTTCGGGCCAGGGGCGAGGCTGTGGTGGGATGGACAGCGCCTTCGCGGCCTGTTGAGCATTGGCAACCAAGACTTCAAGTTCGGTTCGTTTCGTGCACTTGGGAGCGTTCACGCTGCTGATGGTGTTGTCTTGGGTGCTTTGATTGGCGTTGCTGTTGGTGTCGCTTTTCTCGGTGTTGAGAGCAGAGTGGGTGCTTGGCACGGAGAAAGCGTTGGGCAGTACTCTTACGGTTAGTGCTTCCTGTCGAGCGCCTGCCGCAGCGCTTGAGTTGGCGGTTTGAAAGGCTGACACCTCACCGGGCCCGGTACGAAGTAACGCTCGACCGGGAGTACGTCGCCCGATTGACGCTGCAGTGGAAGCGCCAAGCACATCGGTTGAATCAGCAGCATCATGGACACGAAGAGCGATTCGGAGGTTGGTGTTGGCGCGGATGTTGTCATTGACGGCACCGGTTGGCCGCTGGGTGGCCAGAATCAAGTGCACGCCAAGGCTGCGGCCACGTTGGGCAACATCGATAAGCGCGGTTACGAAATCCGGTAGGTCCTTGGCCAGGGTGGCGAACTCGTCAATGACTACCACGAGACGGGGGAGCGGCGCGTTGGTTGGGCGGGCAGCGTAGGCAATCAGGTCCTCAGCGCCAGCAGACAACAACAACCGCTCACGGCGCTTTAGTTCGGCTTCGAGGCAGACAAGCGCTCGTTTTGCGGTGCCTGGATCAAGGTCGGTGACCATGCCGACGGTGTGGGGGAGCAGTGCACATTCGGCAAACGCACTGGCACCCTTGTAGTCGATGAGCACGAAGTTGCACAGATCAGGTGGATAGCTCGCGGCAAGTGACGCTACGAGCGTGCGGAGCAACTCACTCTTGCCTGATCCAGTGGTGCCAGCGATAAGGGCATGGGGTCCGTCGACCACAAAATCAATGGCCGAAGGCCCATCTGCGCACATACCAATGGTGGCAACCAACGAGCGTTGATCGCGATTCGCTCCACGCCACGTCGAAACCAAAGCCCGTTCATCGAGCACCACGTTGGGTGCAAGAACAGCCGAAAGAGTAACGCGTGCGGGAAGTTCTCGGTCGCCCTGGTTCGCAGCGGTGTCATCCCACTGGGCCAGATTGCGGGCCAGATCTTCCACGACATCGAGAGCAATTCCATCAACCACGAGAGGCTGACGTTGACCGTCGATCATGGTTTCCAAAACGGCGTAAGGCAGGTTGCCAAGAGGAAGGCTGATGGCAAACTCTGCGGTGTTTGCTGATGCCACTGCTCGGGCTGATCCCGCTGATCCCGCTGACCCCGTTGATCCTGTTGATCCGGCAAACCGCGGGCCGGTTGGGGTGCCAGGTTGATTCGCCGATGGGAGCTGCAAAACTGCGGTACTGCAATCGGGCAGTTGCTCCACTCGGTCAGCAAGCACGATCACGCTTACTCCGGGAATCTGGCGGGAGAGCAACGAGCGAAGTGCGGAGTTTTTGGAGTTGGTCGCTGTGGGGTCATCGATCACCACGAGCAGACAACGAGGGGCCACCGTGCGCCCAACCCGCTTGTTGCTTTTCGAAGCATTTGCTCCAGATCCCGATCCGGCATTTTGCAGCTCGTTCGCTTTCGCGGCAGATTCGCCAACCGTTACCAACACTTCGGCCAGCGAGTCATCACCTATGAGAACGCCGAGATCAGTCTCACTTGACTGGGAATGGGGAAGCCAACGCATCCAATCCCATTCGGTAGTGCGGGAATCTTCCAATTGCGTATTCGCAGGGTTGGCAGCGTTTCCGAGGCTCGCCATGCGATTTGTGCTGGTTGTGCCGGTTGTGCTTGTCATGTTGGAAGGTTTGGACGACTTGGCAATTACCGCGATGCTCAGGTCTGCTGGCCCGTGCAATGTGGCCATTTGAGCGACTAGGGCTCGCACGGCCTGTAGTCGATCAGTACGTGCACCTACGATACCGACAACGGCACCAGGTCGCAGGTCAACGCAAACCGGTGCATCAACGATAACGGTGTCATTGGCCAGAATCGTGTCGACGGCCGGGAGTCGAACCCCGTTTTCGCGAAGGGGAAAATGTACTCTGCAGTCACCCAATCCAAGGCGTAGTTGGAAGGCATCATCGTGGTGGCCGCGTCGCTCCCAAAGTCGTTGATCGCCTTGAGTGGCCATGAGGGCGAGGTGGGCCAGATTGTAATTGGAACCGTGCAGTTGGGCTTTGGCCTCTGCGGTTCGTACACGAATCGTCATCGAGAAGTTTTCCAGTTGGCGAGCCATATCGAGCTGGCCGGTTTTTCGTTCCCGCTTCACCCGGCGTTTGTCTTCGGCAAAGTTCGCTAGAAACATCACGGGGCTCATAAGTGCAAACAATGCCATACGTGGGCTTACCAAAATGGCCATGACCAATCCCATGGCAACCGGCGCCAGCATTGCCGACACGCTGAACCGCACTCCGGCTCGAATCTCTGGACCAGCGGCAGGCACACTGATTGCTTCGCCGTTGACAAACGGGGCGGAGCGGGGAGGCCGGTTAAACGGTCGAGTTCCTGAAGCGGTCATGGGGCCGGGGACGGTAGCGGCCAATTGCGAAGTGGCACTGGTAAAGGCCACCTTTGTGGTGCCCATCATCAAGACGCTGCCTGTATCGACGGGGGTTGACGAATCGAGGCTTTTGCTGTCAAGCGTTGTGCCGTTGGCAGAGGAATTGTCCTGTGCGCTTATGGTTCCGTCGCGGTCTGCGGTGATGGCCACATGTTGCGATGACACCGTTGCATCGTGGATTTGTAGAGGCACTCGGGATGAGCGGCCAATCATTTGCGTGCCCGAGGCGAGTGAGAACCTTCGCCCGGCATCAGGGCCACCAACAACCCAAAGTTCGGGAGTTTGCCGATTGAAGTTTCGTCGGCTTAACACTGGTGGTTGGTAGCGGTGAGTTTTTGCTGCTCTGCCGGTATGGCATTCGATCACGGTTGCTCGGGTGAGGTCGAGGAGCGTTACGGCCTTTGGATCTGTGCGGATTCCGTCAACCGAGATTTCGAGTGGTTGGCCAATGGTGTGTTTTGCGGTCGAGTGCGGGATCTGCGCCAGCACCTGGTCGAGGGTTTCGTGTGAGGGACCCTCGACCTCGATGGTCGAAGTGTGGTTGGGGGTTACCACGGTGATGACCACGGTGCTTTGCATGGCGCTGATCCTTCTTCGGGAGATACTGCGTTAGTAGTACGTGTACTTTTGATGCTTGTTCTGATGTTGTGTTTGGCTTGTTGCCGGTTCGGATCAGCCGGTTGCGAGGGCGATTGCTTCGCGGCGGTTACGGACGACTTGTGCGTTGTCGCCGAGTGCGGCACGGAGCTGTGCGAGGGCGGTGGTGAAGGTGGTTTCCCATTCGTTGCGGAAGCGGTCTGCTGCTGGTCCGGTCCATGAAGTGTTGACGAGGATTGCGGATACTGCGCTGCGGAGTTCTTCTACTTTGCCGCCTTGTGTATCGAAGTTGACGGCCAGGGAGTCCATTTCGCCGAGGTTGCCACCGAAGACGTTTGCCATTTGATTTGTCCTTTCATCGAGCGAACCGTTGTTGGTTTGCTTCGTTTGCGAAGGCGTTGTTGCCTTCGCTGAATGACACGGTATGGCATGGAATGCGTTTTGGGAGGGTGGCAACACGCACTCGCGGCAAAGAACTTCAAAAAGGCGCAGAAACCCTCTCCGCGCTGGAACTGAGCGTTGCCATCGCGAAGAAGTTCGCTTTTGTCGCTTGGCCGTGCCCTGAATCTGTGCCAACCGGTTTTCTGAAACAGCAAAGAACCGGCCGATCAATTCCTCAAACAGCGCAGTTCTACGCGCACGTAGCGTTTAAGGAAGACCCTTCGCAACGTCATCGAAGCGTTTGGCGCTAGCGCGAGTTGCCACCTATGCAGAGGGCCGTTTACTTCGTACGGTCATGGCAATTCAGTGTCTATAAACCCTCGTTTCGATTCGTTTGGAAGAGTCGTTCGTCTCAGTGCTGGTCTCAGTGCTCACGATGAAGTTCCGTTCGGCCACTCGCGACGTGAAAGGAATCATTCATGAGCAGCATCGATCTGTTCAACCAAGCTCACGCGAAACGTGAAGAAGCGCAGCGTTGCCGCCAACAGGCCGCGGAGCTTTCTGGCGCCAGCGCAAACCTCGGGGGCTCACTAGGTCCCGTCGCCAGCGGTTTTGGGCCCCAAACTTGGCTGGGGCCTAACGCAACTCGCGTCGGGCGTCTCCTCGATGAGTGCTTCAGTGCGTTGCAGGCAGCGACGGGTTCGATTAACGGCGACGCGCACAGCATGTTCCAAAAGGCCCGTTGGCTCGAGGAGCAGGCCGAAGTTCTCGAATCCAACGCTCGTGCCGCAGCGAGGGCTGAAGCCGAAGCCGAAGCAGCCCGTCATCGAGCAATCGCCGAAGCCGCGGCAGCCCAAGCCCGAGCGGCCCGAGCGGCAGCAGATGCTGCTCAAGCGGCGGCCCACGCTGCCGCACAATCGGCTGTCCCCGTTTCACTGAACGCTGCTCCCTCACCAGCGTCACCAGCGGTGGTGATCGGTCCGGTTACAACAGTTCCGCCTGCGGAAACTCCTCCAGCGGCCAATTCAGATCCCGTGGATGACTACAGCGGTTGGTACTAGCAATGAAAACCCAACTCAAACGAAATACGTTGGGCACTCGAATCCCTTCGTTGCCCGTAACTTCAGTTCGTAACGCAACCATCCCAAATCAGTACGTTGACCCGGAGGGTCTCCAAGCAGCTTTGCAAACACTGACAACAGCCCGTTCGTTTTTGCTTACTGCATGCGATCAAGCCGACATGGCGGCTCGACGTGCAGGAACACCGCGACGTACGCAAGCTGTTCGCGACAAAATCGACTGTCTCACTGATGAAGTGCGAGCGATCGAATCTCGAATCGCAAAGGCCGCTGCCGGGGAACTGGAGGTCTGTAAAGGTTTGGCAGCAGGAGTAGGTATAACGCTTTCGAATCGCAAACCCAATGAGATCGACCGAGAGTTTGACCCCCGCGATCGTTCTGGAAGATTCGATGCCCGTTTTCGTGTCAATCGGGATCTTGAATGGGAGTTCTTGCACCGCTCCCTACGAGACCCTCGCTGGTACCGAGTAGCCCGAGCGACCAATCAAACGGGATCGATAGACCCTTCCCTTTTGACCCAGTTCGCAAAAAAGGGTGACCCGAAAAAGCCAAAGCCATCTGGTCAGATGGGACCTCCACTTCCTCCTTCGATCGAAGCGGTGAAGAAACTGCGAGCCCTTCTGAAAGATGGTGGCTGGGGTGAGGATCGACTCACCAACGGCGAGTTGAAGGAACTCGTAAAGCTATTCGGTGGCCTCAGCGCCGCAAGCGCTGCGGCCGTGATTGCTGAGTTGAGTGACGCTGAACTCAAACTGATTGCCGACGACATGGACTCCTCAGGAATTGGAAATTATGACGGTCTTTCTTCATCAGAGAAGGAAGCCTTCGTTGCTGACCTAGCAAAAAAACTCGACGCAAAACAGTTTGCACGCATAGCAGTTGTCTTCGACGACCCCGAGCAAATTGCCAAAATTCTGGCGAAAACCCAAGACAGCTGGCCAGCGAAACAGGGCTTCTTGAGCTACTGCCAGGAACGACTTATCGGTATGTCAGAGGAACAGCGTCGATCGGCCCCCGGAGCTTCGATCACCCGATCAGCAGCTACCTTGCTCGCTAATCTCAATCAAGGAGAACTTGCAAGGTTTCTGCGTTTGGATTCAATCTCGAAGCCCTTTCTTGAGGCAGTTTTCCGAGCGGCTGCAGGCCCGAAAGAAGGCACGGTTTCTGTGATTGGGCCGGATGGCAGCTCTTACAGCACTACGCACTATTGGTTTGTCCCAACGCTGCTATTGAAGGTAAACGGGGTTGCACTCACGCTGCCTGCAAGCAGTGAGAAACAACGTTTTGCCGTCTTCCAACTCACGATTGAGACTCTGGCCTGGGCAAAGAAGGAGTCGACGTTAACTCGGGATGACGCAGATCTCAAGCAAGTCCTCATCGCTGCAACCAATCTCATCGAACCGAAACTGTTGACTCATCTGCAGGTGCATAGTGACAAGCAGAATGTTTACGAGGAATGGATGGTTCAGCTCCTGAACTCGGGTGAAACAACGTTGGCCAAGAGTTTGGTCACCAAGGCGGGCACTCCTAGCGAAGGTGGCGATTTGTGGTGGACCGGATATCTCTTGGGAATAGTCCAGCGAGCGGCAAATCGAATCGATCGTGATAGGGAAGCGCAGGCCCAGTTCGCTGTGGCAGTAATTGGGGCGCTGCTCAATGCGCTCCCTGTAACGATCATGGTGCCAGCAGCATTGCTTCTTGAGATCGTTGATGAAGCCCGCGGCGACGCCCTGAAGGGAGAAAACCTCGGGGACTTGTTGCTTCATGGGATGAAGGCTTCGTTGACTGGCGAGGGGCACAGGGCTGACCGAGATCTTCTCGGTAATGGTTTCGCCGACGCGCTCGATTCCCGGGTGCAAACACGATGAAGCAGACACATTCCCTGCGATACTTGATCATGCTTGGATCGATACCTCTAGTTGCTTTGAAGATCGATCGATGAGTGCTAGAGCCAAAGGGGCCGGCGTAGTCGTTGTAGTTGGACTTATCGCTTCCGGAGCCTTGGTGTATCGCTCGTTTTCCGCGATTAGTTGTCCGCAAACCAGTAAGCGATGGCAGGAACTGAAGTATCCGACCTCATCGATGAGCGACGCTTCTTTGTTGAGTTTCGTAAAGTCCGGCCCGGCCCTTGGTGAAGTTGAGCGGTGGACGAGAGCGACGAACTGTTCTGGCGAACGGGAGCTGGTTGGAAGAGTCTTGACGGCGACTGTGGAAGCGAAAAGTCAAGAGGTGCTCCTTGCTTCGCTTTATGGAGCAGTCATCGATTCGGAGAAGGGTCGTTCACGGTCTGAGATGGCTGGGGATCTGTCGGCGCTGTTTTCTAGTGAGGTTGCCAAGCAAGTTTTCGATTCGAAGTTGTTGGTCGAGAAGGTTTCTGAAGTTGGGGTGGGAGAAATCAAGTTTGCCCGGGGCTTGCTCGACATTCTTTCTGAACCGCTGGATGTCGAGACTAACAATGCATTTCAGAAGGAGGTTCTCGTGGACCGACTGGCTAAGCAGAAGTAGCAGATTTAGCTCGCGAACTACAAGCGTTTTAGCCACTTTTTGGCTTCTTCGGCTCGTTTGGTGAGTTGTTCAACGGTGGCTTCGTCGATGCGGGTTACGCCCGATGCGCGGTTGAGTTGGCCGTTGATTTGGGCGTGTCCGAGGTTGGTGAAGCGGGCTAGTTCGCGGGTGAGCTCGGCGTTTTCTAAGCGCATGGCTTCCTTTTGCTCGTAGCGGCTCAAGCCACCCGAATCTGCCATTGGCCCGCCGCCAAAGAGGGTTCCTTGCAAGCCTGACGTGAGATCAATGAGGTCAATCGTGTAGGCATCGGGGTCTACGTCGACGGGCATGATGGCGTCGCCGTGCTCATCGAGGCCGGCATCGACATCGTTTTCGTAATCGTCGTCAAACACGCTCTGCACGGGTTGGTCACCATCGGTTACTACTGCAGAGAGCGCGGCGAACAATGACATTTGCTCATCGGGTTCGCCTACTTGTTTATCGAGTTCTGTGGGATCGGTTTCGCGTGGGCCGTCGAGGGCACCGCCAGCATCTTCTGCGCGCTTACGAAGTGAATGTCTACGTTTCTCGGCGATTTGGAATGCATACGTACGAAGCCGTGGATCATCGGGAATGAACAGATACGCCTTCTGTCGGCGTTGCCCACGATTCCATCGCACTAAACGCCCAACTGCTTGACGAAAGAACAGTTCAGTGGTGGTTGTCGTCGCGAAGACCCCAATTCCCAGGCGCGGAATATCGACGCCTTCAGACACCATGCGCACGGCCACAATCCAAGGCTGGGTGCCGTTGGCGAAATGGGCAATGCGATCTGAAGCGTTGGGGTCATCAGACAACGCCAGCGTGGGGGTAACGCGGAGGCGGGTGCGCATCATCTCGGAAATGGCGCGGGCATGATCCTGATCCGTGGCGATAACCAAGCCGCCGGCATTGGGCACCCGCTCCCGTAACTTTATCAAGCGATCGTGAGCTTGGGACAAAACGGCGGGAAGCCATTCGCCGTCGGCGGAAAGTGCGGTGCGTAAACGTTGTGCCGATTTCGTGCGATCGAGCGCATCATCGAAGGACGCGGAGTTCAAACCACCATCAGGCGCCACCCACTCCATAAAGCCATTGATGCGCGGGAAGTATGCGGGGCGAACCACGCCACCATCGGCCAAGGCATCGTCGTAGCCGTACTCAAAGTTGGCGATGGCTTCTTCAAGCTTGTACTCAACAAACGGAATAGCCCCCGTATCGGATCGGAAGGGGGTTCCTGAAAGTGCCAAGCGTTTCGCCGCGGGATCGAAGGCCATGCGGATTGCTTCACCCCAGGCACGGTCGTCGGAAGCGTGGTGAATTTCGTCGAGAATCACAAAGGCATCAGCCGTAAGTGCACGTAGGGATTCAGCGCTGGAGGCAACTTGTTGGTAAGTGGTGACGATGCCATGCATGTCGGACGGCAGGCGACCAGAGGATGCTGCCCAGGCCGGGTCTAGCTGGAGGCGAAATCGTGCTGCCGCTTGGGCCCACTGGGCTTTGAGGTGTGCCGTGGGTGCCACAACAACCACTCGTTTCACCGTTTTGGCCCGCATGGCTCGAAGTGCGGCCATTAGGGCGAATGTGGTCTTTCCAGCGCCTGGAGTGGCCACGGCCAGGAAATCCGGACGCGTGTGAGCTTCAAAGGAATCCAGTGCGGCTTTTTGCCACGGACGAAGGCGGACAAGACGTTCCATGCGGGCTGAAGATTCTTGCACCCGCTGACACCGGTTCGATCCGTTTCGGGCTGCTTTGGTGTGACCTAAACCCGGCTCGGGTAGGCGATTTTCGAGGAGATGGCGGCTGCTCGGCGAAATGTCAGCCTTTGACTCCCAAATCGGTTGCTGCTGAGTACCTCAAGACCTCGAACTCCAGGTTAGGGCAGTTCGCTCGCTGAGCAGCAGAAGGCCCGACGAATGCCGAACGGCTGAACGGATGAACGGGCTGAATAGCTGAAAACGCTAGGGCTTGATGAAAAGCAACTCTCGGTAGAAGCGGAGCTCTTCGATGCTTTCGCGGATATCGTCGAGGGCGCGGTGACCGCCTGCCTTGCGAGGGGCCTTTTTGAGAATATCGGGATTCCAGCGGCGAGCGAGTTCCTTGATTGTTGACACGTCAACGTTGCGATAGTGCAGGTAGTTGTCGATTGAAGTCATATAGACACTTAGGAAACTGCGATCGGTGCCAATTGAATTGCCGCACAGCGGAATCGTGTTCGCATCGGTAATGTGTTCTTTGAGGAACGCCAGCGTTTGCGCTTCAGCCTCGGCAACGGTGATGGTTGAAGCCTTGATCAGCTCAAGCAGACCGCTTCGGGTGTGCATGTTGAGGACAACTTCATCCATCCCGGCCAGCTGTTCATCAGTGGCGTTGATCACCAGATCTGGACCCTCGGCCACAACGTTGAGCTCGTCATCAGTAATGATCGTGGCAATTTCCACCACAACATCGCGGCTAGGAATCAGCCCGGTCATTTCCAAATCCATCCATACCAACACGACTATTTATTCCTCTTCACCGATCTTGCGGCACTTTTCCGGACCAAAGCGGACTTAACCGCGCAGAAACCCTAGCTCGCCGACGACAGTTTCGTAGGCTTGGGGAATGCCTGAAGAGATTGAACCTGAAAACAGCAACCATTCCTCCGAACCCCTTTCTGCAACGCTGCGTGTGGCCGTCAAGCTCCTCGATCCCGATTTGGTGCTACCGAAATATGCGAACGTAGGGGATGCGGGGCTTGATCTGGTGGCCCGGGTTGATGTGGAGTTGGCACCTGCTGGAGGTCGATTCGTAATGCCGACGGGGATTGCCCTAGCGGTTCCCCTGGGGTGGGGTGGTTTCGTGCTGCCCCGATCGGGACTTGCTGCTCGCAACGGGGTCACCGTGGTGAATGGGCCCGGTTTGGTAGATGCCGGGTACCGCGGGGAGATCATGGTCCCATTGATCAACACCGATCCGCAGGTTCCCTATGCCATCAAGCGTGGTGAACGCATAGCGCAGCTGCTCTTTTTGCAGGTTCCCGAAGCGGTCTGGGAGGTCTGCGAGGAATTGCCGCCGGTTCCTGGTGGGGCTGATGGACGGGGTGCGGCGGGCTTTGGTTCCTCAGGCCGGTAATACTTCTTGTCCATGGCTGTCGATCCGCGTTTTGAGGCTATCCCGGCACTTGCAGAAACAATTTCGTTGAAGTGGGGCAAACATGGGCCCGATGTCTTGCCGTTGTGGGTAGCCGATATGGATTTTCCGGTGGCCTCACCTATCGCGGCCGCGTTGCAATCGTATGTGCACAAAGGGTTTTACGGGTACCCTCTGCACTCGTACTATGACGATTTGGCCAACGCCTATTGCGGGTGGTCTTCCCGGCACTATGGCTTCGAGGTCAAACCGGAGTTAGTCTGCTCACTTACTGAAGTGGTTCAAGGGATGCACGCGCTGGTTCACGCATTTACCGAACCAAAAGATGCTGTTGTGTTGCTCACGCCTATTTACCCGCCGTTCCTTGGTGTTTTGCGGGAGCAACAACGCCGGTTGGTCGAGTACCGCATGACCGTAGTTGAGGGCCGGTGGTCGCTCGATCTTGAGGAGCTTCGGGCTTCGATGGAGAGCGAACGTCCGAAGATGCTCATGCTGTGTCATCCCCATAACCCCCTAGGTCGAGTGTTCTCTGCCCTCGAATTGGCGGGGATCGCTGAGATCTGTGAAGAGTTTGATGTTCTTGTGGTGTCTGATGAGATTCACTCCGATTTGGTTTTTGCACCTCATACCCACATCCCTTTTGCCTCCTTTGCCGGAGCTTCTGAGCGGACCATTACTCTTGCGTCGGCCTCAAAATCGTTCAGTCTCGCCGGATTGCGGTGCGCAGTGATGGCATTCGGATCGGTGTCGCTAAAAGACCGGTTTCAGCGGGTTTTTTCCTCTCACATTCTCGGTGTCCCCTCAGTGGCGGGAATTCTGGCCACCATTACGGCGTGGACGGAGGGTGATGAATGGATGGCTGATTGCCTTACCTATCTTGACGGTAACCGTAAGTATGCCTATGAACGACTGTTGACTCTGGATCTGGTGAGCGCGGATCGTGCCCCGATCATCGAGGCGACCTATCTGCAATGGCTCGATTTTTCAACCCTGGTCCCCGAATCTGAGGAAAACGTAGCGCTTCTCCTTCGCGGACAAGCCAAAGTCGCGCTGAACGAGGGCCCAACGTTTGGAACTGGTCTGGCCCGCAACGCCCGTATCAACCTCGGCACCTCACGAACAATCCTCACCGAGGCTCTAAACCGAATCGAAACCTGGGTGGCCGGCCGCTGAAGCAGGCCCTTGAAAGCCGGTTTGTTTAGCGGGCAACAAAGACGACGGGAACGCTACGAGGGCCGCGTACTTGACCGCCAGCCCAGGTAACGCTGGAAGGATCGGCGAGCGTGTAGGGACCAACGCGTTCGATCCAGGTTTGTAACGCAATGCGAAGCTCAAGGCGCGCGAGGTTTGATCCGGCGCAACGGTGAATCCCAGCACCAAAGGCAACGTGACGATTCTCGGCCCGATCCAAGATGACGGTGTCAGGATCGGGAAACACCGAGGGATCGCGATTCGCTGCGGGGAACGAAAGAGTCACTCTACGGCCTTTGGGGATTGGGCATCCGGCAATCGAGGTGTCTTCGAGCGCAACCCGACTCATCGAAACGGGCGCGAACATGCGCAGAAGTTCTTCAATAGCCGTGTCCCAAAGCTCCGGCTCATTCCGTAAGCGCGCTTGGTCTTCGGGATGCTGGGCAAGGTACCAAAGCGATGATCCAATGGCCGACCAGGTGGTGTCGATTCCGGCAACCAAAAGCAAGACAAGGTTGCCGATAATCATGCGAGGTTCGAGCACTTCGTCATTTTCTAACTTTCCATGGGCCAGCAGGGAAATCAGGTCGTCGGTGGGGTTCTGGATTCTGTCGGCGATCTCTACGGCAAAGAACTCGCCAAGCTCGGCAAAGGCGGCGATTCTTCGTTGGGGAAACTCTACGCCGTGTTCCAAGATGTCACGTACCCATACTATGAAGGTGTCTTGTAAATCATCAGGCACCCCAAGCATCCGTCCGATCACGGTGGCCGGGATCTTCTGCGCATAATCAACCGCAGCGTCGGCTTGGCCTTTGGCAAGAAATCCATCAATCAAGGATTCACAAAGTGCCCGCGTGACTGGTTCCCATTTGGCCACGGCTCGCTGTGTCATGGTGGGCAATATCATCCGACGGGGCCCTGCATGATCGGGCGGATCGGAGTTAATGATTGACTTCGGACGGTTTGGATCTGAGTAGTCATCCGCGGTGTTGGCAATCGAAGTGCCGAGCGTTGAGGTAAGTGCTCGGGTATTGGCGGCTCCCTCAATCACGGCCTCGTAGCCAACGACGAGGTGGGTACCACCCCAACGTTCGCTTTTCACAACCGGGCAGGCGGCACGCATCTCAGGCCATTTTGCAAAGGGGTCGCGCACGTACGATTCGTCGAACGTGTCGAAATCGTTGGCCCAATCAGTGACAGGTTGATTCGTCATAGCTCTCCTGGTGTGTGATTCCTTGCCCGAGCATACAAACTTCGGGAGGAATTGCTCAATTGTGAGATAAAGCGGTGGCAAACTAAAAGATGATGACGTTGCGAGCGATGGCACCGGATTTCATGACGGCGAATCCTTCGTTGATGTCGTCGAGTTTGATTCGTGCACTTACGAGCTCGTCAAGTTTGAGACGGCCTTGCATGTACAAGTCGACGTAGCGGGGCATGTCGACACGGAAGCGATTAGAACCCATATTGGATCCTTGGATCTTTCGCTCAGCCAAAAGATCGGCACCGTGAATTTCGATCTTTGTGCCGTACGGAACCATGCCAATGACGGTCGCCGTACCGCCGGCACGGAGCATTTGGAATGATTGCTCGGCCGTGGTTTTCGAGCCGATTGCTTCAAAGCTGTAGTGAACGCCGCCTTTGGTAAGTTCT
>JAYSVF010000378.1:0-2607 GCA_043718695.1 Acidimicrobiia bacterium | reverse complement strand
GGTTGCCGCCCGGCGGTGAAATCACGCTCGTTGACCAGCCCATCACATGGTCGCCGGTGAAGAGGACCTTCTCTTCAGCCAAGCGAAAACACAGGTGGTTGGCAAGGTGTCCAGGGGTGTGGACGGCTTCGAAGGTCCAGTTACTGCCAGAAACCAACTCTGCATGACCGATTACAACATCGGGTGCGAATTCACGATCACCGTGGCCCTCTGTCAGTTCCGGTTTTGTTTTGGCGGGGTCTTCTTTGCTCGCCTCGGATATGGCCGTCGCCTCGATACCGGCTTCATCACCGGCTGATGGTTCGATGACCTCGGCGTAACGATCCTCCTCGTCGTCAGTTGGCACGGGGTGTGGGCCGAACCCGTACGTTTTCGCCCCCGTTCGTTCCTGCAACAAGCGGGCCCCGGGAGAATGATCGGCATGGGTGTGCGTGATAAGGATGTGCGTGACTCGTTCACTACCGAGAGATTCGATCAGCGCGTCAATGTGTTGCTCATCAGCTGGCCCCGGATCGATTACCGATACCTCGCCCCTACCCACGATAAAAGTCGCCGATCCCTTGAAGGTAAACGGCCCAGGATTTTCGGCGACAATACGGCGAACCCCCGGCACCACCTGATCCACGGTCCGATACGAAACGTCTAGGGACCGATCAAAGTGCAAAGCCATACCTAATCCTCACTCTTCCTTGCGCCTGAGTCCAGCTCATCGGTCGCTTCCCGGTGAGAATGCGGGTACACGTGTGGTCTCGTCGCGATTTTTGCCGGGCCATGAGGTGAAATCGGGTTTGAGGCAACGCAGTGATCTCGCTCGAACGGCACCAACCCATACGCCAGCGCAGTAGGCCGCGTCATCGAGAAGCCGTATGCCTACATAGCGAAATGGGTCGAGCTTGGGGCGCTTCGATCGCCAATCCGCGACGTTGGGCAAGATCGCTGACACGAGCAAGATTCGTCGGGCAACAAGGGCTAGGGGCTTCGGCAGGAGCGCGGACAGCAGTGCGATTGGTAGGTAGGCGCGCCAGGTGGCACTGGCTAGTTGGCGGCCTGCGCCGAAGTGTCCGCGCCCGGCCAACTCCACTGCCAGTTTGCGAGGGTTTGCCACCACGCCAAGTTTGCGAGGGAGTAGCGCCGTTGTTATCGCCATCGTGCCCAATCCGCTGAGCACGCCAATGGGTGTCAAGGTGCAAAGGCTGAGCCAACCAAGTGCACTCCAACCCGAAACGGCGAGGGGCGCAACTTGGCCAGGATGACGCGCATCCAACACCGCTGCTGATGTTCCGTACTGATACCTACGTTTAGTAAAAGCGCGCCACGTCACTCGATGATCGTGGGCTACGGTCGAGCGTGACTCATAGCGAGACCGCCAACCCGCGGCGTGGAGCCGCCACAACAAATCCACATCCTCGCCAACGTGCAATGACGAAGCGAAACCGTTCAGTGCGCTTAGTACATCCGTGCGCGCGAGAAGGGCAGCCGACGGCACATAAGAAACCCGTGTTCTGGGCGCGATGAGCGCTTGCTCGGGGCCAAGGTCAAGAGGTGAGCGAACGTGCTCATAGGCATCCAAAACGCCACGAACGCCTCGAACGGCGTGAGTTGCGGATTGATTTACGGGCGCCTCGCTTGAAGCGGATTCCGTCGCGCGAATGTCCCCAAATATTCTTGGCGCGACCACGGCTACGGAAGGATCGTTGAAATGTTGCAGCAGCATCGGAAGCCAACCATAGGTGCACGTACAATCGGAATCGACGAAGGCAACGAAGGGAGTGGTCACTTCTTGAAGCCCTTGATTTCGGGCTGCGGCCGGTCCCAGGGACCGCTCATTGCGAATCACCTTCGCCTCAAATTCGCGGGCTACGTTTCCGGATTCGTCTGTTGACCCATCGTCGACAACAACAACGCTGAGGCCTTCGCTCATCTCAAGGTGCAGGGATTCGAAGAGCCGGCGAAGCTGCACCTCCCGATCCTTTACCGGAATCACGAGCGTTACCGTCGGCAGTTCCATAGGGGGCGGAACCGACGGGTCAGTCTCGTCTCCGATGTTCTTGACACTGTTCTTGTCGATGTTCTTCACGAAGCGCGTGCCGATGTTCTTGGCGATTGACGAATCAGGCTCTGCAGGACCCCAAAGTGGATGGGCGAGTTGGCCATCAAGGAGGCGGTCGGCAAGGCGGGTGACTGATCGGAGTGAGATCCCGGTGGCCGCCGCAGCCTCAGCCACGGTTGCACCACCGCCGAGCAAGTGCAGGACCGTGATCGAGGTCCCCGTCAGTTTCATGAGACGTAGCGGGCTTCCACCCATCAGCACGGTTGAACCCTCGCCAGAGTTTGCCGCGGGGACCGAATTGGTTTTGGGGGCGTTGCCCAAGCCTGCAGCGCCGGGAAGGAGGCGGGTCGCTGGATCGAGAGAAATCCGGCCGAAGGTGGGAAATGCTCGTGACCCTGCCTCAATTGACGGGGGTAAGCGTGAGCTTTTGAGGGCAGGTTGGTTCCGTAGCACGGTGTTGTCGCTATGCTCGGAAGTGTTCACCACGGACATCGTTTAGCACGGGTTACCGCTGCAACGTAATGACCGTTTGTTTTTCGGAGGTTTTCCATGGCACC
>JAYSVF010000377.1:0-15122 GCA_043718695.1 Acidimicrobiia bacterium | reverse complement strand
TTTTGGCAGTACCAATTGGGGATGTCTTGCGACTCATTGTCACTCGTGCCATTAGAGGATCCGGCGTGGCAACTGGCAACCGCGACCACTTGCATTATCGGCTTATCGAACTTGGTCACGGTCCGCGCCGTACCGTGTTTATCCTCTGTGCACTTACGGCCATCTTTTCGGCGTTCGTGTTGGAGCCGTTGTTCTTTCCCGGCTGGTCTGCACGAATATTTCTCATAACGCTGCTAATTGGGGTTGTGGCCTTTGCGGTTTTGCACCCCGACCTCCGCAAACAGCGCCGAGCCGAGCGGTTGGGAGAACTCGGCCAAACCAAACCGTAGTTACGAGTGCTGTGGCTCGACGAGCATGAACCGTAAACCGCAACGGACTTTCCAGGCCGGACGGTGTACCGCCTGTTGGGGGGCAGAACTGGCGCGGCGGTGGCTGATGAGGTGCGCTAATCGGCTGGCGGCTGGCGGCTGGCGGCTGGCGGTTGGCGGCTGGCGGTTGGATACGAGGACCGAGCATTGGGGCGAGGGATTTGGCCAGGAGGTTTTGTCGCAGGTACGAGTTGGCACCTCGGAATTTTGGGGGTCGGCGTCTAAGCTTACGGTGGGCGCTGGGTCCATTCTCCAGCGTTTAGACCCACCCTCTCGGCTTCCCCCGTAGGACGTTTGCTGTAGTTGTGCCGCGCTCGATCTTTGATGTGCTGCAAAGTCGAGGCAACCGTATTTCTGGGTGGATCACATGGGCGCAACTTCGGCTTCTCCGAGTGAATTACAAAATTTGTGCAGAGGTTTACAGCATTGGAGCGAATCTGTGGACGGCCACCGAAGCCGACTTTGCACTGTGTCAAAAACTGCGCAGGATGCTCAAGCCGTAGGCATTGTTGTTCTGCGAACTCGTGCGCTAGTTGCCCAAGTTGGTGACACTGCCCTGGGCTTTTTGAACGCCGACACTCCGAAACGCGGAGCACCAAGACCTGTTCTCCCTGTCACTCCAAAGACTTCGGTGAAGAAGCCGTTGCCCCAAGGTTGGCAAGAAGCGCTCGCCCGCAGGCAGCAAGCCCAGGCAAACACCAAAGCTTTGGCGTCGTTACGCAAAGCACTTCCTGCTAGCAAAACGAGAACTGAACAACTCAAGGCGTTGCTCGATGATGCAGCGGCAACGTATCTTCGAGCGGATGGAACCGGCGACGGACGGGTGGTGCAAGTGTTTGGTGATCTCATAAGCGCGCAGCACATCATCGTGTTCGTGCCCGGAATGGATAACGAACTCAATGACTACGGGGCAAGCCTTCAAAAACGAGCACAGGCCGTGTTGGTGGAGATGCAGCGACAAGCCGGTCCTGGAGTACCCGTAGCGGTAGTGGCCTGGCTTGGTTATGACACCCCGGATTACACGCCGGTGCGTTTGGTCACTCAAGCCGCAACTTCGAACAAGGCCCGCGCTGGAGCGAAAGCACTCGAAACGGATTTGGCAACGATTCGCAAACAAAATCCCCGTGCCCATGTCACGGTCCTGGCCCACAGCTACGGCACGGTCGTTCTCGGTGAAGCAATGCGTCGTGGGTTGAACGTTCCTGATGCCATTGCCGTTGGCAGTCCGGGGATGAACACCACCTCGCGACGATTGCTCCTTTCGCCCAACGTCGCCCTGTGGGCCAGCAAATCGCAAAAGTCCGCCTGGTTTTTTGCTGGCAAAAGGATCGCATCGGTTCCCATTGATCCGATTTCGGTAGTGCCAACCCATGGTGAAGACCCCTCAGCACAAGGTTTTGGAGCCAATCGGTTCTCCTCTGGCGACTCACTAGGTCATTCGGACTATTTTCGAGCCGGAACTGCAGCGCTCCAAAATATTGTGGCGATTGGGCTTAATCGTCCGCCGAACTTCACGCCGGTGCCAGTGGTGAAACCCCTAAAGTCAGCGCTACGGACCACAAAAAGGCCGGTCTCCGGGTTAAGCAAGGCGGTCAACTGACGTCACTGACCAACTGTGGGCAAGGTTTTGTTGGCCGCGAAATGGCTCAGACTGGGTCCTGCTTGCAGTTCTACGTCCGGCCAGTTCACGCCCGGTTTGAGCCGAGTTCGACCTCAGTTCGATTGAAGTGAATTTTGCCCCACCAAAACCTAAAGTTTGGGTGGGCAAAGCCTGCGATTTGCGCACCCGAACTTTTTTCCGATAGTTTGTGAGCGGATTCACAAGCGGCTTGCACTTTTGCTGCCAAAGCGTCAACATATCCGTCAAACAAGCGTCCCGAACCCAACTCGGAATAGGTCCAAGTGCCCAACCATCCCCCCAAGACCGAAAGCCCCGCTGACTACAAGCGGCAGAGCTATCAGGGTCTTGGCGACGGCATGAGTCGGGCGATTGAACTGGCCATTACTCCAGTGATCTTTGGCGGCATCGGCTATTTGCTTGACCAAAAGTTCAACACGCAGCCCGTTTTCATGATCGTGTTCGTGGTGCTCACTTTGATTGGCATGTTCGTCCGCAACTGGGCCGCGTACAAAATCAAAATGCAAGAACTTGAGGCCCAAGCCACGATTTCGGCCGAAGCAAAACGGTCAGCCCTGGCTTCGGCCCCACGCGAGACAATCAGCGTCACCTCGCCAGGCGAATTTGCGAACCGCGACCGCCTGCCATCGGGAGTCACCCTATGAGCGCCGACGCCTTTACCGGAGCCGACCTAGGCCCTGCAGTTGAAGCACAAATCGTCAAGGACATGCTCCGTCGTACTTGGCCGATCCTGCCCGCTGTGGTGTTGATCGTTGCGATTGTGGCCGGGGCTAACGGAGCGATTTCCGTTGGCTACGCGATGGCCCTTGTTGTCGTAAATTTCGTTCTCGCCGCCGTGATGTTGACCTACGCCGGCAGAATTTCTTTCGCAGCGCTCGGTGCCGCCGCATTATTCGGCTACCTTTTGCGACTCGGATTACTCACGGTAGCAGTACTCGCCGTGCGCAACGCTTCGTGGTTTCGTCCGATTCCACTTGGCATCACCATTATCGTCACGCACCTCGCTCTGCTCATCTGGGAAATGCGTTACATCTCAGCTTCACTTGCCTTTCCCGGCCTCAAACCGGAAAAAGCGAAAGCATCAAAACTGTCTCTGTCTAAGCCAAACCAATCCAACCGCGCCCACGCTGGCGCAGAGGAGTAAGCGGTCGTGATTCTCGCTGCACTTGAATTCCCACCAATCAGCCATTTGCTGGAGTGGAAAAACCTTTTTGGCTCAGGAGCTACCGGCTTCAACAAGATCGCCCTGGTAAACGTATTCGCCGCGGTTCTCACCCTCGGCTTGTTCTTCATTGCGGCTTCCAAGAAGAGCTTGGTGCCCAAGGGAATCCAGAACTTCGCTGAAGCTGGCGCGGATTTTGTACACCACGGCATTGCCGAAGAAGCAATGGGCCACGATGCCAAGCCATACGTGCCGCTGCTTACCGCTTTGTTTTTCTTCGTGTTTTTCAACAACATCTTCGGTGTTATTCCTGGTATCCAAATGCCAGCAACTGCCCGTATGGCTGTGCCAGCGATTTTGTCGCTGATTGTATGGCTGGTCTTCATCGGTGCTGGCATCAAGTCCCAAGGATTCGGCCACTACTTCAAAGGTGCTTTGTTCCCTCCTGGAGTTCCCAAGGCCCTGTACATCTTGGTAACTCCTATCGAGTTCATCTCGACCTTCCTGGTGCGTCCCTTCTCGCTCGCCGTTCGTTTGTTCGCCAATGTGCTCGCCGGTCACATCCTGCTCGCCACTTTCGGCATCTTGACCCACACGCTCTTCACCGCCAACACCGCAGCCCTCAAGCCGGTTGCGATCCTTCCCTTCTTCATGTTGATTATCATGACCGGGTTTGAAATTGGTGTTGCTTTCCTCCAGGCCTACGTTTTCACCCTTCTCACTGCCGTGTTTATCGGTGGTGCCGTGCACCCAGAACACTAAGAGTTCACGCTCTTTCTGTCTGGCTGCCTACCAACAGCAGCACCCGCGCCGTTCACCATCGCCGATGGTTTTCAGGCGCAGCAGTACCTGCAACATGACGAAAAAAGCTTTACCTGCAGCACGCGATACATGCAGTGACCACACGTAGTAACCCCACGCAGAGCAATTTCAAAATCAAACTCAAGGAGACATCATGAGCCTTCTCGCTCAAGCACTCGACGCAGACGCACAAAAAGCCGCAAACGGTGCCATCAACGCCGGTACCGCCTATGGTCTGGGCGCCATTGGACCCGGCATTGGCATTGGTTACCTTGTTGGTAACGCCGTGCAGGCTATGGCTCGTCAGCCAGAAGCAGCGGGCATGGTTCGTACCACCATGTTCCTCGGCATCGCCTTCACCGAAGCCCTTGCTCTCATCGGCTTCGTAGTTTTCATTCTTCTCAAGTTCGCTTAAATCTGGTTTCTTGTGCGAGAGCCGAGGGAAAACCTTGGCTCTCGTCACGCAACTTGATCGGCAGTATCGGCAGGCTTTCTCAGCTGCGTTTGTAACAAAGTTTGTCCAGCAACAAGCGAGTGTCGGGAATCCGTCAGTCGCCGTCGTTCCCGCCTCAATTCATTAGCTTCAACCCGTTCGGAAAGAGAACCATGCGCCTCAAGAAGCTCCTTGCGACGACCAGCCTCGCCGCCTTCATCATCCTTAGCCCGGCGGCTACGCAATTTGCGTCGGCATCTGAAACCACCATCGCCGCAGAAGGCGCGACCGAAGTAGTAGCGGGCGAAGAAGCCCCTGCCGCTGAGGGAGCAGCCGCTGAAGGCAAGGTCAAAATTTCCCATGCCGCCCACGAATGCATCGAGATGCTTGAGAAGGGTGGGCCAATTGAAAACTGTCAAAAGGCTCCGAACCCGATTCTTCCTCCGGTAAGCGAGCTTGTATGGGGCGCCCTTGCGTTCTTCATCGTGTTCGCCGGCTTGGCGAAGTTCGCCCTCCCAGCAATGGGTAAGACCTTGGCTGCTCGTAGCGCCAAGATCGAAGGCGACCTCAATGCTGCTGCCAAAGCTAAGACCGATGCAGAAGCCGAAGGCGCGAGTTACCGCGCCAAGGTCGGCGACGCCAAAGCCGAAGGCGACAAGATTCTTGATGACGCTCGCGCTCAGGCCGACATTGTCCGCCGTGACGTGCTCGCCCGCGCTGAAGCTGATGCTGCCGAGATCCGTCGCAAGGCATCCGAAGAATCTGCTGCCTCCTCGACCCGTCTCAAGGGCGAACTCGAAGGACACGTCAAGCGTCTCTCCGTCGACCTGGCCGAGAAGGTTGTTGGCGCGAATCTAAACCGCGAAACCAACGCTGCCTTGGTTGACAAGTACATCGCCGAACTGGCGAAGTGATTTTTCGATGAGCGCTTCACCTACCGCAGAAGGCTACGCATCAGCCTTTTTTGAGATGGCGAAAGCCGAAGGCGTGCTGAACACCGTGGGCAATGAGCTCGCATCGTTTTCACAGACCTTCGAATCAAGCCCAGAGTTGCAGCAACGGTTGACGGATCAGTTTTTGCCGGTTGAACGTCGTCAATCGACCATCGTTGATTTGCTCGGTGGCAAGGCGAATCCAACCACCGTCAACTTGATCTCCACGCTTGTTGGTGCCGGACGAGCCAAGGAATTGCCTGCCGTTGTGCAGGGTCTCCTCAGCCGAACCGCTGCAGCATCGGGCCAAGAATCAGGCGAAGTTCGCAGTGCTATCGCCCTTACCGAAGACCAGCAGCAGCGCCTCACGGCCGCCGTTGCCAAGTCAACCGGTCGCGCGGTTGCGCTCACTTTCGTGGTTGATCCGTCGCTGCTTGGTGGCGTGGTCACACGCATCGGCGACACCGTGATTGATGGTTCCGTAAAGAACCGCCTCGACCAGTTGAAGGCTGCGGTCTGATCGGCTCGTTGAGCCCTCAACCCGCACCTCCCATCATTTCGTACGTACACAAAGTAAGAACCACAGGAAGACACCTGACATGGCTGAGCTAACCATCAACGCAGACGACATTGCCGCCTCATTGCGCAAAAGTCTCGAAGGCTTCAACCCAACGATTACCTCTGAGCAAGTGGGAATCATCACCGAAGTGGGCGACGGTATCGCTCGTATCGGTGGCCTACCCGGTTGTGCCGTAAACGAGCTCCTGGAGTTCGAAGGTGGCATCTTGGGCCTGGCGTTGAACCTCGACGAAGACTCCATCGGCGCCGTGGTTCTTGGCATCGTTGACCATATTCAGGAGGGGCAGACGGTTCGGGCAACCGGACAGATTTTGTCGATCCCTGTCGGCGACGGCATGCTCGGCCGAGTCATCAACCCGCTCGGTGAGCCCATTGACGGCAAGGGCCCGATTGCCAATCCGATTATGCGTCGTGTGGAGATTCAGGCACCGGGCATCGTAAAGCGCAAGCCGGTAAAAGAGCCGATGCAAACCGGCATCAAAGTTATCGACGCCATGACCCCAATTGGTCGTGGACAGCGCGAACTCATCATTGGTGACCGCAAGACCGGCAAGACCTCAGTAGCGATCGACACCATCATCAACCAGCGGGGCCTTGGTGTGAAGTGCATCTACGTGGCCATTGGTCAAAAGGGTTCGACCGTTGCCGAAACCGTTCGTGCGCTTGAAGAAGCCGGCGCCATGGAATACACCGTTGTAGTCAACGCACCTGCCGCCGACCCTGCACCGTTCCAGTACCTGGCGCCGTTCGCTGGTGCGTGTATTGGTCAGCACTGGATGGAAAACGGCGAACACGGATTGATCGTTTACGACGACCTTTCCAAGCAAGCCGAATCGTACCGGCAGATGTCGTTGTTGCTCCGCCGCCCACCAGGCCGCGAAGCCTACCCAGGCGACGTGTTCTACCTCCACAGCCGGTTGCTCGAGCGTGCTGCCAAGCTTTCTGATGCCATGGGTGGCGGTTCACTTACGGCATTGCCGATCATTGAGACCAAGGCTGGCGACGTTTCCGCCTACATCCCAACCAACGTGATTTCTATCACCGACGGCCAGGTGTTCTTGGACCTTGACCTCTTCAACTCAGGCGTTCGCCCCGCCATGAACGTAGGCATCTCGGTATCTCGCGTAGGTTCCTCCGCCCAAATCAAAGCCATGTCGGCAGTTGCTGGTTCGATGAAGATTGACCTTGCGCAGTTCCGTGAGCTTGAAGCCTTCGCGGCCTTCGGTTCAGAACTCGACAAGGTTTCCCAAGCCCAGCTTGACCGTGGCTACCGCCTCGTAGAACTGCTCAAGCAAGCCAACTACGCACCGTTGCGTGTTGAAGAGCAAGTTGTCTCGATTTACGCCGGTACTCGAGGATTCCTCGATTCGGTTGAAGTCAAAGAAGTTCGTGGCTTCGAATCATTCATGCTTGACACCTTCCGTGAAAAGCACCGCGACATCCTCGATGACATCCGTTCAACGGGCAAGCTGGTTGAAGACGACCGTATGGCCAAGGCCATCAACGCCTGCAAGGAAGCGTACGCAGCCCGCTAAGGGTTGTGCACGTATCTTTCCGGATAATTGTTAAGCGAACTTAGGACGTAGGGAGAACTCATGGCCGGTGGCCAAGAACGAGTGTTGCGGCGCCGCATTAAGAGCGTCAACTCCACCAAGAAGATCACACGCGCAATGGAACTCATTGCGACAACTCGTATTGCCAAAGCGCAAGCACGAGTTCTCGCAGCGCGTCCCTATGCCGAGCAAATCACCTCGGTCATCCGCAGCCTCGCTGCCGGTGGAGCGGCCACGGGTCAACCGTTACTGACCGCCAAGACTGAGGTCAAGACGGTTGCTTACGTAGTGCTTGCTGCCGACCGTGGCTTGGCTGGTGCATTCAACTCCTCGGTCATTCGTATGACGGAGCGAGCGATCATCGCCGATCGTGAAGCAGGCCGTCAGTCATTTCTGGTAACGGTGGGCAAGAAGGCCGAGGATTACTTCCGCTTTCGCGGCTACAAGGTTGACGCAGCGTTCCGCGGCTTCACCGAGCAGCCAACCTATGAAGATGCCCGTAAGGTCGCAGCCGCTGTTGTTGGACCGTTCAACGATGGCGCTGTTGATCAGGTTGAGCTCGTCTATACGCAGTTCCTCTCCGCTGGTTCGCAGCGCCCGGTTATGAAGCGATTCATGCCGATCGAGATGGACACCGCGGAAACCGGTGCGGCCAAGAGCGATTATGAATACGAGCCGGAACCCGTTTCGATTCTGAACTCGTTGCTTCCTCGTTACGTCGAGAGCCGTTTGTTCGCCGCCATGTTGGAATCTGCCGCTTCCGAGCATGCTGCGCGCCAACGAGCAATGAAATCCGCAACCGAGAATGCGGGCGAGTTGGTCAAGAAGCTTTCACGCCAAATGAACTCAGTTCGCCAGGCCTCGATCACCACGGAAATCATGGAGATCGTGAGTGGCGCCGAAGCCCTTTCGTCGAAAGACGGAAAGACCGATTTGTTGAAGGACTCTGTTGGCAGCGGTGACTTGTTCATCCGTCGTGGCGGTTCCGATGACACGTCGTCGGCGTTTGCCAGTGTTGCCACCGCTGTTGGAGTTCCCTCGATTGTTGCTGCAGTCGGTGGTACCTCTGAGGCAAAACCGCTCTTCTAGATTCACGGCTTTTTGTAACACCAAAGTCTCTGCAACACCTGCTTTGCCCAGTTTTGTTCGCCAAGTTCGCCCACACCCGAAACACACCGAAGGAATCGCTCCAAATGACGATGACTGAGAACCCAACCACATTGCTAGACGGCCGAATCGTATCGATCGCTGGTCCCGTGGTCGACGTCGAATTCCCCGCAGGCTCCCTGCCCGAGATCAACCATGCTGTTGTTTTCAGCCTCGATGTTGACGGCACCATCGAAGAGATCTGGGGCGAAGTTGCCCAGCACATCGGTGAAGGCCGTGTGCGCGTAATCGCCATGAAGGCCACCGACGGCTTGACCCGTGGTGCGGCGGTAAAGCAACTCGGTCACGGCATCCAAGTGCCAGTGGGCGATGTTGTTAAGGGCCACGTCTTCAACGTGCTCGGCGAGCCACTCGATACCGGCGGTGCACCGCTTGAGGGTGTTACCGAGCGTTGGGCTATTCACCGCAAGGCCCCGAACTTCGACGATCTTGAGCCAAAGCGTGAAATGTTCGAGACCGGCGTAAAGGTCATCGACTTGTTGGAGCCCTACGTAAAGGGCGGCAAGATCGGTCTCTTCGGTGGTGCCGGCGTAGGCAAGACCGTGCTCATCCTCGAAATGATCACCCGTGTAGCGAAAGAATTCGGTGGCGTTTCGGTATTCGCAGGCGTAGGCGAGCGCACCCGTGAAGGCACCGACCTTTGGTTGGAAATGAAAGAAACCTCCACCGGTGAACAGGGCAAGTTCGTTATTGACAATGCTGCTCTTGTGTACGGCCAGATGGACGAGCCACCAGGAGTTCGCCTCCGTGTTGCACTAAGCGCACTGACCATGGCTGAGTACTTCCGTGACGTGCAGGGCCAAGACGTGTTGTTGTTCGTCGACAACGTGTTCCGCTTTACCCAGGCCGGCTCCGAAGTATCAACCCTGCTTGGTCGTATGCCTTCCGCCGTGGGATACCAGCCAAACCTTGCCGACGAGATGGGCCAGCTGCAGGAGCGCATCACCTCGACCCGTGGTCACTCGATTACGTCCCTACAGGCCGTGTACGTACCCGCCGACGATTACACCGACCCGGCTCCGTTCACCACCTTCCGCCACCTTGACGCCACCACCAACTTGGCCCGTGAAATCGCCGCCCTCGGTATTTTCCCCGCCGTGGATCCTTTGGCTTCAACGTCAACCATTCTTTCCCCCGACGTGGTTGGCGATCGTCACTACAACGTGGCCCGCCGAGTGCAAGCAATTCTGCAGCGCTACAAAGAACTTCAAGACATCATCGCCATTCTCGGTATCGACGAATTGTCGGAAGAGGACAAGGTTTTGGTTCAGCGTGCCCGCAAGGTACAGAAGTTCCTATCCCAGCCCATGTTCGTGGCCAAGGCGTTCACCGGCATGGAAGGTATTTTCACCCCAGTTTCGGACACCATCGAAGGTTTCGAGAAGCTGTGTGAAGGCGAATTCGACACCGTTCCAGAGCAGGCGTTCTTGAACGTCGGTGGCATCGACTCCGTGTTGGAGAAGGCTGCCAAGCTCGAGCGCGGCGAGATCTAAGGACCCCTAATGGCTGAAGCTGCAACGATGCAGGTGGAGCTGGTCTCCCCAGAACGCAAACTGTTTTCGGGTTTGGCCACCATGGTTATCGCCCGGCCACTCGATGGTGATGCGGCGTTTCTCCCAGGACACGCCCCGTTTCTTGGTCTGCTTGGCATTGGCCCGGTGACCATCCGTACGGCCGAGGGTGTCGACATCAAGGCTGCCGTTCACGGCGGCTTTATTGAAGTGAAAGACAACAAGGTGACGATCCTTTCCGACGTGGCCGAACTGGCCTCTGATCTTGACGCCAATCGTGCCGCGGCCGCCAAGGCAAGGCTTGAAGCAAAACAGTATGAGCACACGGAGGAAGAAGCTTCGGCTGCGCTTCGTCGTGCCCATGTCCGTTACGAGTTGGCTACGTCGAGGTAAAATCCTCAACGCGAGAAGGTTTTCCGAATCGAGCGCCTCCGGGCGCTCGTTTTCTTTTTGCGCCGTCAGTGTTGGGCTTCGAATCGATGCTGGTGGGACAACTGTCTTTGGCGCACCAGGCATTTTTTCGCTTTGAATCAGGTATTTAGCCTAGATATGCGGTGAACTTCACTGTATTGTGGGTAGCGTGGTGAATTAAGTACTAAGAATCGCTGAAATTTCCTGCATAAACAGCACGTAAAATCCTCAAGCGTTAGAGTCTCCGATGCCTCGGAAATCGAGGAATCAGAGCTTCAAACCGAGGGAAATCGAAAATCCCGGCCGAAAACGTTTTCTTAGGCTTTTTACGCGACTTTCTGCCGGTAGACACGTAGAAGATTCATGACCGCTACAGCACTTCGATCCGGCTCGCTCATGACGGGAGCGGCGCCGCTTCGATCCATTCAAACGGGCTTGTCCCGGGAACAGGGAGTACCAATGTCCATTGCGACGCCGGTGGGGGCAGCGCTTTCGGAATTGGGCGCAACTAGCCCAACTGATCGCACCACCCAAATCTTTATTGTTGCTTCACCTCGATTCGTAGCCGATGCCCTATCTCGAGCATTAGTGCTCGCTGGATGGCGTGCCGGCGCGGCTCTGGCCTCTCCTGCGGGATTGGTGCAACACGTTGAAGTAACAGAACACGATGTCATTGTTGTGGTGGACTCAGAGAGTGTGCAGGTGAAGACGGTTCTTCCTGCCCTTCGTCAGTTGTTCCCCAACACTCGTTTGTTGGCGCTTTCGAACCAGTGGACACCAGATGACACTCGCAGTGAAGTGGTTCCGTTGAACTGCGGCGTTATGGATGTGGTTTCGGCGCTCCAGCGGCTTGTTGGTGGCGGGATCGATCCCAATCGTCACGCACTCACCGGGCGTCATTTGGAAATCCTCCAGCTCATTGCTCGAGGAATGACCACCGAAGAGGCCGGCGTTGAGCTTGGCATCGCGCCGAAAACCGTCAACAACCACCTAAGCGCGGTCTATCGCCGTCTAGGTGCCCGGAACCTCACCCAAGCAGTACTTCTTGCCGCTCGTGCCGGTTTGGTAGACGTAGGTTCCTTCGCTTAACACCGTTGGAAGCGCGTTTGCGCATCTCGCTCAACAGCACTTTTGTGAACGTGCCTGTCCCACCCGGGGCGGGCACGTTCATTTGACAGACCGCTAGGAGAGTGGTGAACAATGCGACCCGGACAAGCCACGAACTGCGAAAACGGAGCGAAATGAGCAATCCAGTCGCATTTGTTCACCAGTCTCCTAGGCTAGAAAAATGCCTTTGGAAATCAACACGGATAGAGAACCCGTACCACCACCAGCAGCGGTGTTTGATCTCACCGTTCTTAAGCAACTCGAATCGGAGTTGGCAACGGTCCAGGTGATTGTAGAAACCTTCCAAGCGGGAACCTACGGCCAGTGCATTGCTTGCCAGGCCGAAATAGCTCGTGACTTGCTGCGAGCGGATCCCCTTCGCACGACTTGCCCGGCCCACGATGGGTTAACGGCAGCAATCAGTAAAGCTCCACACCATGAGGAGCAGAGCGAAGATCAGAGCGAACATCAGGGCGACGATCAGATCGAAGATCCAGCAAGCAACGAGGCGTGAGGCTCAATTCCACGCTCAAATGATTGTGCTTGCGAACACAGAACGTTCCAAGTAGAGGCTTAGGACAGCAGTAAGCGCCGTGCTTGGGTAAGTTCAGCCATCCTTTGACCGGCGTCGTCAATATCGCCCCCTCGATCGGGGTGTGCGGCCCAGACTGCCTCACGGAAACGCAGCTGAATACCTGTGCGATCAGGGGCATCGTTTGGCCCAAAACCCAGCAGCTTGAGGGCCCAGCGAAGGTCGGTTGGAAGCGCTCGCCACCTGCTGAAAGCAGCGTCGTCTCCCAGCACATGGGCAACAAAATCGAGTCCGAGTGGCTTGTCCCATTGGAGGGCCTTTCGCATGACCCGAAACACCATCGGTGCCGCGACCCCGGGGAGAGCCGCGATGTCGGCTGCGGCATACATGGCCCCGAGAACATTGACTTCTGGAAGGGCATGCTCATCGAGCTCAAACCAGACATGTTCTCCCTCGCCAGTGAGGGTATGAATGCTGCGATCTAGACCGACGGTGTCCCGCTGGAACCGGTAGCGCAGGCGGGGTTGAGCGATGCGTCCGCCGCCTTCCAGGTCATCTACAAGGTTGAATAGACCTGGCACGAACTCTTCATCGAGCGAGGCGAGGTTGGCGGCGATTAATCCGCCGAGAAGCACCGGGCCCCAACCTGGTGCCGGGTCGACGGGGAGCAGGGTGCGGCCGATCGCAACGCGCCGCGTTGGCGCCACTGGTCGCGAGTGTCGGATCTCCACCTCGGCCAAAAGCATCGGGATTCAACCGTAGTGCCACCTAGCCGCTATCGATACCCGCCACCGGTTGAAGGTTACGGAGCCAGTGAATCGTTGCCGCCGCTATCTCGCCATCACCCTTGGCCAGGTCATGGCCCTTACCCTCCACTATTCTCAGCTCAGTTGGCCCCGGGACGACACTGATATGGGTACGGAGTTCATCGGGGGTCCCAAAGTCATCACGTGACCCAGAAATAAACAACGAAGGGGTGGTCACGTGTGGAAGGTGTTCGATTCGGAGTTTTTCTGGCTTCTTTGGTGGATGCAGCGGATAGGACATGCAGAGCAACCCTGCGACTTCGAGTCCTTCGGCGATCGCCATCGAGCACATTCGCCCGCCCATAGATCGCCCGCCGATGACCAGCGCCGAGGTGGGAACGCCAAGGGATCGTGCAAACGACAACACTTCATCGTGCACGGCAGCCACGAGCTTGGGGGCACGATCGGGCATTTTGCGGCCCTCTCGTCGGTAGGGGAAATCGACTCGGGAAACGGTCAAGCCGGGAAACTCCGCAAGCAAGGCCTGTTCAAGAGCAATCAATGCCGGGTGCTGGGCATCGGTTCCCGCGCCTGGGTACAGCAAGACCCCGGCGGGTATATTCGATGCCGAATGTGCGGGTGAACGGTGTGCTTTTGATGCCGACGTTTTTGTGCCATCTGTGATCTGGGTCCGTGTTTTGGCGGACTTCGTGGATTTGGCGCTCTGGTTGCTCATGTTGCTCAGGTTGCTCATGTAGGTAATGGGGGTGAAGGTGTGGTGGTGCCGTTGTGGTGAGGATCTGCGCGCACCGGGGAATAGCCGGTATCGGAATTTGCGTGGTCGTGGGGGTGGGGTTCAGGAAGAAAGCGGAGGAGCACCATGGCCAACCAAAGCCCAATGGTGGTGGATGCCAAAATTGGCCCGGTTCGTCCATCGGCAGAAACAAAGCCAACAAGAAGTAAACCAACCACCCCGCCAGCGCGCCCAGTAAATACTGCCCATCCATCAGCCGTGGCGCGGATCTCGGTGGGGAAAAGCTCCGCTGGGTAGATGGACATGGCTGGCAAGAGCATTCCTCCGATTGCTGCACCGAGTATTGACACCATCCACTGGGTTTTCCCGTCGGTAAGGAAGATAAGTGCATCGAAAACGGCGAATCCAATGAGCCCCACACGCATTACGTGGCGCCGGCCCCTGCGATCCCCGAGTGGTCCGCCCACGAGCAATCCAATGAGCCCAGGTGCGTTGGTCGCAATGCCGAATAGCGTTACGGAGAGTGCCGAGAATCCTCGTTCGTGTCGCAGGAACTGGCTTTGCAGCTGACGGGTGGGCGTGGTTTCGAACGCGACCAGTGCGGTGAACAAACCGATGAGAAGGAGCCGATTCTTATGGGCACGTAGGGTGTCCCAATTCGCCGTTGCCCGTTCCGCAAAAGGAATTCCCCCTAGGGTGAGGCTTTTGAACGAAGCGGTTTCTTGAAGAATCCTTCCTGCTGGAGCAAGTGCAAAAATCCCGAGAAGAGGCGGTACGAAAATCAGACGCCACGCGTTAGGGCCAGCGTCGGCCAGGGCAGCAGTTGCTACCGTGCAACCCGATCCAATAGCAGCAGAGGCAACGAGAACTGCGGAAACCCGGGCCCGCCACGTAACGGGAACGGTTTCGGCAACGTAGACCGCAATCAAACTAGCTAGCGTCGTTGAAGCGGCTCTCGCCGGAAGTTGCAGAGCGGTGAGCATGGTCAAACTGGTACTTAAGCCGCTAAGTGCACTTAGTAGTGGTGCGGCTGCGGCTACAGCGAGAAGACTCTTGCGTCGACCAATGCGATCGGCAAGACGCATCACCACAATCGCGCCAAGAATGTCAGCCCGAAGAATAGCAAGGGCGCGACTTTGGGCGCCCGTCGACTGTCCCCAGCCATCGGCTGCAAAAGTAAGCGCACTGGTAATAATCGTGCCTTGGTATCCGGCCAATGCGCTGAGGATAATGAGGATGCCGAGGGTTCGCCGAAGCCCCGGCTCCATGGTGCTTAGGAAGGACTTGGAACGCTGCAATCTTCTGGGCTGGATGGTGTTTTTCCCAATTGCCTCGACCTCGCCGCCAATGGGGCGAGGCTCGTTCGCGGTCTCTAGTTCGGGAAACATCGGTTCCATGGGTGGCTGAACGTGAAGGGTGAAGGCATC
>JAYSVF010000376.1:0-6068 GCA_043718695.1 Acidimicrobiia bacterium | reverse complement strand
CATCACGGGACGACAACACGGTGCTCTGTGCGCTTATAATTGCGCCGATCCTGCTGCCCGTTGGTCGTGAATTGAAGTACACCGTGGATTCTTCATCGCTCACTCGCTCAACCATGCCAATAACCGTCACCTGACGTTCCAGCGAACCCCAACGGAAATTCAATGCCGCCCGGGGATTCGCGGTGAGCTCGCGACCTTTGCGCGATCCGTAGTTGGTGAACCAGATGAAACCACGGTCGTCGAGTCCTTTGAGCAGAACCGTACGAGCCGATGGGGCGCCATCAGCGTCAGCGGTAGCAAGCGTCATGGCATGGGGTTCATCCATCCCGGCCGTATGTACCGCCCGGGCGGCATCGAACCACATGCGAAACTGGGCAAAGGGATCGGGCAAAAGATGGCCAAGATCGAGCGTGGCGGACCGGTACTCCATACGTAATTCCGCCAAAACAGTAGGGGTATCGGGATTTATCGGCGTGGACGAACTGGCCACTGTTTCTTGTCGTGCAACGAGGGCGGATCGTTCGGGCGCTTGAAGTTCGTTGGACACGCCAAGATTCTTGTCGGAAACCAGTTCTTGTGCATTTGGGTCCGCCAACACCGTTAAAAAGATGGCGGAACTGCGCTGCTCAGAATCGTTTGAATTGCGAATTTCCAGATTTCGATGAGCCAAAGCAACTTCTCGGCTTTTCGCCCGCACGGAGAACTATCCGGCCCAGTGCCAGGGCGATTAGGACCAAACGATACTAAAACGCATTGTCATACTTGGTGGCGCCTCAAACAACCCGGGTAGTCGCTTTGTAAAAGCTTCAATAAATTCGCACCAAAACCTTGCGTTTAAAGAAATACTCCCTAGGCTGGATAAATGGCACATGCACAACGCCTTATTGACGCAGTTCTTCAGCCGCAGCGGATGGGGGCGAGAGAAGCGCAACGTCGACAAATCGTGCTCTCTACCCGGCTGGCAGCACTTCAGTTGTTCAGGGAGAACGGGTACGCGAACGTCACGATTGAGCAGATCGCTGCGAGAGCACGGATTGCTCCTCGAACCTTCTTTAATCACTTCACCTCCAAAGAGGAGTGCGTGGTGTTCCCCCATCGCGAGTTTTCGGAACCGCTTCGTGACCTCGTCCTCGATCGACCAGCGACCGAACATCCACTGATCGCGGTAGGTGCAGCGTTCATCGAACTTTTTGGTGCGCTCGATACCCATGCCGGCATTCGCAAAAACATGCGTTTAGGGGCTCAACTCCAGGCTGAGGAGCCTGCGTTGCGTTCGGCCGATGGGTCGTACCGGCGGATTTGGGAGGATGTCGTGTCCGATGCCCTTGAAGAACGCAACTGTTCGCGCCTGGAGGCCCGCATTTTCGCGGTTGCTTCAGTCGGAACCCTGAAATCCGCCATGCTCGAGTGGGGTCAGTTAGAAGCTGAATCACCCATGGCCACCGCAGCACGCAACGGTTTCGCGATTTTGGTGAGTGGTGTTGCCATGTCGTTAGAGCCAATTGACGTTGCCGTGGTTAGGGCTAGCAAAGAGCCCCCGTTGATTATCGAAGACACACTCGTTGAATTTGAGGACGAGGACGAGGACGAGTCTGAGAGCAAAATTTCGGTAAACGTCTAGGCAGTCTGCCGAACAGGCAAGAACTTTGATCGGCTCACTTCGGTTCTGTTTTCCCGGTTGCAACCTGCCTAGAGACTCGCTGGATAAATGCGACTGTATGCATCAATTGGCTCCGTTTTCCCAGTTAGCGACTGGTCTAGGTCACATTATTCAGCACTCTCCCAGCTCGCATTTTCCGCAATCATTTAGCGTCCCCGCGAACCACCCTTCAAATGCATCGCTGCACCGGCGGCTCACGGTAGTGCCCAGCACGCATCTACGGTGTTGAGTATGGCTTCTGATCCATTGAGCAGTATCCGCTCGGGGCTACAAACGGCAATTCGGAAAACCCTCGTCGGGGATCAAGCCCCGGTTCGCGATCTCAGCAAGCCGATCAGTGGCGATACCGGGTTGTTCGGTCCTGAGAGTGTCACGTGGCAGGTTCACGCCGATTCGGCCATGCTCATTGGTGGGATTCGGGCGCTTCTCCTGCAAACCATGCATCCACTCGCCATGGCTGGGGTAGCGGATCATTCCGCGTACCGCACCGATCCCACGGGACGTTTGTGGCGAACCGCCAGCTTTGTTGGCACCACCACGTTTGGCACAACAGCGCAAGCTAAAGCGGCAGTGAGGATCGTCAAGAAGGTCCACCAGCGAGTAGTCGGCGAAGCTCCCGATGGCCGACCTTACGAAGCAAACGACCCGCACCTGATGGCCTGGGTTCATCACACACTGGTTGAAAGCTTTCTGGTTTCTTACCAACGGTACGGAAGCGCCAAACTTTCTGCCGACGACGCTGACCGTTACGTCGCCGAACAGGCGCGTTTGGCCGATGTTATGGGCGTTGAGGCTCCTGCCCGCAGCGTTGGGGAACTCACTGAAGCAATGGCCACAATTCGGGGCGAGCTGAACGCCGGTGAGCAAGCCCGTAAAGCCATTCGTTTCCTTCTGGTTCCGCCGCTACCCCTGGCGGCCCGGGGACCTTATGCCGTGTTGTGCGCAGCTGCCGTTGGTCTGCTTCCCGGTTGGGTTCGCTGGGATTTGCGGATCCCCTACTTGCCAATCACCGAACGTATAGCTGTACGGCCCGCCACTAAGGCTTTGAGTGCCGTTATCGGCTGGGCTATGTCCGCCCCAACCGCGGCCTGAAGTCCACTGGCCGGTCACGAGACCGAAGAAGTGTGTGACCGAACAAGCTGTGACCAAACCAAAACGGTCGACCCCCGGAGGAATCGACCGTTTCACGTTGTTTTCAACCTCGACAACAGGTTGATCAGTACCTTAGGTGCATGAGGCAGCAAGTTTTAGCGCTTCAGACCGTCGCGGATTTCCATGAGGAGTGCGTCGGTCGAGGATGGACCAGCTGCGGCCTCTGCGGCCTTGCGGCGGTTGGCAGCCTTGACAATCATGAACAACACGAAACCAACGATGATGAAGTTGAGGAGAGCCGTGATGAAGGTTCCGTAACGGATGCCGCCGGCGATAAGACTGTCGAAGTTTGGCTTGCCCACGATCTTGGCAATGATTCCACCAATGATGTCATCGGTGAACGCGCCGATGACTTTACCGAAGGCTCCGGCCAAGATAACTGCGACGGCCAATTCCAGCAGGCTGCCTTTGAACAAGAAATCTTTTAACTCTTTTACCACGGTAAATCCTCCAGGACTCGTGAATGCCAGCTCACCTCTGTGAGCGGCGCCAAATGCTGACGTTAGAACGGTTGAATAGTCGCGTAAAGCCGGGTGAAGAACTTTCTTGAAAATCCACACTTCTAACCCAGTTTTCCGGGGATTTTACGCAATTTCCGGAACAAATATGCGGAAGTCGCACGAAACTCATCAAGGTCGCACGTCTAAATTTCGTCGCCTGCGTCACAAGGATTGGCACGACAGCGTCCAAAATCGTTAGCCGGAACGTGGGCTGGTCGGGAAGAAAGTCTAGACAACCACAATGAGTGGGGTTTCTGCGGTCCGTCCGCCGAGACTCCACTTTTGCATTTTGGCGACGGTCCACAATTGCAACGCCTAAAAATCAGCCGTGAGCAATGCGGAGACACGACCCAAAGAGGACCGTTTACGCTAACGGTCCTCCGAATTGCCATGGGCAGATCCACGTTGAGTTATCGCCGTTTGTTGCACAGATTGCACAGGGGAGTAGTGTGTGCACCTTCGTTTTGTTCCGGCTTTCAAGCGAACCCGCTAGCCCCTACGATCACACCCCGTCGACCTTCACCTCCAACTCGACCTTGCCTAGACCTTGACCGTTGGCAAGTCGCTACCTTGAGCTTTTCGATTCGTGCTCCTGAGGGCGCGGTACTAACACGCTTAACTCGATCGGTGCTCCTGCCGATACCTGATGACCAGAGTTTTTCTGCCTGGCAACGTCTTGCTTGCCAGCACAACCGACAGGAGGTCGCCTTGCGCAACCACACCGCCAAATCATCCGATTCACCGTCACACAATTCCCGCACGCCATTCAATTCGGCTCTGCTGGTCTGCTCGCTCGCCGGTTTCGCCGGGCTGCTAAGCGTTTTCAGCACCGCCTCCCCCGCCCCGGCCGTAGAGCCCAACGTACTTCCGCAGGCCTACTCGGCAAAGATCGTCGACTCCGCAACGCTTTCTACGCCCACGGTCGCTCCCGTTGTCTCGATGCTGCCAACGCCCGCCATCACCGCCGACTCAAGCGTTCCCGCGGCGAAAAAGAGTAAGAAGGCCAAGCAGGTCAAACAGATCAAGCTGGTCAGCATCCCCACGACTACCACCGTGGATACCAAAGCTCCCGCCGATACAAAGGCGAGCCCGAATTCCAGTTTGGACGCGGCTTTTGCAGCGCTCAGGAAGTGCGAATCGGGTGGTAACTACAAAATTGCGACCGGTAACGGGTATTACGGCGCCTACCAGTTCGATCCCAGAACGTGGCGATCACTCGGCTATACGGGCCTCCCAAGCGACGCAGCGCCTGAGGTTCAAGATGAGGCGGCCCGCAAGCTGCTTGCCAAGGCCGGTTGGGGTCAGTGGCCCGCCTGCAGTCGTAAACTCGGCTTGCGCTAGCTTCCTTCGGGGCAAGTTTGGGGGCAGGCTCTAGGTCATTCGGCCCCGATCCGTGGTGAAAAGCGTTCCCGATGCTACGCTTCGTGGTTGACGACTACACTCAGTGGTGAATTTTGTTTCAGTGATCAACACTGAACCAGATGCCAGAGTTGTAGTACGGAGCATGCCATGGACAACGCCGCCAACCCACTACGAACCCCTGCCATTCCCCCATCGGGAGACGCAGTTTCTTTGGCGTTGCTTACTGCGGCGTTTCGTGACCGCGAGCCCGGCGAGCGCTTTGATGATCTGGCGGTTTCTGTCGCAGAGGCGCTTATGGCTGGGTTGGCCGATCGCTGTTTGATCTGGATGATCTCGCCTGGCGGCGTGCGTACTCGTCTCGCTACTCCCGCCGTAGAGGCCGATCGGGCGTGGCGCCCTACGGTTGCCCCGGTTGCCCAGGTGTTGGCCGCGAAGCGCACCATTGAGATGGGTGTTGTTGAAGATCTTTACGGACGCGATGAAAGCAACACGCTACGGGTCACGGGTGGGGAGCCAGTAGTTCGCGCGTTTGGCCGGTTCATTCCCGTAGCCCATGGCGGTGATGTGGTTGCGGTCCTTGGTGCGGTTCGCAATCCTGGTCGCGCGCTGTTTACCGCTAGTGATCGCGCGGTGCTTGATAGCGCGGCAGAGCGTCTCGAAGCGGCGTACGCACTTTCCTATGCGAACGAACAATTGGCCTCTCGCAAAGCGCCGGGTTTGATGCACGGCCAAGGTTTGTTACTGGCCGACGATCTTTTGGCGCGTTTGGGTGCCATTTCTGGTGACGTGGTGTTTCGTCATTTGTTTCGCGGTGGAACCGAATATGTGAGTGCAGGCGTCTTGGCATCCTTGGGCTACACCCCTCAAGAAGTCATGAACGATGCGCTGCTGTTGGATCGCTTGATTCATCCCGATGACCGGCACGTGTTGTATGACATTGTTGGCAACCCCGAAATGGCTGACAGTCCCCTGTTGATTCGTATGGTTCGCCGCAACGGACAACTCTCTTGGCAGTTAATACGTGCACTTGCTATTGTCGATAGCGAAGATCGCGTGTTGGGCATCGAAGGTTTCGCTACCGATGTAACAGCGATGAAACAAGCCGAGGCGGAACTCAGCCATCAGGCTCGCAGCGATGCGCTTACCGGGTTGGCGAACCGTTTGAACTTCCGCGAATCCACTTCGCGTGCGCTGGCGCGTATCGAGCGTCATCCCGGCATGATGGGTGTGTTGTTCCTCGATCTCGATGGATTCAAACTGGTGAACGACACGCTTGGTCATGCGGCCGGCGACAATGTCTTGCAACAGGTAGCCGAGCGGTTACGCAAAGCCATCCGTCGTGAAGATATGGTCGCTCGTTTGGGTGGCGATGAGTTTGCGGTACTGCTGGTTGA
>JAYSVF010000375.1:0-2616 GCA_043718695.1 Acidimicrobiia bacterium | reverse complement strand
TTCGGGTGCCGCTAATGGTTTGCGTGGAGGCAAATGAGTCGCCCGCTCAAGGAAGGCGAGAAGGTTGTAGTTGTTGACTCCAAAAAGCGCCGCTACCTTCTGACCCTCAAATCGGGTTCGGAGTTCCACTCTCACGCGGGATTTTTCCCTCATGACGCACTGATCGGCACCGAGGAAGGCGTTCCGGTGCGCTCTACCGGTGGTGCCAAATACCTTGCCATCCGCCCTACCTTGGCTGAATATGTCCTCAAAATGCCTCGCGGTGCCCAGGTCATTTATCCAAAGGACCTCGGCGCTATCTTGATGTTTGCCGATATCTTCCCAGGGGCGCGAGTGCTCGAATCAGGCATTGGCTCCGGGGCCATGTCAATGACGTTGCTTCGCGCAGGCGCCCACGTAATTGGTTATGAGCTCCGTGAGGATTTCGCTGCGAAGGCCAAAGAAAATGTGTTGGCGTTTGTGGGCGAGGAAATGTCTGAGCGCTACGATGTTCATGTGCGTGACTGCTACGAAGGAATCGATGAGACCGGACTCGACCGAATCGTCCTGGATCTTCCTGAGCCCTGGCAAGTGATTCCTCATGCTGTAAAGGCGCTGCGTACCGGCGGAATCTTGCTGTCCTATCTGCCGACCATCACCCAAACGGTACAGCTGCGCACAACACTGCTTGAACATGGTTTTGCGATGGCTGAAACGGTCGAGGTATTGCACCGTACCTGGCACATCGAGGGAATGTCGGTTCGTCCTGACCACCGAATGGTTGCCCACACTGGCTTTCTCACCTATGCCCGTCTGTTGGCCAGCGGCGTAGAGGATCCAGGCGTAACTGCCGCCGCGTAGCGTATTCGGTTAGGAGTTAGCTGGACCGGGGGCCCATTTCTGAGTTCGAACAGAATGCGAAGCATCCTCGGTTTTGTTGAACTTGGTCGAGCATCCGCCGTTTGACGCAGTCTGCATGGCACCCTTTTTGCGTGAACGGGCTTGATATTGCTTTAGCAATCGCGGTTTTTGCGGCTTTCGTGGGCGGGTACCGTCGGGGATTGCTGCTGCGCGTGAGCACCTGGGTTTTCGCGTTGCTTGGCTTGCTAGTGGTTGCGTCAAATGTGAACTGGGTGCTACAACGTCTTGGGTCACCAAAGGCCGGTCAGCGAGTTGGGGCGATGTTGCTGGCCTTGGCCGCAGGCGCGATCATCGGCCGCCTCGTTGGGTACTTATTTGGTTCATGGGTACAGGATCGGTTACCCAGTCGTCCGTTGCGATCTGCGAATCGTGTAGCTGGTGGCGCTGCTGGGGTTGCTGGCGTGGCCGTAGTTACGTGGTTGGCTTTGCCGTTGTTAGCGCTGATTCCTGGATGGCCTGCCACAACAACTCGTGGCTCATTGGCGGCGAAAACCCTTTCGGGGAAGATGCCCGCTCCTCCAGATGCGCTTTCCTCACTACGGCGCCTCGTTGACGGCGGACGTATCCCGCAAGTGATTGACGCGCTGCAAGGTTCCGTTGATGCTGGGAATGCGCCGTTGCAGTCAACTATCCCAACCGCAATACTTACGGGGTTCCAGCCATTCTCAGTCAAACTCTCAGCTACGGCATGTGGAGTGGTTACCGATGGGAGTGCCCTGGCAATCGGCGGCTCTCGGGTCCTCACCAGTGCACACGGAGTAAGTGGTGCAACTTCAGTGGTAGCCACCATTGCCACGGGTGAGCAACTGGAAGCAAAGGTGGTTGCGCTTGATCCGAAGCTGGATTTGGCGGTGGTAAGTATCGAAGGTTGGAGTTCCGATCCAGCACCCCTCGCCGATGCCGGGCCGGGTATGGAGGTGGCGACGTTTGGATATCCGGGCGGCGGCGGTCTTGCGATTACGCCGGGTGGCGTGCAGCAGATTGCTAGTTCGACCGGTAGAGACATCTACGACAAAGCCGAGGCGGTGCGAACAGTTGCGGTGCTGGCTTCGAAACTGGCCAGTGGCGATTCGGGTGGTGCCGTGTTGAACAGCGTGGGTGAAGTGGTTGGTATGGCCTTTGCGGTGGCGCCAGATCGTCCAACGACTGCCTATGCGGTGCCGACGGTGATTATCCGTTCGTTCCTTGCCAACGTTGATGCTGGCAATCGAGGCAACGTCCCCGGTGGGTGCTTGCAGCGTAAATAGGGGTTCACGATTCACGACCCTGCTCTCGGGCCGTGACTACTTTGGCGACCAATGCAGCTCAACACGAAAGGCGCCGGTCTGCGAGTGCAGAACCGGCGCCACCTTGATCGGGCTTATTCGGGCATATTTGGAAATTTTCGTCAACCGTTCCTTCGAAACACGAAGCCTTGAGGTTTTCCAGAACCTAGCTGAACCCTCCAGCAAACGTTGCTGGAAGGCTCGACCATTGTTATTCCATTTCTATGAAGATGCACTCACCTGGGCACTCTTCGGCGGATTCGATGGTTCCGTCATGATCTTTTTCAACGACGTTGGCAAGACCCTCAGGTCCTCCCGGATCGGAGAACACCTTGGCGCCCTCTTTCACATAGGCGAGTCCGTCATCAAGAAGGGTAAACACCGAAGGGGCAATCTCTTCACAGAGACCGTCGCCGGTGCACAAGTCTTGATCGATCCAAACTTTCATTCC
>JAYSVF010000374.1:0-2618 GCA_043718695.1 Acidimicrobiia bacterium | reverse complement strand
CGCGCGCATTCCAGCTAGAACCACGTTCCGGTGCATGGAACGAGAGGATGAGGAGTCACCGCTAAACCCGGTAGGGTCGAGCACATGGCAGCATTTGAAGCGACCGTTGCCTTTGAAATAGACGGCTCCACGCACTGCTTTGCCACGTGGTCGGATATGTCGGCGTTATATGCAGTGCGCTATTTGGCCAAGCACGATCGTCCTCGGCGGGGCTGCGAAATGGGCCAATGCGGCGCCTGTGAATCAACGGTCAACGGCGCGCCAACTCGGCTTTGTCAGGTGCCGTCCACCTCCCTCGATGGCTGCGTGATCACTACCCGCCCCGGTTCCGTCGACCCGGTAGGTCCGCTGTCATCGTCGGCGGTCCTGCCCCCTAAGCGCACGGCACCGAGTTCGCCCACTTCGCAGGCGCCCGACCCCTCAACAGCCTCGGCGACAACTACGACGGCATCAACCGGTCTCGAGTAGCTCAGAACCGGTCAACGCAGAACAGAAAGGTCAACCCGAGAGTGTTCCGGCACGTGGAAAGGGTGCGTTTACATTCAGCGATGAGCCGCCAAGAATGCCCGCATGGCAATCTTCCGACTTGGACACGTAGCGATTCGCACACCCGATCTTGAACTCTGCGCGGCGTATTACACCGAAGTTTTAGGGCTGCGTGAGGTGGCACGCGAAGAGGGCAAGGTGTATCTCAAGGCGTGGGATGAACAGGATCATCATTCGGTCATCCTGCAACAATCAAACCGCTACGGCATCGATCATGCGGCGTTCAAGACCGAGGACATCAACGACCTTGAGCAGTACGAAACCGTGCTGGAGCGCTATGGCTGCAACGTCGAACGGCTCGCTGCAGGAACCCGTTTGGGCATTGGTGAGGCCATCCGTTTCGAAAGCCCCACCGGGCACATTATGGAGATCTTTGCCAAGAAGGAAAAGGTCGGCAACGGGCTTCCCTACATCAACCCCGGCATGGCTCCCATGGATCTGGTCGGTATCGCGCCTCCACGCCTCGACCACACGTTGCTGACGACGGAGAACGTCCCGGATGCGGCGCATTTCATGACCGAAGCCCTGGGATTTCGTTTGACCGAACAACTCGTAAGCAATGAAGGTCACCAGTTGGTGGTGTTCTTCGAACGATCACGCCAACCCCACGATATGGCCTTCACCCGCGGCGCCAACGGTGGCTTGCACCACTTCGCGTTCTGGCTCGACAGCTGGAATGAAATCGGACGCGCCGCCGACACGCTACGAGCCAACGGCGTAGACATCGACATTGGACCAACCCGTCACGGAATAACACGTGGACATACGATTTACTTCTTTGATCCCGTCGGCAATCGCAACGAAGTGTTCACCGGCGGTTACAAGACCGACACCGATTGGACCCCTATTACCTGGACCGAGGATCAGTTCGGCAAGGCCCTGTTCTATTACGAGAACCGTGTTGTTGATTCGTTCGTTTCCGTGTACACCTGAGCCTGTTTTCAAAGTACAACGAGATCAACAACATGTCTTCCGCAACCACCCGCGATAACGCCCCTGGTTACCTTGCCCGCTACGAACAACGGCGCATTGAAGGTCTTGCCGCTCAGGTACCAAACGAGTCAAGCGAACCGCCATTCATGGCCCGGGCCCGTGAGCGTGCGGCCATTCGCGCCCTCGCTGAACTACAAAGCGGCGACGGTCCTCCTGGCCGAACTCTGGCCTACGCCGATGAAACTGTGGCGCCGCGCGAGTTGCAGTACCCGGATTCGTTTCGCCAGCGGCTGACTGATTCGGTTGAGGTTCGCCTCATTCGTCATGGCCAAACCCAGGGTTACATTTCCGATGGCGCCCTCACCGCACTCGGTCGCTGGCAGGCCCATCGCAAAGGCGCCGATCTGGCCAAAGGCATCCGCGAAGGCATGACGGTCAAGTTCCCCCATGCCCCCACGGCCCGTGCCAAGGAGACTGCCGAAGGCGTGCGCGGTGGGGTGCAATCAACGCTCGCTCGTTACGGAATTTCTGGAGTGACCCTCGAAGATCCAGAACCCAACGATTGGTTCAACAATTTCCAGGTGTACGTCGGCGAAGGCCGAGAGATGGATGTGACCGCAGCATTTATGGAGTTCGCCAATCTCCGTGAGAGCTACCAGAAGACCGGTGCTGGTGACCGCCCTGGTTGGATGGTGGAGATGGACCGTTTCTTCCAGATCCAAAACGGCGGCGGCGACCCCATCACGTCTTGGCTGACGCAACCCATGCAGTACTTCGAACCTTCCGCGTTGGTCGTTCGTCGGCACTGGAAGGGAATCGTGGCCATGGCCAAGCAATGTGATTCCAACACCAAGGTGTACGTTTGCGGCCACTCCGGCCCCATTCGTGCCGTGGCGACCAGTGCGGTTGGTCATGATCCGGGTGAGCCCCACAACACCGAAGACGTGCGAATCAAGGTTTACAACGACTATGAGCACGCTGTCGTGACCTACCGCGGCCGCGGACTCGAGATCGAAATCCCCACCTCCGTAACCCCAAGTTGGTACGCCTAGAGGTCAGCCAAGCGCAGCAAGTTTGGGGAGCTGCGCTAACTGGTGTTTCCATCAGGACCGAGCCGGTTGCTGATCCGCCAACCCAGG
>JAYSVF010000373.1:0-2621 GCA_043718695.1 Acidimicrobiia bacterium | reverse complement strand
CCCCGGTTCCGAGCCTGAATGTGAGCTCGTTTGATCCAGCGTTGTAGGTGACCTGATCGTCTCCGCTTGCATCGGTTTTTGGTCCAGCGTTTGCGCCTACGGAAACCTGGGCTGATTCAGGAACATAGATGGTGCCCACAGGAATCGCGTCGGTGAGGATGGTATCGGTTGAAGGGTCATCACCGTTGTTGGTGACGTTGATGGTGTACTCGATCACGTCGCCTGGCTCGAGCACCCCACCGTTGATGTCAACGCCAGCTTTTGCTGCGTCGAGCTTTGGTGCATACAACTCGGTTACGAAGGTGAGTACGCCGGGGTAGAAAAAGTCGCCGGTGGTGTTGAACACGACGGTGGCCGTCGTGGCGTTGTTTCCGAGGATGCCGTTGGCGGCCACAATATCGGCATCAAAACCAAGGTTGTTTACGTGGTTGGGGGTGCCCGGAATTTGTACGGGATTGCCTCCAGCATCGAGGGAGGAGCGTGAGCTATTGAAGAAGTTGGCGGCTGGGTTCAGCGAGTTGGAAAGTGTGGTGCCGTTGAGCCTCATATTGTCGCCGGTGGTGTTGCGGTCACCTTCATAAGCGACAGCACCGATTGAGGTGTTTACGATTCCGCTCGGGGGAGTTTGGAGGCCGGTAATGGTTACGGTCACGGTTGGGTCGGTGGAGGTGACCGAGGCGAAGCCATCAAACACGGTGAGGTCACGTGCGGGGAGGGTGTTGTCTTCGACAACGAACACGATGGCCCAGCCGCCTTCACGGTCTTGGCCGGTTCCAACTTGAAGGTTGGCAACGGTGTAGGTACCCGTGGGGTTGGCGCTCACCAAAGCGGTGATGTCGTTGAAGGCGTGATATTCGTTGCCACTGCCATTTTCTACGTCGATCGATCCAGCTGCGCCGCTGATGTTCGAGGTCAGTGGGGTGTATCCGGTTTGTCCGGGATATCTGAATAATACGGTGTTGCGGATTGACGCGTTTGGTGCTGCGGCGCCACCGGTTGCTGTGCTGGAATCACCGCCCCAATAGAGGCCGGCGAAGAGGACTCGGGCACCAGCGGGAAGGGAGTAGCTCGAAGAGGAGGAGTCAAACGTGGCGATGGTTCCGCCAGCGGCGAGTGGCGATGCAGCGGCTCCGTCGGAGTCGACGTAGATCATGTTGACGCCGTTGTTGTTGGTAGCGGCTCCGGTTGCGGTTCCGTCTTGAGTGGTGGTGCAAGCGCCGGGGCAGGTCAGCACAGAGTTGGCAATCATCACTACATCACCGGTGGTCTTTACGCCGAAGCGCCGGGTGAACGCTCGCACTAGGGCAGCGTCTGCGGGAGCAGCAGTAACGATGGCCATCGAGCCAAGAAGCCCGAGGATCATGAACAACGCAGCAGGCTTACTGGCGAGTGCACGGGCAGTGCGGGTTCCACGGGCAGTGCGGGTTCCTCCAGGGCGACGATCGGCTGATGGAGTGACGTCTTTTAGGGCGCCGCGAGCCGAAAGCACCGCATTGCCGGGTGCCTGAAGTGTCCGGCGCACGAGCGCGACGAGGCAACGGAAGATGATGGTGACCATGCGTACTTGTTCGACACGTTTGGTTCAGTTCTGAAACCAAATAGTCCAAAAGGGCCAAGTCCGGCGAAGTCTTCAGGGAACAACAAGGGAATTTGAGGTTTTTGCCCTAGTTCGGGAAACGCACTTCGGAGCTAATTGCCCAATGATATTTCGTTGGTCAAACCGCTGCTGGCGGCGACGCAGTCACAACAGTGGGGCGTCTCAGCCTTCGTTCTTGACCACTTGGCGGATCAGCCAGGTCCAGATTTCTTCGAGGCGGACGGTTGCTCCGTCGATTTCTTCAAGATCGATTCGGAGCATCCTCAGTCGAAGGTCTTGGTCGTGGCGAATGGCGGCTTGGAGCACACGGGTGCTGGGAGTTCCCATTTCCGGGGACCGGCGAGCAGCACTCAGTTCAGCGGAAATGCGGTGGATGTCGTCGAGGAGCAGGTCGATGGCCCCCTGGAGCAGTTCGTCCCAAAAGAGCGACGATCCACGCCGAGCAGCCAGGCCCAGCTTGGCTCGTTCGGCTTTGCGGTGGAGGTCGACGGGGATCCGGTAACCCCGTAACACCGCCCCCTGATCGCGGCGATGCAACACCGTTCGGTCGGTTCGCTTGGCGACGGTTGGGGGCGTAGCCAGTGCTCGCTTTCGGGCTGGCGTGACCGGCTGGGCTGAAGCTAATTCCGTGCGCGGCTCCGCCGTTCTGGCGGTAATTTTTTCTGTTTCGTTTTGCCAGTCGGAATCCACAGTTGAGCCCAAGTTTTTGCCGCCTGACGCGCTTGGTTCTCCTGCGAAATCTCCGTCTACTGAAGGGGGCTTTGCCAGCCCTTTTGCTTCGAAAGTTTGGATTGATGAAATCGAACTCACGTTTTGTTTATCGCGTAGTGTTTCGGTTTCGGCAATGGTTCTGGGGTTTTTGTCTTGCAATGGCTGCGCGGAACTACTGAGGTGGCTTCTCGACTCGCTGATCGTTTTCGAACTGCGGTCTGCAACCGAAATTTCCGTATGCGGGGCCAACGTTTTTGCGGACACCGCCAGAGCCGGTTGGGCTTGGCTGTCGCTGCGGGTTAACGCCGAAGGG
>JAYSVF010000372.1:0-36062 GCA_043718695.1 Acidimicrobiia bacterium | reverse complement strand
GTCCCATGCAGCCAGTGAATCGCTGTCGTCCAACGACGCGACGTCGGCGAAATTCTCGTCGTTGATCGGCCCGCTCAGCAGCGCAGCGCGGAGGGTGTCGGTCGCTGCCCGCCGTTCGTGCACTGCTACCGGCCGGATGTCAACATCATTCATGCAACCACGTTGTCACAGCCGCAGTCGAGCAGTTACACGAGTTTCACCAGGAGGCGATGAGCGAACCGCCCCTTGGATGCCGGCGTTTGGCTCATCGCTCCGGCGGCGGCTGAGAGCGGTCAGACCGCGAGGAGGTCGCGGGCGCCGGTGTCGCTGGAGGGATGGCGCAGCTTGCTCATCGCGCGGGCTTCGATCTGGCGGATGCGCTCACGGGTGAGGTTGAAGTGTTCGCCAACCTCTTCCAAAGTGCGGGGCTCACCACGATCAAGACCGAAACGAAGACGAAGAATTTCGCGCTCACGCTCATCCAGTGGGCCGAGAAGCTTCATGATCTCATCGGGCAACAGCGAAGTAGCAGCCATCTCGAAAGGCGATTCAGCGGAGCGGTCCTCTACAACGTCACCGAGTTCAGCGTCGCCATCTTCTCGAAGCGGTTCTGAAAGCGAAAGTGGTTCGGCGGCGAAACGCAAAGCCTCGGTCACTTTGTCTTCAGGCATCTCCACTTCGGCCGAAAGCTCCGAAAGTGTGGCTGGGCGACCAAGCTTGAGTTCCAGGCGAGCACGTGCCTTCTGGAGGCGGGCCAGCGTGTCACCAGCGTGAACTGGGAGGCGGATGGTACGGCCGGTGTTGGCGATACCGCGGGTAATGGCTTGGCGGATCCACCAGGTTGCATAGGTGGAGAACTTGAAGCCTTTGCGCCAGTCGAACTTCTCGACGGCGTGCATAAGGCCAAGGTTGCCTTCTTGGATCAAGTCGAGCAGCGGCAGGCCGGAGGCTTGGTACTTCTTGGCGATCGAAACCACGAGACGAAGGTTCGATTGCACGAAGGTGCGCTCGGCGTCTTCACCCTGTTTATGGGCGCGGCGAAGTTCACGTTTCTTAGCAACGGTGACATCTTTGCCACCCGCCTCAATTTGCAGACCCGCCTTCTTTCCCTCTTCGATTGCCTGCGCAAGCCGGACTTCATCGTCCTTGGTGAGAAGGGGGTATTGACCGATATCGGTCAGGTAGAGGCGGACGAGATCTTCCTCGTCACGTTCCACACGTTCCTTAGCCACGAAATGTTCCTTTGTTGTCGTCTTTTTGGGGGTGTACAGGGAAAGTCTTTGGTGCTCACCGGGCAAGACGACAGTGTTGTAGGGAACACGGATTGTGTCCTCTACTGCCTCAACTGGTGGACTAAAAGGATACGGGATTAAAGCCGTTTTGAGAACCCTTCTTTTTAGGGGCTGTCAAGTATCCCCAGGAAGAATCACATTTCCCCAGCTCAACACGGAAGTACGAGGTTTTGGTGTGGACGAAATCACCCAAGTAGGCACTCAAGAAATCGAGACCACACTCGTAACGATGGTGTTTTTGGCCAACAACGCCAATGCTCTGAGCGCGGTGTTGTCACGTTATGTGGTCCTCACCCGCGGTGAGCCCGGGTGTCGAAATGTCGATTTTTGTGTGAGTTCTACCCAATCCAACCAGTTCGTAATCGTCCAAAAGTGGACTTCACCCGAGGCGGCGAGGGCACATTTTGACTCTGAGCCGATGATCGACATGGCCAAGCTCTGCAACGGTCTGCTCGACACCGCCCCCCAAATCGACCTCCTGGACACCATCAGCGCCCACGACGTCGCCTGAAGCTCGCCTCGCGTTCATTGAGCGGCGAGTTCGCAATTCGAAAGGGTTATTCACCGGTCAATAACCAATGTCCGAGAAGATCTGGCTATTCCGCTATTGGTTGGCCCGCTATTGGTTGGCAGAGTCGCTGGCGGTGGTTATGTCGGCCCAGGTGAGGTTGGTGGCCGACCAGAGGCGATCAAAGGCGGCGTCGGATTGGTCGCTGAAGGTGTGACGGTTCCGGAAGGCGTAAAGGTGCCGGGCCTTGGGGACATCTATGCCGATCCGTTCACTACGGCCCGCCGAGTAGGTGTCCCAGGCGCAGGCATGGGCGTTGGATAGCTTGTCGTGATCGGGGGCATCGGAGAAGGTGGACTGCAGGCGATCATGCGCTTGGAACAGCAATCGGCCAAAGATGTTTTCCGTTTGATTTGCCGAGAACTCCCGGAGTTTTTTGGGGTCTTCGAGCGCTGCCCCTTCAATATCGAGGGTGATTGGCGACATCGATGACAGCCGAACTCTTTGCAAAAGGCTTGGCTCATCAATTCGAACGGTTATTGGTGTGTCTGCCGGGAGTCCGATCATCGTGGCGATCTTGTCGGCAAGCACGGCGATATCGCTCGCATGAAACAGCACAACGGTGAATTCTTCAGGAGTAACGCTTACAACGGCCATGATCAAAGACTCGGATCAGGGCTTTTCGTTGACGGCATAGGAATCGCCGATGGTTCCCGGTCCGCAGATACCGCCGGCCTTGACCAACATGGTTTCGAGCACCCGTTGACGTTCCGAGGCTCGTGCCACATCTTCGGGTGTGAGCAGCATTGATTGGAGCAGCATCTCCCCATCACGCCAATCCTCAAACTCATCGTCAAGTGCGAACCGCAGCGAACGCATAGTCGGCGCATCAGTGATGGAAGAGGTGTTGTTCAGATGGTACGTATACGCAGCAATTTTGTGAGGAATCAACACACGATACGCACCGACAAGTTTTTCGATCGTGAGGTTCGCGTCGGTTGGCTCGGAGACGGCTTCCATAAATGAGGCGACGTCTTCGTTGGCCGGCACCGTAAGCCGCTCAGGGTTCATCTCACGAAGCTCGGGCAGGCGCTTGTGCCAAAGCTCGGCATGCCAGGCATGTTTGTAGCAGTGCGTGCCGAGGCGCAGCTTCACGTCGAGCTCGGGGACGGTGGCCACCCAACCGCCCATGGTTTCGAACAGCTTCATTTCAATCCACTTGTAGTTCCCCACCCGCTTGGCTGATTCCTCAACCGTGAACGAGCCGGGCAGTTCCCTACGATCCCAAGGAGCAAACGGGGTACGCGGAGTTTTGGAATCAGCCATTTTTGGGTTACCTCGGTGTGAGTGTGAAACGTGCACTGCGCACCTTAGTTACCCCGCACACAAATGTCCCTTTTCCCGCTCCTCAGCTATGACCGATAGGCGTCTCATCGGGGGAACGCTGGCGGGGACGAGCACATCCACCTGCTTTTGGGGGTGAGCAATCTAGGGTTTTGGGATGGTTCGAAATTCAGTACGTGTTGTTCTTTCCGCCTTGGTGCTTTCTTTGGTTCCAGCGACAGGCGCGCTGGGCGCCACAACGGCCAAAACTGCACCGAAGGTCAATCTCAACGCTGCTCCACTTCGCCCGAAAAGCGTCGGCAAGGCACCATCGACACTCAAGACCATCGACTTGGTTGTTGGGAAAGGCACCGCGGTTAAGAAGGGCTGCACAGCCTCAATGCAATACGCCGGTTGGACCTGGGAAGGTGCCAAAGAATTCGATTCCAGCTGGAGCCGAGGAGCGACGCCGTTCTCGGTTGAAGATGTCGGCAACGCACCGGTGATTGCTGGATGGAACCAGGGGCTCATCGGCATGCGCGTAGGCGGAAGACGCCAAATCATCATTCCTCCCGCTCTTGGTTACGGCTCATCCGGCGCGGGAGACGCCATCCCACCGAATGCCACGTTGATCTTCGTGGTCGATGCCGTCGCCGTTACCTGCCCCTGAAGTTCGGGCTGGGCTTATCGAGTCCGGTCTTTCAACCGGTCCTGAACGGGTGTATTGACCGGACTCGCGAACCGATGCACCCTTAGCGTTTAGCGCCTGGCGTAGACGGTGCCTAGTTCGGCGGCGATCACACCGAGCAGGATCAGCAAGCCACCCACGATGCCCCGTAAACCCAGATGATCGTGGGCGATGAAGTATCCGGCGATGGCTGCGAAGACGGGTTCGAGCATCAGCAATAGTGCAGTTCTGGTGGGTTCGAGCCTGCGTTGCGCCCAGGTTTGCAGAAAGAACGCCACGGCGCTGGCCATGATGCCGAGGTACACCGCCGCCAGAATCACCTTGACATTGAGCACCCAACCGCCGGTCACCTAGCCCATGGCCCCGCAGCCAATCGATACAACTGCCATTTGAATGAACGCCAACCAAAGTGCGTCGATCCTTGTGCCGACGCGATCCAACGTCATGATGTGCGCCGCAAACCCAATCGCGCACAGTAGGGTCAAAAATTCGCCTTTGCCCAGCTTCACGCCACCAGATCCACTGATCAGAAACAAACCAACAAAGGCAATAAGTACACCTAGTACTACCATCGGCGGCGGAAGAACCCTGGTGAGTACCAACACAAACAGCGGCACGAACACCACAAGCAGATACGTAATAAAGGCCGAAACCGAACCGGTTGTGTACTGCAGCCCAATAGTTTGAAACGCATAGCCGCTGAGCAAGGCGACCCCGGCAGGCAGGGCATAGCGGGTCGCATCGGATATCGAAGGAGCCAGAGGTTTACGAAACAACAGCACCGCACCAAGCACCGCTGCACCAACGGCGAAGCGCAACGAAAGAAACGGCAACGGCGCCATCACCTTCACGGCATCCTTCATAACAATGAAGGTCGATCCAAAGATAAAGGCCGCAAACGTCAATCCGAGCTGGGCCTGCAAGTTACGTCGCTTGTGCAGTGCCAGAGACTCTCCGCTGACGGGGCCCAAATCGTTGGTTGCCATTGGATTCAGTAGTTCAGTCATGGCGAAGTTCTCGATCCCGTCAACGTTTCGGCCCTCATTACACGAGCCCGTTTTGTGCGAATCAGGGCCAGACCGCTAGCTCGTGTTGTGCTTTGGCTGCGTGTGCAAGCGATTGGGAGTGGCACCAGCCCGAGATAGACAGAACTGCAGAAATCGAACTCCGTACTATTCAAGTTCGGCGAGCCAGGCTGCAGGATCGATCTCGTCGGGCATGCGCAAATCGCCACGGGGAGAAAGGCTGACCGAACCAACCTTGGGGCCGGGAGGCAGAGTGGTGCGCTTGAATTGCTGACGGGCGAAGCGTTCAAAGAACACACGAATCCATTTGTTGATCGTCGCCTCGTCGTACGGGTTTTCGTCGGCTTTTACGAACGTGTGATTAGCAAGTGCGCGTATCTTTGCCGGACCGAACCCATTGCGTTGACGGTGGTACAGGAAGAAGTCGTGTAGCTCGTAGGGGCCAACGATGTCCTCGGTAGAGTGCACAATCTCACCTTTGGCCCCAACGGGGAGTAGCTCAGGCGAGATGATGGTGTCGAGAATCCGATCGAGCACCGCGTTCATGGCATCATCGCCACAGGTATCGCCATACCAACGGACCAGGTATTTTACCAAGGTCTTAGGTACCGAACCGTTCACGCCGTAGTTGGCCATATGGTCGGCGTTGTAGGTGCACCAACCAAGGGCCAATTCGGAAAGGTCGCCAGTCCCAACAACGATGCCTTTCACCTGATTGGCGATATCAAACAGGATTTGGGTGCGTTCGCGCGCTTGGGAGTTTTCGTAGACCACGTCGAAGGTTTGCGGATCGTGGCCAATATCGGAGAAGTGCTGATAAACCGCCGCTGCAATGGGGACCTCCCGGAACTCCACCCCGGCGCAGCGAGCCAATTCGACTGCGGAAACCTTGGTGTGGTCCGTCGTCCCCAGTCCCGGCATGGAGACGCACAGGATCGTTTCAGGCCCCCGTCCGAGGCGTTTCATAGTTTCCAGCGCAACCAAGAGTGCGAGCGTTGAATCGAGGCCACCAGAAAGCCCGAGAACCGCACGTTCCGATCGCGCAGCCATCATTCGGCGAGCCAAGCCGGTGGATTGGATGGCCATGATTTCCTGGGCCCGTGCGTTGACCGTCGCGGGATTATCGGGAACAAATGGTAGGCGCGCGTAGGTTCGATGCAAATCACGCAATGGAGCCATTGCACTGGTTTCAACACCTGAACTCGACGACGAAACAACGAAGGCCGGATACGGTTCTGATGAATTAGCGAAGGTGGTAATAAGTGCCCGTTCGTTGGACAGTCGTTCGAAGTCAATCTCTGCAGTGGCGCTGGAACCCGCGAGCACAAAACGATCGCTTTCGGTCAAGATCGAACCGTTCTCGGCAATGAGGCAGTGTCCGCCAAACACCACGTCCTTGGTGGATTCCGTTGGTCCTGAACCGGCGTAGAGATAGGCACAACTGAGCCGGGCCGATTGGATACGCACGAGGTCGCGACGGTACTCACTCTTGGCGATCAACTCGTTGCTGGCGGAGGGATTCACGATGAGGTTCGCGCCAGCCAACGCTAGGGCAGAGCTGGGTTGATCAGGCGCCCAGAGGTCTTCACAAATCTCCACACCCATGCGCACCATCACACCAGCGGCCGCACCCAAATCGAAGACCTGACGGGCGTGGAGGCGGAATGGCGCTAAGCCCTCGATGACGATCGTTTCGTCGACATCAGCGCCAGGCGTGAACCAGCGCCGTTCATAGAATTCGCCGTAGTTCGGAAGGTGGATTTTGGGGACCGCCCCGAGTACCTGTCCGGCGTGAAGAACTACCGCGGCGTTGTAGCGACGGCCGTTGGCAGCTTGCAACGGCGCGCCCACCACAATCGTGGCGTTGAGACCCGCAGTTGCTGAAGCTAGCTCACTGATGGCCCTATGTGCACGTTGCACCATCGAGGTGAGAAACAGGTCCTCGCAGGTGTACCCGGTGAGGCTTAACTCGGGAAACACAATGATTGAAGCCCCGGCATCGGCGAAGTCCTGCGCCCAGGCGGCGATCGTGGATCGATTGGCAGCAACATCGCCGAGCACGACCGGCGGGGCGATGGCGGCAATCCGCACAAATCCCAAGGAAGAGAAGTCCATACCCTCAGTCTTCCATCACTCGGGCCAGTGACCCAGAGTCATCACCGAGCCCAACGGTGCGCTGCTCTTCTGGGGATGTGTACTGCCGTACGGCGAAGCAGGTAGTAGCGGCCGTCCAATAGACGATGGAGGGGCTGCGACTGGCAGGGTCGGCATCGCTCATCGCCCCAGACCTAGACGGCTTGACGCGCCGCTCAATTGAACACCGCTTCGTACCGGACCGGACCTTCCGGTCCAGCGCCGATCGGAACGAGGAAGATCTCAACGACACCCAAATGGATATGGCCGAGTCGATACGTTCGTTGGTTGACGACCTCGTTTACGGGCCCAGTGAACAGCAGTGTGAACGGATCATGCCGTGGGGCGTGCGGTTGTGGCGCTAACCGTTCGACACGGGCAAGTGTGAGCGGCACACCTTCGGCGTCGAAAATTGTGGACTGATACGGCTCGAAATCTTCGGCGGACAGAGTTGGGGACACCCAAAGACGGTATCGCTGAATAGCATCTGTCGCGTTGCTCCGACGGCAACGTTCACCCTTGCCGAAAAGCCTGCAACGGCGTATAATTGGAGCACGAACAACTGACAGGAAGGCCCCAGCATGGACCGACGAAATTTCGTAAGGTTAACCGGGAGGGTTGTGGCCGGTGCGACCGCCGTACAGGTACTTGGTACCGGGTTGGCCGAGGCGGCAAGTCCCAAAAACGATCCCCTGCAGGTTGATTTCGCTGGCCACACTTACCGCGGCACAGCCGACGGCAAGATCCTCGTTTCTGCCGATGCCGGAAAAAGTTGGGCCCTTCATACTGACTTCAGCAACAATTACGCGGTGTCATCCATGTCGGTGTCAAACGCTGGAACACTCGCTACCGTTCTCGGTTACCAGGGCTGGCCTATCTCGTTGGACTTCGACCTCGCCGAGAAATCGTGGTGGACCACCGAGGCCAAAGGACGTCGGGTCAGGGCATAACCGCTTTACGCCGAGGTCTGCCCCTCCGCTGGGTCCCATCTAAGGAAGTGATACGCGCCGCGTTCTTCGATGAACCGAAATCCAAGGCGCGCATACATTCGCTGAGCGGGATTATCGGGTTCGACGTGCAGCGTCACCGCCACGCCCCGGGTCTCCGCCGATTCGAGTAACTTCACGATTAGTGGGGTCCCGATCCCCTTCCCTCGTTCCCCGTGGGCAAGGACTATGTCCATCAACCGGATCTCCGACGCTGTTTCGTGAACGTAGAACCGGCCAATCGGTACGCCGTTGCGTTCGATGATCAGGAAATTCGCCCCCGGGTAATACCTGCGGTAGTGATCGCGTTGAAGTTCGCATTGCGAACGAAGAAAATCCGCTTTTGCCTGAACCGGCCAGGGAACGGGTGCCAGTTCGTCGGCCCGCGTCGACGCGTACAGGCCTACGACGAACTCCCAATCGTCGTCGCTTTCAATGCGCAGCGACATGACGGATGGATCGCCGTCGCTAGGTGCGGGGAGGGAACACACCTTGCAATGCGATTGCGAAATAGATGGTGAGGTATGGCATCAAGTTGTTGTGGGGCTGCGTTGACCCAGCAGGCGTCAGGGTTTCGGCGGCCATTTGCACCGGACTTGCCGTCGAGCGTTGGTACGCGGCGGCTCCTGTCGACGTGGCAAGACTTGCCGTCGGTCCAGGAGCGAAAAGATCTCCCGGATCGGGCGACGCCCGGAGCGTGTGTCGATGGGCTGGAATCTCCGCATCGAGCAGGGTTACAGTGTCAGACCCTCCTCGCTCACCAAGGTCGCGCAGCGACAGCCCCGGTCCCTGGCCAGGATGCATAGGAACCGAACCCTGCAGGTTTGGAAGTGCGAAGTTCGTCCTTCCATCGCCCCCGTAGGTTGTGCCGAGAAGTGAGAACAGTGCAGTGTTCTGCGACAGCGGCAAGATTTGCCCATCGCACCAGGCCCACCCTCTGGGCGCGAAGTTAAACGGAAAGATTCTGATTTCGGCGACGAATGGATCGGCCATGGTTCACACTCAGTTCTGCGACGGGAAGATACCAAACAACGAAATGATGAAATCGATGCAGAGATATGGTTGGACGTTGGTGTGGGGTTGGCTCCCGCCAACCATGCTTAGGGCCGCAGCGTTCAGGTCAACACTCGGGGGGTCACTGATGTAGAGCTGAACCGAGCCGTCGGTCTGGGCGAGCGCATTTCCTTGCGGTGTGGATGTGTTCCCACTTGACGACGAGGCAATCATCGGGTGGCTGTGCGCAGGCATCTGACTGAGGGTGAGTGTAATTTCTTCAACGCCGCCCATCTCCCCGAGAATCGTCCCGTTTCCCTGGTGTGTCGGCACACGACCTCGCAGGTCAGGCACCGCGAACGTACTTTGACCATCGCCTCCGTAGGTTGTGCCAATCAGCTGAAACAGCGTTTCATTTTCGCTGATCGGCAAAAGCTGGCCGTCGCAGAACATCCATCCTGCGGGAGCGAAGTTTCCGGCAAACATTCGGATCTCTCCGACGTATGGCTGTGCCATGGCAATTTCTCCTGTTGACTAGTTCGGCGAGGGAAAGATGCCCTGCAGGGCGATCGAGAAGTTCAGTGTGAGAAAAGGTTGCAGGTTCAAATGCGCTTGGCTTCCTCCTGCGCTCGTCACGCTCGCCGGATTGAGCGTGGTAAGCGACGTAGCTGTGTGGTAGGTGTTGTTGACCGGTGCGAGTACAGCGTTTATGGGAAGTGCGACCGCACCGACCGAACTTGACGAGGCCTGGACCGAGTGGGTGTGTCTTGGTATCTCGGCGGTCGACAGTGTGTGCGACTGCTCGCCTCCTCGCTCACCTAACGTGTGGCCGTTCCCGACGTGGATCGGCGTTCGCGCCCGGAAATCGGGCAAGGCGAAAGTGACCCTCCCATCGCCCCCGAACGTTGTCCCGAGCAGAGAGAACAGCGCCTGATTCTGGTTAATCGGCAGGAGTTGACCATTACACTGCGCCCACCCTTTCGGGGGGAAGCCGAAGCTCATAATTCGGATCTCACCCAAGAACGGTTCTGCCATCGAAGTCTTCCTTTCAAATCACAACGGACAATTCTTTTTCTTTTCAGAACGGACAATTTCCTTGAAAGCCGCCGCCGGTGGGAACCGTGTTGAGCGCGCTCCCCGTTGGAGTACCACCGTTGTTCCCCTGCACAAAAGCGACCACCCCTGCGTCGTCGCTGTTAGCCCCGGCATAGCCGGGAAGATAAACGGTTGTCGACTGGCGTTGACGCAGCCGGAAGTCCGTGCCGCTATCGGTGCCAGTGCCGGTTATGGCATTGGCCCCGCCGGCACCGCCGAGCGTGAGGCACACGCGGTAACTATCACCAACTGTGACACCGGCATTGAGTTGCACTCCGTGCTTGGCAAACGTCAAGGTGCCGGGGTTCGATACCGTGTTCGAGGTGACGATCGCTTTCATGGTGCCGTTCCCAATAACGCCGCTGCCTCCCGTCTGAAGGGAGATCCCGAAGTTGCCGTACTGGCGCACGGTGTTGCCAGTGACCGTTACCGTGTAACTCCCTGCGCCGTCGGTCAGCACGAAAATGCCTGAACCTTCAGCGGAGCCCGAGTTGGCAACGGCGGCGAGGCCAACCGTGTTGTCAGTGATCGTTCCGTTAAACGTTCCTGTCCCTCCCAATTTGTTTACGGCGAGTGCCGTACCGAGGGAATCGCGCATCGTGTTGTTCGCAATATTGAATGTCGCCGATGGGCTAAGGCCTACGTTGTTACCACCGACGAGCCGAATCGCTGCTCCACCCGCGCTTACTGGGGTTACGCCCATATTCGAAATATTGTTGCCGAGGATTACCGTGTCCGACGATGTTGTCGAGTTGAGGATGCGGTTGATGTGGGTGCCGCGCGCCGCCGTGAACGTGTTGTTCGAAATTGTCGAGTTGATAGTTGCCGTCCCTGCGCTCTCGATAAGCAGGGCGTGATCGCCGGTTGCTGCGGACATCGACCCGAAGGTCGTTCCGGTCACGGTGATCCGGTTGAGCGTGCCACCGGTGTTGATGACCGCGAAGTTGTTCTCGATGCCTCCGCTGATCGTCGAGTTTGTAACTGTCGCAGCACCGGTGAGTTCGGTAAAGCGCACGGTACCTTCGTCGGCGCTTGCATCGGATCCGTTCGTGCCGTTGATCACCGAGTTAGTCAGGTTAAAGCCGCCCACAGACGAGCCGCGAATCGCAAAGTCCGAATGGTCGTTGAGCTGCATCCAGCTGAACGATGGGTTGGCTGTGTTGGTCAAACTGATCCCCGTAGCCCCATTCTGAATCGTGCCACCGGTCCCGGCGCTTCCGGTGCCGGTGACGGTGAGTCCACCCGATGAACCAGTGTTGTTGAGCACGATGCCACTAGCACCCGATGATGAAACGCTCCGCAGCGTCAGGCCGGCCGCACCTATCGTTGTATTGGCCACGTTGAGCGCCGTACCCGTCGTGGTTAGGAGGGTGTTCGCTGCGCCAGTTATGGTGACGGTTCCGCCACCTACCGCCCCGAACGCCTCGTTCGATCCGGTCGAGAGGGCGATGCCACCACTGAAACTAATCGTCGCTCCCGTATTAGCGCTCAGGATGACACCCGTTCCGGTCCCGCCGATAACCCCCGTGAACGACGTTGTTCCACCTGTCCGACCAGCGACCCGAATCTGCTCGCCGGTAGTGGCCTGCACTGCTGCACCAACGTCGATGGTGCCATTGCCGCCGCTCAGGTCAATCCCGTCTCCGGCTGTACCCGAGATCGTGATGTTCGGCCCGATCGTCGCGATGTTCACTCCGACGCCGGCGATACCGTCTCCGGATGTGGAAGCGACGTTCACACGCTTAATCGTGTTTGCCTGAGCGAGTGTGATGCCGTTTCCGCCAGCATTAGTGATCGTTGGGTTGGTACCGCCTGCAGTAACAAGCGTGACGTTACCAAAGCCGTTGTTCACGACAAGCCCTTCGGGCTGTCCGAGCAGTTGTTGGTCGTTCTCAAGCACGAGCCCACCGGCGAAAGTTCCCTCGTAGAGGAAGATCAAATCGCCGGTGCCGTCGGGATCGGTCCCTTGTAGCGAGGCCAGGGTATTAAACGGTGAATTCGATCGGCCGTCACCGTTCGACCCGAGTGCCGAGTTGGCGTACCAGACGAGGGCGTTGGCGACATCGACCGTTGCTGTACCGCTGGTCGTTGCGATGCCGTCGGTTACTTGGTACGTGAACGTATCATTGGAAAGGTTCTTGTCGCCCACACCGGGAAGGTAGGAGAAGCTTCCGTTCGTAGCGATGGTCACGGAGCCGCCCCCGGTCGTTAGGACCGTGGCGGCGACCGCACTCAACGGCTGCGCCGGTACATCTTCATCGGTATCGTTCTGGAGGAGGACGTTGCCCGTAAGGATGACATGAGGTCCCGTTCCGGCTACTCCGAGAACCGCGAGCGTGTTTCCAATGGCGCCGGAGTAGTCGTCCTGCACGGCTGAGGGTGGGTCATTCTGGTTCGTGACCGTGATTGTGACGATCTTGTCGAACGATTGCACCGGGGACCCGTTGTCAGAGGCCCTTAGGCACGCTGCGAACGAGCTTTTCACCTCGAAGTTGAAGCTCGCTGCGGTCTTTAGAGCCGTTCCCACAACAGCGAACGATGTTGAGTCGGGAAAGCTACCGCCGCAACCGGTCGGCTGCAGACTGAACGTGTGGGTCTGGCCGGCGTCGACATCAACGGCAGCGAGGGTTCCGACGGTCGTCGCTATTGGTTGGTTCTCCGCTATGGACGCCGGCGTCAGGGTAATGTCGTTTGGCGGGCTGTTCTCGGCAGCGTCGGTGACCGTGATGGTAAACGCCTTTTCGAAATTGCCACCGTTGCCGTCGTCGGCACGGACTCGCACCGTAAGACTCGGTGCAGTTTCAAAGTCGAGCACCGAGTTTGTCTTCAATGCATTGCCCACGATCTGGAACTTCGCGTTGTTGGCATCGCCGGTACCGGCCACAAGCGTAAAGACGGGCGTGTCGGCCACGTCCTGATCGGTTGCGACAAACGTTCCGACTGTCGTCCCAATCGCTGAGGCTTCCGAAACACTTGCATTCGAAAGGGCTATATCGGTGGGGGCGTCGTTGGTGTTCGTGACCGTGATCGAGAAGCTCTTCTCGAAACTTCCTCCGGCGCTATCGGTCGTACCAATGCGGACACTTAAGATGCTGAGAGCTTCGAAGTCGAGAACCGCGTCGGTCCTTAACGTGCTGCCAGAGATTTGGAACTTCGCGTTGTCGGTCGAACCCGCACCTGTGACGAAGCTGTAAGTGTGTGTGTCGGCGGGGGTCGGGTCGGTTGTGGACAGTGTTCCTACTACTCCGCCCGCGGCTTGGTTCTCGGCGATAGTGGCGTTCGATAGTGCTACGTCGGTCGGTGGCGAATTTTCGACGATGTTCGTCACCGAGATCGTGAGAACTTCCTCATAGGTGCCGCCCAGACCGTCAGTGACCCGCACTCGAATCGAATAGGAGTTCTTCGTCTCGAAATCGAAGGTTGCGGTCGTCGTTAGCGTGGTTCCTGCGATGCTAAACGACGTGTTGTCGTCGGATCCAGCGCCGGCGATGAGCGAAAAGGTGAATGACGCAGCCGGATCGGGGTCACTGGCGCTAAGGGTGCCAACAACGGTGCCGATTGGTTGGTTCTCAGGCACACTCGATGGCGACAGAGCGATATCTGTCGGGTTGTGATTTCCTATGACCAGCGCTGTCTCGCCACTGGCACAGGCTGTGGGGTCGGTGACGTAACGAAGAACGCCGGTGTCTGCTGCGGCGCAGAAGTAGCTAGGCGCGCTTGCGGGAACAGTGAGCAATGTGCCTCGGTTACTCGGAGGGCCGCTTCCGCAGTCACTGGGGTTGTTGCCCAGGCGAACGGAACCCTCAGGTTTGATGCACAAATACGTCGGCCCTGGCCAGAAGGTCACCGGAGTCTCCTGTTTCGTCTTGCAGTCGTTGGTACTGGTGACGTATCGCACAAGGCCGTTGCTCTTCAACGCACAGCCGAATTGCAGCGACGTCTGCGAGTGCGTGGCTGAAGACCACCCGGGCAGAAGGGCCAATGTTGTGAACGCCGTAAGGATAGCGAGGAGTCGCTTCGTTGGGGCTGAATTCATGACGTCCTCTTCCATTGGGGAATTTTCCTAGTAAGCGAAATCTTGCATCCGATTTCTTCATCCGTCAAGTGGAAGCGGCCAAAAGCGAGATCACCACCCTAAAGTTGCAGCGGAGAGCTCGCTCACTTTCGGCGAAGCGAAGGCTTTGCCGCATAAATCATTCGCCGCACCCGTTATTTGGCCAACTACGCGTGAGCGAGGCTCACAGCACCGCATCCGGGCGGCCCAGAGCCGAGGTGGTGCAGAGAGACTTCCTTGTTTCGCCATTCGAGCGCTCAGTCCTTCGATCGCCTTGACGGGCGCGGCGGCGGCATCGAGAGCCCAGGAGAATCCAACACCAACACCAAGCGCGGCAACCCCCACGATCGCCTGCACCGCAACTACGACCGCTGACAGGGAATACCCGCCGCTGAGTGCGCTTCGAAAAAGCGGAACCAAGACGACAACGTGCGCGACGCCAAGCGCCGCAAAAACCGACGCCAACGAGCGTTGCTGCAAATTCATCGCATTCCACTGCATGTCCAACAAACCAATGCGGCGCACTGCGAACCGATCAACCACCCTAGGCGGCGTAGTTGCGCAGGACTCGGAGCGCGTTCTCCGCGAACGGGCCGGTCGTGTGCAGACCCGCTGCGCCAGGGCTTAGCCGTTGTGCACCGACTCGACAAAATGCTGCTGCAGAGCCGGAGATGGTTGAGGCGACGTCGGCAGGACCATAGGTCCACATATCACCTGACGGGCCGGTGAGGACTGCTTGGATCGGTTCCGGCGTTACGCCAATCAACGAGCATCCATAGGGAATCGTGGCGTGACCTAGCCATGCAATGTGGCGAAGGCGATCGGTGTCGGGGAACGCGATGCCGAGCGGATCAGTCACATCGAGTCCGTGTGCCCAGTGCTCGGCGAGGCGGGTGGTCGCAAGCGTCCTTGGACGCAACGGTGCTGCCGCCCACCGGTACTGACGGTTGGGATCCGCGCCGGCGAGCGCGGTTATTGACGCCGAAGTCGCCGCTCTCCACCGGGCCAGAACCTCGGCGGGTGTCGCCTGATTCGCTCGAACCGTGAGGTCCATCGCGTCGTCTAACGGGCTATCACGATGATGCCACCCTTCCTGTTGGAGGGCGATCGTGCTTGCCACTCCTTCTTCGGAAACGCCAAGGTGCACCACCACGTCGAGGATCGACCAGCCCGGAGCCCCCGACGGCATCGACCATTGTTCGCTGGAGAGCGCCGAGAAGACTTCGTCGAGCCGTTGGTACTCATCACGTAAGTCTTGGAGAACTTCGCCCAGTGGATCGCCGGTAGCCGTCATCCCAACATTCTGCCGCGAATTCCGCAGGGTGACACCTCCTCGCCACACGCTGCTCCGCCTACTGTTGGCCCTGTGAACGATACGCATACCGGCCCCGTCAACAACGAGAGAACTGGTCCGTTGCGAGGGCTGCGAGTGCTCGAACTCGGTGTCATCCTCGCCGGACCTTTCGTGGGCCGCATGCTGGCCGATTTTGGTGCAGAAGTCATCAAGGTGGAGTCTCCCGACCAAGGTGATCCCATGCGCGATTGGGGTTCGGTTCGCGCCGATGGACCCAACGGTGCACGTGCCCTGTGGTGGCCGTTCCTGGCTCGCAACAAGAAAGCCATCACCCTCGATCTTCGTCAAAGCGAGGGACAAGATCTTGCTCTCAAGCTCCTTGATGAATGCGATGTCCTGGTCGAAAACTTCAAACCCGGAACACTGGAGCGCTGGGGTCTCGGACCGGAGGTGCTGCAAAAACGCAACCCACGCCTCATCATCGCTCGTGTGTCGGGCTATGGGCAACAAGGCCCCTACGCGCATCGCCCGGGTTATGCCTCCGCTGGCGAAGCGGCAGGGGGTTTGCGATACCTCAATGGGTTTCCCGATCAACCCCCACCACGCATGGGACTTTCGATCGGCGATTCGCTTGCGGGCATGTTCGCGCTGCATGGAGTGATGCTTGCCCTTTACGAACGAGACGTGCATTCCGGCAAAGGACAGATTGTCGACGTTGGCATCACCGACGCCTGTCTCGCCGTTTCGGAATCGGTGACCACAGAGTTCGCGAAGCTCGGAACGATTCGTCAACCACAAGGGGTCCGTCTTTCACACGTGGTGCCATCAAATCTCTACACCTCGCGCGACGGTCGCCGAGTAGTCATCGCTGCCAATTCCGACAGCCTTTGGAGCCGCTTATGCACCGTGATGAACCGACCCGATCTTGCTGCCGACGACCGATACGCTACCGACGCTGGCCGAAGAACCCATGCCGATGAACTCGACCGAGAAATTATGACCTGGGCTGCATCAATCAACTTTGCAGAGCTAGCCGAGGCGCTCGATGCAGGAGGTGTGGTGTTCGGGCCCGTCAACAATGCCGAAGATCTGGTGAACGATCCGCACTTCCGTAGTAACGGTTCGCTGATTACCCTGCATGATCCCGAGCTCGGCGATCTTGTTGGACCCGGCATTGTGCCGCGACTCTCGGCAACGCCGGGTGCTGTTCACCACACTGGACACTGGTCGTTAGGTCATGACAACAACGAGGTATTCGAAGGGCTCGGCATCAGCGCTGACCAACAACAGCTCCTACGAGACCGTCACGTCATTTAGCACGCGGTTTAGCCACACGGTTTTAGCCATGCAGCATTTGGCCACTCGGATTGCGATTCAATCGCGCCACTCGATGTAGCCACTTATTGAGTTATTCAAACCAAAATCTTGAGAACCGTCGATCAAAGAGATTTCAGGTACTCGACGCACTGATGCTCTGAGATCACGTCGGCATACTTTGCCTGCAAATCAAACAGATTGGCTTCGTGAGGACCGGGGTGACGGTCACCGACGGCATCGCGCACAACGAGTGGCACAAACCCGTGTTGTAACGCATCAAGCGCAGTCGCTCGAACGCAGCCACTCGTTGACACACCGGTGACAATCGCGGTGTCGATTCGCATTGCATTCATCGTTGAGGCCAACGACGTCGAGAAGAATGCACTCGCGTACTGCTTCGTCACCACAACCTCACCAGGCATCGGACGGGGAGACTCGGGAAACTCGCCGAGTGGGTTACCACGCTCAAACGATTGGAGTGCACCGACCTTTTTGAAGAACAAGCCTCCGTCGATACCCCCGGGTTCAAATTCAACACGAGTAAATATCACGGGAACATCGAGCGATCGTGCCAGATCGACCAAACGCGCAGCTGAGGCGCGGGCCGGTTCGGCGTCAGCAAACAATGGTGATCCCGGCTGCAGGTAGGCAACACAAAGGTCGACCACGATGATCGCTGGGCTCACACCCCACTGCAGCGATCTGCCAAACCCTCCAGCGGCGTAGTTGGCTTCAATGTCTGAATCGAAGTTCGAATCGGTCATGGTGTTGCAGCCTCCTGGTTACGAATGTCCAGCGTTTCGGAATGCGTCGGCGATGCCATCAGCCAAGCTCGGCGCAAGAGCATACGGCGCGTTGATAGAAACGCGATCGAACACGTCACCGAAGCGTTGATGCAATTCCATGCCGACCTGTTCCGGAGTTCCGGATATCACCATGGCCGCAAAAAGCTCGCGGGGAATCAACGTGCCCATATCATCCCAACGAGACGCACGAGCCAAATCATTGAGCGTCGTTTGTAGATCGCCCATCCCGTGATGGTCAAGGACCGGCCGGTACGACGGGGTAGCACCGTAAAAGCCAATGCGCTTTCTTACCGCCATCTCGGCTGCGGCAAGTTCCTTCTCATCGCGACCCGTTGCCACAAAGATGGCACCCACGGTTACGACAGAGTTTCTCGTACGACCGGCCTTCAACGATCCCGCAGCTAACCCGGGTAACAACCGTTCGCGCGCATAGGACTCGGTAAGAAACGGATGTGCGACAAGACCATCGCCGACGGCGCCCGCTACCTCGGTCATGCGAGGCCCAACCGCGGCAAGATAAATCGGCGGAGTTCCGTTTCCGGTTGCTTCGGGAACGAAGTTTTCGGTCATAAGCGTGTGTCGATAAAAGCGACCCTCAAACCGCAAGCGATCCCCCGTCGACCAACAACGCCAAATTTCTCGCACCGCTTCGATGAATTCCTTCATGCGCGCAGCCGGTTCGGTGAAGGGCATGCCAAAGCGGTTCGTAACGTGCGCGCGAACCTGCGAGCCGAGACCCAAAACGAAACGCCCGTCGCTGAAGTTGTGGAGTTCCCAAGCCGGGTACGCGATCGTCATCGGCGTACGAGCAAACGCAATCGCGACACCAGTACCGATCGTGATCCGCTGGGTATGTTCGGCGGCTAAGGCCAACGATGGGAACGGGTCGTACCGGTTCTCCGCCAGCCACAACCCATCGTAGGGACCGGCTTCAGTTTCTCGGGCGAGAGTTTGGATTCCAGCTAGGCCAGCGGGCGCGAAGCGGTCAAGAAGTGCCATGGGTGCCGTTACCGCTACGAACCAGCGTAAGGCGCAGTGTCATAGAGGAAACGGAACAGTTCCGGTCTGCGATCCTGCTGAATTGGCCACGTGCGGCGAGCTTCCTCAATCAGCCCAGTGTCGATCGTGGCGCGAATCACGGGACCGGCTTCATCGGCCGGTGCCAGTGCGACAATTTTGCCGGTTGGTTCGATCACGCATGATTGCCCGAAAAAGGTCAGCGTTTGGCCATTCACCACCTCGGGGCCACCGCGATTAACTGCCACCACCCAAACGCCACTCTCCATCCCACGAATCCGCAGTTCCGGCACGAAAAGCTCAGAACGCCAACCAAACGAAGAAACCACCACGATAACCACCTCGGCACCCATATGGGTCGCCGCCATCCAGTGCTCCGAGAAACTCCGGTCATAGCAAATGAGTACCGCAATACGAATACCGTTCAACTCGAAGATGCACGGGCCAGCCCCCGGGCCATACCAGTGCTTTTCATCGGTAGTAAGCGTGGGCGTTTCAACCTTGGGGATTGCCAACTTTCGAAACGCCGCCTGCGTCGAGCCATCGGGCAGCAGACCGGGAAGCATCGTGCCGGTACGGTCGATGATCGGCGCCGCGTTGTAGAACACCCCTTCGGGCGTCTTCTCATAGATTCCGAAACACACCGCGGTTCCCGTCTCGGCCGCAACCTTGGCAAACGCGTCAGTGATGGGGCCCGGAACGGTTTCGGCCCAGTCCCAGAACCGTTCGTCTTTCGAGGTCGCGCAGAAATAAGGCGCTGTGGCAAGTTCGGGAAACAGGACGAGATCGGTACCTTTCGCCGCTTCCTCCCGGAACGTTTCCAACAGAGCCGCGGTGTTGGCCGCGGGGTCTTCGGAACACGAACCTGATTGCACGATTGTTACGCGAAGTTGCTTACCGGAAGCCATAGGGAAACTCTAGTCACAGAGCGCAACGCAATACATCAGAGGATTTCCCTTTTCGCGCTTTCGCTGCCACAATATTGCATGGCTCAATCATCCGTTTCCTCCGGCATTGACATCCACAACGACATCCACGATGGACCCACGATCAGTCAAACGATTGCGAATTTTGCGTCTGATCTGAGTTTTCGCGATCTTCCTGATCATGTGGTCGAGCGTTCGAAGCTCTTCATCCTTGACTGCGTCGGGATCGCGTTTGCCTCAACTCGTTATGAGTTCAGTCGCACTGCACTGAGTGCGCTCACGAGTTTCGGCTCGCAGGGCACTGAACCGGTGATCGGTTTTCGCAATAGCCTTCCTGTACGCGATGCGGCGTTGATGAACGGCATTTTGATGCACGGTCTCGACTACGACGACACCCACGTTGCCGCGGTCTGTCACGCATCTACTAGTGCCACGCCGACTGCTCTCGCTATGGCCAACCATCGTGGTCTTCCCGGCACGGATCTCTTAGTCGGTTACGTGATTGCCGTTGAGGTTGCTGCGCGCCTCGGCATGGCCGCCAACGGAGGTTTCCACGAAGTTGGTTTCCACCCCACTGGCGTGGTTGGCGCGTTCGGTTGTGCCACCGCGGCCGCCAAAATGGAGGGGCTCCCCGCCAAACTCATTGCCTACGCGCAGGGGTTCGCCGGCTCCACTGCAGGCGGGCTATTGGAATTTCTTGATGACGGCTCGTGGACCAAGCGTGCCCACCCGGGACTCGCCGCTAGCAACGGCATAACGGCAGCCGCGTTTGCCAGGCAGGGTTTCCAAACTCCACTCAGCGTTTATGAAGGTCGTTTCGGTTTCTTCAATACTCACCTCCAAAACAAAGTTCCCGACCTTGCTGCATGCACGGCAGGACTTGGTGAAACCTGGGAAGTGCTGAACAATGCCGTCAAGCCGTTCCCCGTGTGTCACTTCACTCACGCGTTCGCGGACGCAGCGATGATCATCACCAAGGGCAACGGCATCGTAGCGGCTGATATTGCCAAGATCGATGCGTTTATTCATCCGACTCCCGGCCAAGTGGTCTCGTATCCGGCAGAAAAGAAAGTGCTCCCAAAGAGCGACTACGACGCGAAATTCTCACTGCCCTATATCGTCGCCGCCTCGATTGTGCGGGGACGCTTCGGGTTGGAAGAACTCGAACCTGCCGCAATTGGCGACCGAGAAATCCTCGACCTCACGGCAAAGGTTCACTCGTTCGATGATCCCGATTCAGGCTTCCCAAAGCACTACAGCGGTGCCATCGAAATCACCCTCCATGACGGGCGAGTGTTCAAGCATCGCGAGCAAGTTAACCGCGGTGCCGACGAACGTCCGTTGAGCGCTGATGAAATCATTGCCAAGTACCAAGACAACATGCGCACCGCGACCTCGCGTGAGATCACCGCTCGCGTGCAGGATCTCGTGCTTGGTTTGGACACCCTTGCCGATAGCCGTGAACTTGGCGAGGCGTTGCGGGGATGACCGTCCAGTTCGGTCTCTTTCTCACCAACCAGCATCCTGTTGGAACGGATCAGGTCAAGGCTCTTCACGAGCAGATCGAGATCGTGCATAGCGTGCGCGATCTTGGATGGGACATGCTGTGGGCCGGTCAGCATTTTCTTGCCGAAGGCATGACCCATATTCAGCCTCTCGCTTATCTTGCTCGCCTCGCGCCCGAAACCGGCACCATGCGCGTTGGGATCGGCATCAACCTACTGTCGCTCCTCAATCCTCTCGAAGTTGCCGAAAACTATGCGGCCCTCGATGTTGTGCTCGAAGGTCGACTGATTTACGGCGTTGGGCTTGGCTACCGCGATACGGAATATCAGGCGTTTGGATTGTCCAAAAAGGGACAGGTTCATCGGCTTGAGGAGAACCTTCGAATCGTGACCGAGTTGTGGGCGGGCAAGGAAGTGCACGCCGATCTGCCCTGGTGTCAACTCGACGGAGCAACGCTCACCTTCCTGCCGGTTCAACGTCCGAGACCAGAAATCTGGATGGCGGCGAACTCCGATGCTGCGGTGGAGCGCGCCGCAAGACTTACCGACGCGTGGATGATCAACCCGCACGCTACCAGCGAAACCGTTCTGCGTCAGATCGGGTTGTTTAACGCCGCGGCAAAAGCTTATGGACGAAGCGATGTCACGACCCTGCCCCTCATGCGTGAAGTGTTCTGTGCACCTACTCGCGAGGAAGCCATTCGCTTAGCGGCTCCGTATCTCTCGGCAAAGTACAAGGTTTATGCCGCCTGGGGTCAAGACAAAGTTATGCCCGAGAAGGACGATTTTGCCGCGGCCTATGACCAGCTTTCTCAACAACGATTTGTGGTTGGCTCTCCCGAGGAGGTGATCGCCGAGTTGGCGCCTTGGAAAGCGATTGGTGTGAACCAGTTCATCATTCGCACGCACTGGGTCGGGATGCCTCTGGAGTCCACCCTCCAATCAATACGCCTCATCAGCGAGCACGTCATGCCCGCCCTGAAGTCCTAACTTTTTCTTCTTCGCCGAAATAACTAGTATGAGTACTGATCAACCCGTTGGCCCCGCGAAGGCTGAATCCGATGCGGGTCCGTTGGCTATTGAGCGCATTCGACCCGCGTACCGCCAGGTGGCTGATCAACTTCGAAACAACATTGTGACGGGCCAACTGCTCGCGGGACAACGCCTACCCGTCGAGCCAGATTTGGCCAAAGTCTTTGGGGTGAGCCGATCAACAATCAGGGAAGCACTGGGGCATCTGTCGTCAAGTGGACTCGTCATCACGCGGCGTGGGGTCAATGGAGGCACGTGGGTCGCGGTGCCGTCGACGGATCAGATCAAGGGCTATCTCACCGACTCGATCGGGATGATGATGCATGCAGAAACGCTCAGCGACCAAGGAATCCTTGAGGCTCGGCTCCTGCTCGAAGTTCCTGCAACGGGGTTGGCCGCGAAGCGTCGCACCGACGAGCAACTTCGCCGACTTGGTGATGATGTAGTGCGCGGCCGAGCCGGTGAAGCGGAACACCGTGTACGGGGGCGATCCTTCCACCTGACACTGCTTGAAGCGGCCGACAATCCACTCCTCGATCTCATGGCTCGACCGATTTTCAATGTCCTCACGGCCCGCTTTGTCGCCCGCGCTTCTACTCCCTCGTTTTGGAAGAAGGTCAACGAGGAGCACCGGCTCATTCACGATGCGGTGCTCGTCGGTGATGTTGAGAAAGCCGAGTCAACAATGCGCGAGCACATTCACCATTTGAATTCTGTCTACCAAAAGATCGATCACTAAGGACCAACTGTGCTCCCCCTCCAAGACGTTCGAATTATTGCCATTGAGCAATTCGGTGCAGGTCCTTTCGGCACGGTTCACCTCGCCGATCTTGGGGCCGACATCATCAAGATCGAAGACCCGCGAACCAACGGCGATGTGGGCCGCTACGTCCCACCATTTCAGCAAGGCGAAGATTCACTGTTCTTCGAAACGTTCAATCGGAACAAGCGATCGTTGTCTCTCGACATCGTCAGCGAATCCGGCCGACGGATTTTCGAAGATCTCGTAGCAACCGCCGACGCAGTTGTGTCAAATCTTCGCGGCGATGTGCCTGCCAAACTTCGTATTCAGTATGAACATCTCAAGCACATCAATCCTCGCATCGTGTGCGTTTCGCTTTCGGGATTTGGCAACGTCGGCCCCCGGGCTACCGAACCGGGGTACGACTACATCCTGCAAGGTATGTGCGGCTGGATGAACCTCACCGGGGAGCCCGATGGTCCTCCGACGAAATCGGGGCTATCGCTGGTGGATTTCTCTGCCGGCTACGTGCTCAGTGCGGCAACCATCGCCGGAATTCACGCGGCGCGACGTGATGGCACCGGCATGGATTGTGACCTTTCGCTTTACGACACCGCGATGAACCTGCTGTCGTACCCGGGCACGTGGGCACTCACGGAGAACTACATCGTCTCTCGAACCCCGCGTTCATCCCACCCATCGCTGGTGCCATTCGGAAACTTTCCAACCAATGATGGCTGGATCGTGCTTACGTGCGCGAAGGACAAATTCTGGGAACGATTGTGCGAAGCGATTGGACGGACCGACCTCATGACCGATCCTCGCTTTGTCGACTTTGAACAACGTCGGCTGAACAAGGCCGAGTGCGAAGCGGAGATTGACCAAGCCCTAGGTGCCAATACCACTGATGAGTGGCTCGAAATTCTGACGGAGGCAGGCGTGCCGTGTGGACCAATTTGGTCTATCCATCAGGCCGCTGCTGATCCCCATGCCGCAGCGCGCCAGGTGATCGCCGAAACGGAGCACCCGCATTTCGGAACTGTTCGCCAGTTGACTTCACCGATCCGCGTCGGCCCGCCACGCACCAACCACGTCCGCGCGCCACACCGCAACGAACACGCAGCAGAAATCCTGAACGGTCTACTCGGCTACGACGAGACACAGATTGCCGAATTCCAGGCCAACGGCGCGTTCGGTTAGTCGAGTGAAGTATCGTTCAGCCGCGGTTCTTCCAAGCCCAGGTAACGAAGCAACGTGAGGACCTCGTCGGATTGCTCTGCTCGTTGATCCACAAGAAGCAGGGCCGCTCGATTGTATGCCCACAGTCGAATTTGGTTTGGCGCCCAGTAGGGATTCGGGCGGTAATGATCGGGCGGCGCAATAAGGTCGGAGCCGAGTCCTCGCACGTCTTGCCAGGCAATCCAACATTGGCGCCACACGCCAGCAGATGAACCAAGTTCGGGCTCGACCACTCGCGGGTGCAGGCTCGTGAGCAGTGGATCATTCGCACCATTTCTCACCAAACGGATCATGGTTGGATTGACCTCGACCGGATCCGAAATCATCAGCCGGCCCAGCAGCTAGAAGCGCAGCCCAAGACCTTCGGCAATTGAGTTCCGTTGCACCTCGTCGGCCCCACCAGGAATACGAAAGTTGCGAGCCAGTTGGAACAGCTTGTTGATCTCGGTGTCTCGCATCACACCTGCGGCACCATGTAATTGAAGCGCCCGATCAGCAATCCGGTAAAAGCACTCGTCGTTGGTCAGCTTCACCGCGGAGATTTTGCGAATCTCCTCGCGCGCTCGCGGGGTCTTCCACCACGGACCCGGATGATCGAGTTCTCGAGCAACGGCAAGAGACAACGATCGCGCCATCATCCAGTCGGCGTAACTGTCGGCCACCATCCACGCGATGCCTTGATTCGCGCCAAGCGCTTTGCCGCCGATCACACGAGACTTTGCTCGTTCGGTCATGCGATGAATGAGCAACTGACCCCAACCCGAGCACATGCCGCCACGGCGCATGCGTGTCCAGTTGATCGAGGCCATGGCAATATCGAACGCGCCGCCAACTTCACCGAGCACCGAGTCGGCGGGAAGTACCAGATCATCGAACATCACCTCGCCGGTGATGCCGTCGTTAAACATGGTTTGGTACACCTTGCCGCTGGAAAATCCACGAGCCCGCGCTTCGTGGGTGTCGAATTGAAAGTAGGTGAAGCTACGTCGACCGTTGCCCGGGTGCGTGACCGCTAAGACTTGAGCAACGTCGGCCTCAAACGCGTTGGTGATGTAGGCCTTATGACCGTTGAGGACCCAGTCGCCATTCTTTTGCACCGCATTGGTCTTCATGTCGAAAAGGTTCGACCCGGCACCCGGCTCGGTAATGGCATGAAAGGCGGTTTTCTGACCAGTGACCAACGGGGTCGTGAACTCTTCACGGTGATGATCACCGGCGAAAATCACGCGAGGTGTTGCCCCTTCGCTCCACGAAAGCAGCGCGGGGTTCAGGCGCAGGCCATAGCTATACACCCGCTCTTCGATCCAAAGCATGTCTTCGCGATCGAAACCTCTGCCACCTACTCGCTCCGGAAGGAACGCACCGTAGAGGCCAGCTTTTCCCGATTCACGCATAATGTGACGACGGGCCTCCCAAATCTCTGGGTGCAACCGACCATTGGAATCGAGGTACGCGTCCACAGCGTCGAAGCGGTGGGCAAGTTTTTCCTCCTGTGGGGCCACGATGGTGGCGTAGAGGTGGTCAACTTCGGCCAGGGTCTCGTGCAAATGGTCTGGAGCGGTAAAGTCGCCTGCGGTTGGGAACTCGTCGGGAAGGGCCATGTACCGACAATAACTCTGAGGTATCAGGTTTATCGAAACGGTTCGGGGTGGTCGGGTAACGCGATCGTTGGGAACGGCGACAGGCGATGCCCAAGAAATCGTGGCCGGTTCGCGTGCGAACACAACAGGGGCATCACGTCGGAAGCGGCGAGGATCCCTAGCAACCCCGCTTGACACTGCTGTTCTCCAAACGACTGAACGCCATCGCCCCGGGCAGAAGGTGCGACGACCACAAACGGGGTTGGATCACCCGTATGCAACACCCCTCCTGATGCCGGTGTTGCGTGGTCCCCGGTAACGGCAACAACCCAATCAGAAAACGGGGGTTCAAGGAGGGACTTCAATTGCGCATCGCACCACTCCACTGCCGCCTTCTTTTGCAGCGGGTCCTTCGAGTGCCCAGCCTCATCGGTCACTTTCGTATGAACATGTACGAACTGTGCGCCACGCTCGATGAGCTCAACAGCCGATTGAAGAGACTCAGCCAAAGACACTTCGTTTCGAGAGGCGTCGAGGGTTTCCATGCCAAGCAGCCGTCCCAATCCCCGGTAGAACGGACTGGTCGTTACCATCGCGCCGCGTACACCAACCACGTCGACAAACGATGGTACCGGCACAATGACCGACGGCCATTTCGTCGTTACGGTGTCCAAAGCCGGAAGACCGTTGGCCACCCGCTCCAGGTTCAGCGGATCTTCACTCAGAGTCGAACGAACCCAACGCAGATACTCCCCTAGCGCCGATGCCGTCGATGCCGCGTCCGATGCGCCAGAACGCCCACCTTCAGACCCTTCCTCGCTCCGGAACGGTCGCGGCTGCATCATGGGGTGCAGATGTTCAAAGAACGGATCGGAATCGGTGACGGGTCCAACCCCGTGAGAACCCAGTGCCCGTATCGTGAGAATCGCTTCGCCACGATCGAAGGTGGTCAGTTCGAAATGGTGCGTTGAGGTTGCAAACGTTCGTACCTTGTCAAGTAGTGCGCTGGCTACCTCAGGCTCGTCACGTCTTACCCGTCCGGTAATCCAAATCCGACCGGACGCGTCAGTATGCGACGGACGAAGGGCGGCAAACAGCAACAGCGAGTTTGGCTCCGGCGACAGTCCATGTCCGAGTGCTTCCAAGCGTGTTCTCCCAGGAAAGGCAATGTCGTGAAAACCAAAGAGTGACCAGTGCGCGATTTCGCTCGCCGCCGCACGTCCCCAACCCAACGGCACATGGAGCCCGCACTGTCCGCGACGGGCGAGTTCGTCGAGTACTGGAGTGCGCGCCGCCTCACTTGCGGTTTGTCTCGGTCCATCAGGCAACGACGGATCACGGAGAGCTTCGTGCGCTCGATCACCAAGGCCGTCGAGGAGTACCAAAATCATCGGAATGCGGTCGTCGACGGGACGCGGATGGTCTTCTCCGTAATGAAGGGAAGTCATCTGGTTAACCCCGAGTGTTGCCGGTTGAGCCGCACGGTTCGCTGCTGCCTTCATCACCCAATTGCAAAGAATCAGCCGGCAAAGAATTGGCAGGCGAAGCATCGAGTTCCAAGGAACCAACCAGCCGCCATTGGTTGATCAAAACCGCAACGGGCCGTGGCACGAGTTCCCGCCACGCTGGATCATCGGCTGCGAGAAGTTCACGTATGCGCGTTCCCGATGTTTCAGAGACAACCGCCGGGATCGTTCGCACCGAAAACCGACCTGCAAGTTCGGCACTTTTTCGCGTCTCCCACGCGCCCCTATCCCGCACCCAACACACAACGTTTTCCGGAAGGTATGACGGCCACAGGGCAACATCATGTATCGGAAACGGCACGATCCGAAGTGACTCGGTCGGAATTTCTTCAACTAAAGCCGCACGAATGAGTTCCGAGCGTTGCCAGAACGTGAAGGGGTTGGAGGCCTGAAGATGGCGACGAGGCGATTCCTGCACCGGAACGAACCAGGTCGGATCGGCATTGGTGACCCCAACCACGACCTGCCCATGGCATCGGTAAGCCTCAACAACCAGAGACAAATGGTCGTTGTGAAACGGCTGAAAACGGCCGATCACACAACCCCAGGGCGCATCACTATCGGGGCTGAGCATGGAGTTCATCTTACGGTTTGATGAAAACATCTGAGGAATAGTCCGAACGAGTTGTGGAGTGACCTGTTGCCTCAATAGAGTGCGTTACTCAGTTCCCTACAGGAGGCACCGCATGGACTTTGGCGTTTTCATTCCGATTGGCAACAACGGATGGATCATCTCGAAAAACTCTCCGCAGTACATGCCGAGTTTTGAACTCAACAAGCAAATTACGCTTGCCGCTGAAAAGCACGGGTTCGAATTTGTTCTATCGATGGTGAAACTACGCGGATTTGGTGGTGAAACCGAGTTTTGGGATCACAACCTTGAATCATTCACACTCATGGCGGGCTTGGCTGCCGTTACTACGAAGATCAAGCTCTACGCGTCGACGGCGATCCTCACGCTTCACCCAGCGATGGTCGCCCGTATGGCCGTCACAATCGATGACATCTCTGGCGGACGGTTCGGTATCAACTTGGTGTCGGGTTGGAACATGAGCGAATACCAGCAGATGGGTGTCTGGCCCGGTGATTCGCACTTCGCCAACCGTTACGAGCACTCCTCGGAATACGTAGCCATCATGAAGGACCTCTGGGAAAACGGTCGCAGTTCCATCAAGGGTGACTTCTACCAACTCGACGATTGCATGGTGCAGCCAAAGCCCAAGCACCACATTCCCATCGTTGGCGCGGGTCAATCGGAGCGCGGCATGCAGTTCTGTGCCGAATACGGCGACTACAACTTCATCGTTACCCCAGGCGACCTCGAGCTCATGAAATCTATGAGCAATCAACTTCAAGAAGCAGCAGCGAAGACGGGGCGCAACGTCGGCGCCTATGCGCTCAACATGATCTTCATTGGCGACACCGACGCCGAAGCAGAGGCCTACGTGCAGCACTGCAAAGATGGTGCCGATACCGATGCGCTTGCCTTCATGATGGGCATGGCCGCAGCCGACGTCAACGCCAGCGAAACCAGTACCGCTCGCCAAATCCTGCAGGACATGCAGAACAACTGCATGTTCAATATCAACGTGATCGCCGGCTCGCCAGCGACAGTGGCGCGCAAAGTCGATGCCATCGCCGCAATCGAGGGTGTAGCGGGCATGATGTTGGTGTTCCCCGACTTCGTTCAAGGGGTCGAGCGGTTCGGCACGGAAGTTATGCCACTCCTTGAGTGCAAGAAGTAACACCCGAACATGACGAACTCCTCGCCTCTCAAGGTTGTTGTCGTTTGTGGCAATCCAAAAGCAAACTCGCGAACACTCGGTGTTGCCGAGGAAGTTGCGAAGCAAGCGGCTTCAGCTGCGGGGCGAGAGAATGTAAGTACGCATGTTATTGATCTTGCCAACTTCGGCGGCCAGTTGTTTGACTGGTCGTCGGAGTCGGTAAAGGCGGAGGTCGCAGCGCTCTCGGGCGCTGATCTCGCGGTCATTGCCTCACCCACCTACAAGGCTACGTACACCGGTTTGTTGAAATCGTTTCTCGATTGGTTCGGCCAAACCGGCTTAGCCAACGTGGTTGCCGTGCCTGTCATGGTTGGCGGCGCGCCGGTTCACGCCCTTGCACCTGAAGTTTTTCTTCGACCATTGCTCGTTGAGATCGGGGCCATCGTCCCCACCCGTAGCTTGTTCATTCTCGACGGGGAACTCGACCAGTTGTCGGACACTGTCGCCAAGTGGGCCGAGGGCGCAACCAACGCCCTACAACGGCTCCTGGGCTGAGAACAGCGAACTTCGCGTTAAGCCCCATCCACCCCGGGCATATCCACCGCGAACCGATCGCCAACGAATGACGGCACAACAACCATCACACCGCTCAATCGAGGAAATGGTTGCGACCGCGCGACTGGCCGGGGTCGAACTCGATGATCGCTATGTGACGTTGGCGGCCGATGCCATGGCCATCTGGTGGGATGAGGTTATAGCCGTTCGATCGCTCGATCTCGGTGGCATGACCCACCCGCAACCACTCGAACCTCGAACGGCCCCTCGACTGCACCCGAAGCATCCCGTTCCCGCCGCTCAATCACCAGCCACCGGGCCGACACCGAAACCACTGACCGCACCAAGTCAGCCGACAGATTTGGCCGATTGCACGGTGACCGAATTATTGGCGCTTTTCGCGGCAGGGAGTGCGAGCCCAACGGAAGCATTCCATGCCTGCGTCGCTCGGATCGAAACGGTCGATCCCCACATCAACGCCGTGGCGCATGTGGCATTCGAAACAGCACGAGCGCAAGCGAGGGCATCGGATCAACGCTGGTTGCGTAGTGAGGCTCGAGCGCTCGAAGGGATTCCCTACGGCCTCAAAGACAACATCAGCACGGCGGGGATTGTCACCACGGGTGGATCAAGGGTGCTGGCCGGGCATGTTCCTGACACTTCTGCACACGCGGTGGAGCGGCTCGACGCGGCAGGCGCCGTGATGCTTGCCAAACTTGCTTCCACCGAGTTTGCCTGCGGAAGCGCATTGAGTCCCTGGTATGGCGCGGTACACAATCCGTGGGACTTGGAGCGGTTCTCAGGGTCATCGTCGAGTGGACCGGGCGGTGCGATTGCCGCTCGGCTAATGCCATTTGCTTTGGGCACCGACACGCTCGGTTCCGTTCGAGTTCCTGCCGCGTGTACCGGTGTTGTGGGCTGGAAACCAACCTATGGCGCGGTGTCACGGCGAGGGGTAATGCCGTTGTCTTGGACGATGGATCACGTGGGCCCGCTGACCCGATCAGTCGAAGACGCTGCCCGAATTCTCGATGTCATAAGCGCGCATGATAGTTGCGAAGAGAGTTCCTTCAACCGTCGTCGCCCCGAACTCCTTAGCGCGCTGAGCGACTCGGGTGATCTTCGCGGACTGCGAATCGGCGTGGCCCGGGCCTATTACGAACCTCTCTGTGATGCCCCGGTTGTTACGGCGATGGACCATGTGATCGAAGTTCTCCGTGATTGCGGCGCCGTGGTTGTCGATGTTGAGGTGAAACACGTGGAGCATTCCTTCGGTGCCGGTTGGCTGACGCTGCTGTGCGAGGGAGCAAGTCTTCACGAGGATCTATGGACTCGACCCGATGAATACGATCCCGGTTTGGTGTTCCGTCTCCTCGTCGGAAAGTTGGCTCCAGCTACGGATTACGTGCGCGCCCTAAGAATGCGAGCGCTCCTGCAGAACTCCTTCGATGCCACATTTGAGTCGGTCGACGCAATCCTGTTCCCCGGTTTGGTCGGCTCATCGCCGCGCTACGACGATTTGTTCTTCAACGTCAACGGCACTCGATATCCTTTGCAAAAAATGCACGCCCGGTTCACGGGGCCAGGCAACGTGACTGGGCTCCCCGCATTGTGTCTGCCATCGGGAATTGGCCGCGATCAGATGCCCGTAGCGTTCCAGATTTACGCACCAGCGCACCGCGACGACATTTGTGGGCGTATCGGACACGCATTTCAGCGCCAAACCACCCATCACCAAACGGTCCCCACGGCACTCGCAGCACTGCTGCGGGCAGCCAACTGAATCAACCCGGATAACAACGAGGCAAAATTCCATGACACTGTTCCAAAAAGACAACGTGACGCTGCATTACGAAGTGCATGGCGACGACACTCTCGACAAAGTGCTCTGCATGGGTGGCTGGGGAAGCTTCTGCCACGGTCGATTCAACGACGCGCCCCGCTACATCCGCGAGAACTATCAGGTGTTGATCTGGGACTACCGCGGGGTGGGTTCCTCCACCGATGATGCCAGCAGCGCAATGTCGATGAAGCTTCTCGCCTCCGATGCCGCCGCGCTCATCGATCATCTTGGGTGGAAACGAGTCCATGTCGTCGGCCTTGTTGGAATGGGCGCGTGCGTGGGACAAGAACTAGCAATAGCGCGGCCCGAGCTCGTTCGTTCATTACTGATGACGGGCACCTGGGCGTTTGTCGACAAAACCCTTCGCGATCAACTGGAACTCTTCCGCGATGTGCACCAAACAATGGGATTCGAAGTGTTCCAACGTTTCGTTGCGGCGTTCAGTTTCACGGGTGAGTTTTACGACGAGCATCATGACCGTCTCCTCGGACCCAACGGCGCGTGGGGTGACCTATCCGGAAAGGCAGATGCGCACGCCCGGCTGGTCGAGGCGTGTTTGAGCCATGACACACGCGGCCGACTCAATCAGATCACGTGCCCGGCGTTTGTCCTTCACGCAGGTATCGACCCCGTGACGTCACCCCGCACCACCATGCCGTTACAAGAGGGCATTCCTGGATGCCAGGGTGAGCTGTGGCCGGAGCTGTCTCACGTGATTGCCGGGCGCGACTTGAAGATGCGTTTCGACGGCGTGCTCAAGAACTTTCTGGAGAACTGCGGCCCGTAAATTCTTACGATTCGACCAACATCGAATGCTCCGCGGCCTGACGCGCATCGAATGATCGGCATTCGTCGCCATAGTTTTGTCCAATAATTCCGCCACGAACCGTACGTGCACCTATCGATCGAAATAGCGGCTTCCAGCTGAGGGGTAGTTCGGGTGCATCGGGTGGGGTAAGCCACAGGCGAAACAACACTCGTTTTTTCTCCAGCGCTTCATGATCAACGAACTCCGTGCGCGAATGCAACGTGGTGAAGTTCGACAGAATCTGGACATCGCCCGGTTCAAGAAACATCATGTACATCACATCGGGTCGCCGCAAGGTCGCGTCCATGAAATCCATTGCTTCATGTTGCAACGGGGAAAGTTTCGGGACACCATCGAGTTGTTGGGCAGTGTTGATGCGATTGCGATTCCATTTTCCGAAGAAGCGGCCCTCGTGAACATCAAACACTGGGTTGGTATAGAACGGTGCCTCGTCGGGCGCTTCTTCGGCTTGGCGGCTAAAGAAGAATGGTTGATAGAGAACCTCGGCAAGATCCGGTCGTTCGCGAACCACAATGTTCTGTGCGCGTAGCGAACTTGAAACCATGCTCATGCCACCGGAAACTGCCTTGTTGAAGCAGGAAAGCGCTACAACATCAACTCCATCGATATGAAAATCGAGTTCCGCGCTCGATGAGTAGCCCCGTCCTCCCGAGCTGCGGTAGTCGACCCCTACATTGCGAACCGCTGCTAAGTACTGCGAGGTTTTTCCTTGAGGGCGAGCAACACCAACGTGAAGCCCAATCGCCCAACTCAACACGGAAAACTGTTCCTCGGTGAGCTCAAGTCGAGGAAGACCCCGAAGAAGCGCCATGCCTCGACCGTGTTTCGCCTGCTCAAAAGCGCTCGTAATCGGACCTATCGCTGAGCCGAAATCAAAGTCTGCTCGTCGATAGTCAAACAGCGTCTTGGCCCCGTCGTAAGCCTGGCGGACCGCTAGAACAAGGTCGTGTCGAGCCTGGTCGTCGAGTTCAACAACCCAACGGTGATCGCTCGCAAGGTCTTCCGGGGTCCAGTTGGCAACGGAGTCTTCGGCGAAGGGCCTCATGACGCCAAGACTCACCCTTCGGCGAAACGCTTTTCGAGCTCGTTAATCTCGGGAAGGCCAATGAAGTTGAGGAAATCCGAGAACTGCAACATCTTGTCAACAATCGCGGCTGGTGTGCCCTCCGCCTTGATCGATGCAAGGGCGTTGCGCATTGCGGCAGTCGCCGAAAGCAGCGTCGAAATCGGACAGATGATGAGTTTGAAACCGAGTTCGGAAATACGTGTGTAGGTGAGCGGAGGTGTTTTTCCGCCCTCGGCCCAGTTGAACACCAACGGATAGCCCCGAAGTTTTTCGCAAACCGTCTCGATTTCGCCTTCACCTTCGAGTGCCTCAACGAAGAGCAGATCCGCGCCCGCATCGGCGAATCCTTTCGCTCGGTCAATCGCTGCGTCGATACCCTCAACGGCCCGCGCATCGGTACGCGCAATGATCACGGTGTTGGGATTCGAACGTGCCGCAACGGCAGCCTTAATCTTGCCGATTGCTTCGCCAGCGGGGATCACCTGTTTGTTGTTCATATGTCCGCACTTCTTTGGCGTGACCTGATCCTCTAGGTGAAACCCCGCGGCCCCCGCCTGCTCCCACAGCTGCACCGTGCGAATCACATTCATCGCATTGCCATACCCCGTGTCGGCATCGGCGATCACCGGCAACGAGGTAGCCAGAACGATCCGACGAATATTGTCGAGCATTTCACCCTGATTGGTCAGTCCCACATCGGGGCGCCCAAGTAACGAAGCTGAAGTCCCGAAGCCCGTCATATAGACGCAATCAAATGCCGCTTCCTCAATCAGCCGAGCGCCGAGCGCGTCATAACACCCCGGAGCAGTCAAAGGGTTTGGGCCCGCGAGTAGCTCTCGTAGGCGGGCGGCTCGGTCTCCGGAAGGCGAAAGAAAACTCACGGTGCGAATTCTCGCAGACTCTCCTCCCGAAAGAGAATCTTGACTCTTGAAGCTCACGTATCCCACGGGGTTCACGGGGTGTCCCCGTGGGACGGGGTTCACGGGGTGCCCCCGTGCGAAATTAAACATCAGAGGATTCACGGCTCTATCGTCGTCGGCATGAACTTTGAGCTGTCTGATGAACACCAGATGTTTCGCGACACCATCCGTGATTTTGTGAACCGCGAGATACGACCGGTCGCCCGGGAATGGGAACACGAGGGCCGATACCCAACGGAGATCGTCGAAAAAATGAAGGAGATGGGACTCTTCGGGATCACCATTCCCGGCCAGTGGGGTGGGCTCGATGCCGACATAGTGAGTATGGCCATCCTGTTTGAGGAGATCGCCAAGTCCTGGATGGGCATCGCTGGAATTCTTGGTAGCCACAGCCTGGCCTGCAAGATGATCGTCGACCATGCAACCGAAGAGCAGAAGAAACGGTGGCTCCCTGAACTGGCAACGGGCCAACGCCGAACCTGTATCGCGCTCACCGAACCCGATGCAGGAAGCGACCTGCAAGGCATTCGCACCACCGCAACGCTCGACGGTGATGAGTACGTCATCCGAGGAACGAAGACCTGGATCACCAACGCTCGATTCGCTAACCCTATGCCGGTGCTCGTCAAGACTGACCCTTCTCCGCGGCCTGGGCCGAGCGGCATGAGCGTAGTGATGGTGGAACAGGGAACGCCCGGGTTCAACGTCACGAAAGATCTCGGCAAACTGGGTTACAAAGGTCCCGAAAGCTGCGAGGTTGTGTTTGACGACTGCAGAGTACCCGTGGCCAACCTTCTCGGCGGTGTCGAGGGGAAAGGCCTCTATCAAGCCTTGAGCGCGCTTGAGGTTGGGCGCGTCAATATCGCGGCACGCTCCGTCGGTATTGCCCAAGCGTCACTTGACGCGTCGCTGTCCTATACTGACGAACGACGGGCATTTGGTCAGGAAATCAACAAGTTCCAGGCCGTGCAGTTGCGCCTCGCCGACATGGCCACGGAAGTACAGGCCGCTCGACTCATGACATGGTGGGCCGCCTCGAAAATCGACATGGGGGTGCGGGCCGATAAGGAAAGCGGCATGGCGAAGCTCTTCGCATCCGAGGTGGCCATCAAAGCATCTCTCGACGCTATGCGTCTCCATGGTGGGTACGGATACTCCACCGAATTCGATATCGAACGCTTCTACCGCGACGCCCCTCTGATGGCCATAGGTGAGGGAACCAACGACATCCTCCGCACCGTCATCGCCAAAGCGCTGGTGCGCGAACTCCGAGGCATCGATTAGCGACGACTGGGGAACGGCTGGGGACGACGGACGGCTAGGGACGACGGACCGCTAGAACACAACCTTGGGCGGAGGTTCCGATCCGAAACCCCTCGCAGCCGAGCACCGCGGCCGTTACCCTTCCCCGACCAACGGGTTTGCTCCGTCGATCCAGATGATCACCCGTTGAAACTTGCCATCGGACGCGTAGGTGAAGAAGTTGCACGTTGTGAGCGTGTCGGGGGACCCATCATGTTTGATATGGGGACAGCATTGTTCGGTCGCAGCCTTCGCGCCCGTTTCGTCAACCACGATGTTGGTGATGTTGTGGCAGATCGTTTGGTAGTCACCGAAAAAGCCACGGAACATACCGGCGATCTCGTCGCGACCGCTAAACACCACGCCAGCGGACTGGATTGTGAAGGTCGCGTCGTCAGCGAAAAACAATAGGGACCGATCAAGATCCTTGGCGTCGACGGCATCGAAGTACGCCCAAGGCGCTCTTTCAAGATGAGCTCGTGCGAGTGTCATGTCAAGGTCTCCCGTTGTGGTTCTGGTCTGGCTCAACCACTGATCTGGCTCAGGCACTGATGGTGACAGTGCCTGAACGTTTTCGATGATCCTTGCATCGCCAGAAATGAGGTGCCAGTCGAAACAACAGCGAAATCGCTTCGAAATCAACCCACAGCAAAATCGGGTCGTGTTGGAAATATTGTGGCGATGTGTTTAAAGTCAGAGTTTTACGATCGCTCCACTACACATCCCAAAAAACATCCAAAACATCGCAGCGATGACCGGTGGT